>CAZBYY010000132.1:0-9535 GCA_964495855.1 uncultured Acidobacterium sp. | reverse complement strand
TTTACACGCCGGATGTAAGGGGTTCGAGTCCCTTCCCGCCCACCAGCGTTACGGTGGGGATTGATGCTGCGAGATCGAGTGGTGACAGCTCGATCAGATCGCGAATCATCAGTCTGCAGTCTGCAATTCCCCTTTGGGGGGTGGTAGTTCAGTTGGTTAGAACGCTGCCCTGTCACGGCAGAGGCCGCGGGTTCGAGTCCCGTCCACCCCGCCATTCAACTCACCTTCAGCTTGCCTACTCCGCAAGCCGAAGGTTCGCTCGTGGCAAGCCATCTTCAAGGAGAATGTCCGCCGTAGCAGCGCGCAGGCGGACCGTACCTCCTAAGAATTCGTTTTCATCCAGAGTGCAAACAGCCCGGTCGCGAGGCCGAGCATCGTGTGATGCTCGCGGTTGTACACCGCGCGTTGCCAGCTGAACGAACGCTCGACGCGCGGGCCGCGATTCTGCGCGTAGGCATCGTAGGCATCGCCAAATTTCTCGCGCAGGTGCGCTTCCTCGCTGCGCATCGCCGCCGTCAACGTCAACACCAGGTAGGCGATGACGATCGCCACCACGATCGCGTTGCTCGACGCGATCGCCATGCCCACGCCGATCAGCGACGACCCGAGATAGAGCGGGTGCCTCGTGTAGCGATAGGGTCCGGACGAGGTCACCTCCTTGCTCTTCTCGAGATGACCGGCGGCCCATACGCGAATCGACTCGCCGATCAGCGCCACCACCGCGCCGATCGCCAGCGACGGCAGCGTCGGCGTGGCCAGGTACAAGACGACGAACGCGAAGACGAAGCCGAGGGTGACACGCCAGCGCGCGAGCAATTGCCTCATGCGTGTCCGCCGTCACGCTGGCCGCGACGTGCGAGTCGCTGCACGCACGCGTCAATCACGTCGTCGAGGCTGATGTCGTTGATGCACGGTGAGCCGATCAGGCACTCGCGCTTGTGATGGCACTTGCAGGCATCGGCGCGGGAGATCACCACGTCGTCCGGATGCCACGGCCCATTACGCGCCGGCCAGGTGGGCCCGTACAACCCGACGAGTGGTGTGCCCATGGCGGCGGCGATATGCAACGGACCAGTATCACCCGAGATGACGAGCGCTGCATTACGCATCACCACCGCGAGGTCCGACACGGTGGTCGACGGCGCCGCCGAGGCCGCGCCGGATGACGCCGCGACGACTGATTCAGCCAGCGCGCGTTCCGACGGCCCCCACGTGACGAGCGATCGCAGTCCGGTGCGCTCGCGCAGTGCTGCGGCCAGCGCGCCGAAACGATCGGGCGGCCAGCGCTTGTTCGGCCACGCCGCGCCCGGGTTGATCACCACGTAGCTGCGCGAGCCGCCCGCGAGATCGACTGCTTCGATCGTGTCCGACGAAGCGTGCGGCACGAGAGGAATGTCGATCGCAGCAGACGGAATGTCGAGCGCCGACAGCACCGAGAGGTTCTTGTGGATCACGTGCGGCGCGTCCTTCGGCGTGACCGTCTCCGAATACAACCACGCCGCCTGCGGCTCGCGCAGGTGCGTCCTGCTGAACCCGATCACGCGACGCGCACCGGAGGCGCGGGCCCACACGGCCGACTTGATCAGTCCCTGCAGGTCGAGCGCGGCATCGTAGCGCTGCGCGCGCAAGTACGAGACCGCCTGCAGGTACCCGGGGGCGCCGCCGAACGAGACGCTGTCGGACATCTCGAAGCTGCGCGCGGCGCGCACGATCACGCGTCGATGCAAGCCAGACGCAAACGACAGGATCGACGCGTAGCTTTCTTCCACCAGCCAGTCGACGATCGCATCGGGATGCGCCTTGCGGATTGCGGCCAGGACGGGCAGCGCATGCACGATGTCGCCCAGCGCGCTCAGCCGAACGATCAAGATCTTCATTTCAGCCGCGACAACAGATCCGTCGTCGAATGATCCTTCGGGTCGCCGACGATGGCGATGCGGCCGCCGTAGGCGCGGACGGTCTCGCGTTCGGGCACGGTGTCGACGGTGTAGTCGGTACCCTTGCAGTGCACGTCGGGCTTCAACAGCTCGAGCAAGGGGGCAACGGTGGGCTCGGCGAAGATCACGACGTAATCGACGGCGCGCAAGGCGGCGACGAGCTCGGCGCGATCGGCTTCGGAAAGGATCGGGCGTGACGGGCCCTTCAGGCCGCGAATCGATTCGTCGCTGTTGATCGCAACGACCAGGCGATCCGCTTGCTTCTTCGCGCCTTCGAGGTAGCGCACGTGGCCGACGTGCAGGAGATCGAAGCCGCCGTTGGCGAACGCGATCGACAGGCCGGCGGAACGATCACGCGCGACGCACGCGGCCAACTCGCTGCGCCCGAGAATCTCACCCATGGCGAACCGCGTGACGTAATTCGGCAGCGGACACGGTCGCAGTGCCACGCTTCATCACCACCAGGCCGCCCGCATAGTTCGCCAGGCGAGCGGCCTCTTCGAACGACGCTCCCGCCGCCAGCGCCAGCGTCATCGTCGCCATCACCGTGTCGCCGGCGCCGGTGACGTCGGCGATCTGATCGGACCCGAAGATCGGGATGTGCACCGTCGGCTTGCCGGGTTCGAACACCGCCATGCCGCGGCTGCCGCGCGTAATCAGCACGCAGGCCATGCGCGTCCGCTTCAGCAACGCCCGGCCGGCGCGTTCGAGGGCGGATTTGTTGTCGTCGATCTTGACCCCGAGCACCTGCTCGACCTCTGACTCGTTCGGCGTGCACGCAGTGAGGCCGCGGTACCGCGTCAGCGCGTAGCGCGAATCGATCAGGATCGGCACGCGCGCCTTCTTCTTTCGCAGCGAGGCAGCCAGTTCGGCGACGAATCGCGGCTGCACCAGTCCCGAGCCGTAATCGGAGATCAGCACCGCATCGGCGGTGCGAATCGCCTGGCGTGCGGCGCGCTCGGCGAGCGCGCGTTGTGCATCGGTGACCGGGATGCTGGCGTAGCGATCGATGCGCACGACCTGCTGTTTTGCGGAGTGAATGCCGCCGGCGAGGATGCGCGTCTTTACCGGCGTGCGATAGCCGCTCGGACGGCTCAGGCCGGCGCGTTCCACTGCGCGCGGCAGCACGGAAAACAATCGGCGTCCTGGCTCGTCGCGGCCAACGAGCGACACGAGCCGCACCGTGCCGCCGAGACTGGCGACGTTATTGGCCGCGTTACCGGCGCCACCGGGCACCACTTCCGTCGCGTCGTAGTCGAGGATCAGCACCGGCGCTTCGCGCGACACGCGCGCGATGCGGCCGTAGACGAATTCATCGGCGATCAAGTCGCCGAACACCACGACCCGCTTGCCGCGGCAAGCGCCGATCAAGGACAGCAAACGATCAGTCATGCTGGAGAATCACCGACACCGCGTGGATGAGGTTATCGCAGATCGCCTCGACCTGCTGGCCCGCGGGCCGTTTCTGTTCCTGCTCGGCGCCCCACCCGGTGCGCACGAGAATCGATCGCGCTCCAGCGGCGTGCCCAAGCTGCACATCGATCCACTTGTCGCCGACCACCCACGAGCGAGTCGGATCGATCCCGAGGTCCCGCACGGCATCGTCCACCATCCCCGTCGCGGGCTTACGGCAACGGCACTCCGTCGCAAGCTCCGTGATCGAGCCGCGCGGGTGATGGCTGCAGTAATACAACGCGTCGAGGTCGGCGCCGCCGCGCTGCAACCGCGCGCGCATTTCGTCGTGGCAGATCTGGATGAAGGACGGATCGATCAACCCCTGCGCGATGCCCGATTGATTGGTCACGACGACGAGTGTGTAGCCGGCACGCTTCAACAGGCGCAGCGCATCCGCGGTCCACGGGAACAACTCGAGATCCTCGAGCCGATGCAAATACCCGACGTCCACGTTCAACGTCCCGTCGCGATCCAAGAACACGGCGCGCTTACTCAACCTTCATCTCCCTAATCCCTAATCCCTAATCCCTCAGATCGCCGCCAACACATCACGGGCGGCAACGCCTCGCATGCAGCGGTGATCGATCGGGCATTCCCGCAGCATACACGGGCGGCAGAACACGTCGTGCGTGATGACGACGGGCGCTGGCGCGGATGCGGCCGCCGCGAGCGGCGACGTGCGTCGCTCGTTGGTCGGCCCGAAGATGGCGATGGTCTTCACGCCGACCGCGCCGGCCAGATGCATCGCGCCGGAGTCGTTCGACACCACTGCATGCGCTTGCGACAGGATGCCTGCCAGCGTCGGCAGGTCGCTCTTGCCACAAAAATCGATCAGCCGGTTCATGCGCGTGCCCGTTCTCGGCAGGCGCGCCTCGATCTCTTCGCATGCATCGCGATCGGCCTTTGCGCCGACCATGATCACGTTCCAGCCGCGATCGTTGATGATCATGCCGGCCAGTTCGGCAAACCGCGCGGGCAACCACTGCTTGGCGCGGCCGTACGCAGCACCGGGCGCGAACACGACGAACGGCTCGTCGAGGTCGAGGCCGATGTCGCGCAGCAGTTGCCGCGCCTTGTCCGCATCGGGCCGCACGCGCGCGAACGGCGGACCCGCGTCGGTGCCGAGCGCCGTCGTCAGCGCCTGGTAGTACTCACGCTGGTGGACTTCCCCCTGCGGCTTAGAAATCGCGCGCGTCAGCAATGAGGCGCGCGCGTCGGTGGCGTAACCCCACCGCTCGCGCACGCCGGCACGTGACGCGGTCCACGCGGTTGCGAATGAATTCGGAAACAGGATGGCGATGTCGAACGCGCCGGCGGACAACTGCTCGGCGTTACGTTTCCAGCCGGTCAGCGCCCGCAGCCCGCCGCCGCCCGGCAGCGTGATCACGTCGTTCACGCCATCGACCATCGTGAACATCGGCGCCACCGACGGCCGCGCCGCTACCGTGAGATGCGCGTCGGCGAAATGGCGGCGTACATCGGCCAGCGCCGGCAATGCCATGACGGCATCGCCAAGCCAATTCGGCGCGATGACGACGAGTCGCTGAGTCATTCAGCTGTTGCTGTCAGTTTCTTCGTTCCTGGCCCTGGGGAACATCCCCGGTGTGTCTGGAATCGGCGCATCGCGCCATCGGCGATGCATCCACAGCCACAGCTCCGGCTTCTTGCGCACGTGCATCTCGAGCACGTCGGTGCATCGCTGCGTGAATTCGCGGATCGCCTCCGGTCCATCACCCTGCGGCGGCTGGACCGGCGATTCGTAGATGAACTTGTATCGGCCGCCGGGCAACGGCTCCGCGAACACCGGAATCACGGCGGCGCCGGTGCGCAGCGCCAGCGCGGCGAGCGTCGACGTGGTCGCCGCCGGCCGCTGGAAGAAGTTGACCCAGATCGCGTCGGGGCTGTGCATGTGCTGATCGATCAGCAAGGCCACGCCTTCGCCTGCGGCCAGCGTCTTCAACACCCGCCGGACCGCGCCTTGCCGGTAGATCACGTGATTGCCGGTCGACGTGCGGATCTGTTCGAGCAGCTCGTTCAGCCGCGGATTGTCGAGGGCGCGGGCCAGCACGCCGATCGGCCGCAGCTTGACGCCATGCGCGAGTGCCTGGCATTCCCAGAATCCGAAGTGCCCGGTGAAAAACAGCACGCCCTTGCCGCGCGAGTACGCAAGCCGGACGCGCTCGTCACCTTCGTATTCCGCACGCTCGAGCATCTGCTCGGGCGTGAGGGCGCTGAACGTCAACAGCTTCAGCAGCACCTGCCCGAAGTGGGCGAACGTCGCGCGCGCGATCGCCCGGCGCTCGCGTTCGGTACGATTCGGGAAGCACTGCTCGAGATTGGTGAGCGTCACGCGGCGATGCGCGCGATCGAGGACGTAGAACAGCCAGCCGAGCGCCGACCCCCACGCGCGCACGAACGAATCTGGCAGCCGCGTCGCGATGCCGCGCACGCCGACGACGGCCCAGTATTCGATGGCCTCTCTCACGCGTCCTGCCGTGGCTCACGTGCGTGAGCGAAAGACGCCAGCATCGCCCGCACCGAGTCGAACACGACCTCCGGTGGGTCGAACGTGACCGTCAGCGGGATGCGATACAGCGGAAACGGGACTGCGCCGAGGGCGTCGAAGCGCACCGCATCTTTGTCGGTCGTGAACACCGCAGCGGCGCCGCTCGCCTGCATCTTCGCAGCGATCGCCGCCACGTCACTCGCGGTGTAGCGGTGATGATCGCCGAACGGCATCACCTCAACAACGTGATGCCCGGCTGACTTCAGCGCATCGAAGAATCGCTGCGGATGCGCGATGCCGGCCACGGCGATCACGGAGTGCGACTCCGGATGCCGGATGCCGGATGCCGGTGCCGCGCACGAAACCGCATCGCCCAGACTACGCAACACGCCGCACGACTGCGATATCCCGAGCGTCCAGGCTTCGGACGCCGCGGCGCCGGCGGTCGCGTCGGACACCACGAGCACGTGCGCGCGCGCGGCGGCGTCGATCGGCTCGCGCAAACGCCCGGCCGGAATGACCTTGCCGCCAGGAACCTCACCGATCGTCGTCACCAGGATGTCGAGGTCGCGCGCCAGCTCGATGTGCTGAAACCCGTCGTCGAGAATGTGGACCGTGGCGCCAAGTTCGCGTTCGGCCAGGACGCCGGCGAGGTAGCGCTCCGCGCAGACGCACACGATCGCCTTGGGCACCTGGCGCGCAAGCATCATCGGTTCATCGCCGGAATAATCGATCGACGATCGAATTGCCTGTCCGTCGGAGACCACGACGACGCCGTCAACGTCGGTCGCGCGAGCATAGCCGCGGCTCAGGATCGACGGGCGATGGCCTTGGGCGACGAGCCACTCCGCGATCGCCGCGACGACGGGCGTCTTGCCGGTCCCACCCATGGACAAGTTGCCAACGCTGATGACGGGCTTTGACAGATGCCGTTGCCGCTGCGGCTCGCGCTCCACGCGCCGGCGCCGCGCCCGCATCACCTGCCCGTAAAGGGAATCAAGCAAGGGGTCTGAACGGCCTGACGTTGGCGGGATAGGCGCGTGACGGTTGCGGCAGCAGTGCCGACAGCACGCCGAGGCTCTTCTCGTTGGCGCCGCGATTCGCTTCGACGAGCGCGCGGGCCGCCGCGCCGAGGCGGGCGCGCCGCACCGGATCGCCCATCAACGACACAAACGCTTCGTCTAGCGCGTCCTCGCCGCTGATCTGCACGCCCGCATCATTGGAGACGAACGCGTCGGCGATTTCGAGGAAGTTCTCCATGTGCGGCCCGAACACGATCGGCTTGCCGAACACCGCGGGCTCGAGAATGTTGTGGCCGCCGGTGGCGACGATGCTGCCGCCGACGAAGACGATCGTGCCGAGTTGATAGATCGTGGCCAGCTCGCCGATCGTGTCGAGAATGACGACGCCGACGCGCGGCTCGGCGTCGACGGCGAGGTCCGACCGCTTCGCCACCTTCCAGCCTTCCGCGCGCGCCAGTTGCTCAGCTTCGGCGAACCGCTCGGGGTTGCGCGGCGCGAGGATCAGCAGCGTGTTGGGATGCGCCGTGCGCACGCGGCGGAACGCGCGCAGCACCGCGGCCTCTTCGCCCTTCATCGTGCTGCCGGCCACGATCACCGGCCGCGACGCCGGCATGCGGAAGTAGCGCAACACGCGATCGCGCGCCCGCGCGGCCGTCGCCGACAGATCAAGCGAATCGAACTTCAGGCTCCCGGTCACGACGACGCGCGACGGATCGGCGCCGAGATCGATGAAGCGCCGAGCCGATTCTTCGCTCTGCACCAGGAAGCGGTCGATGTGATCGAGCACGCGCCGCATCAGCGGGCGGATCAGGCGATAGCGCGGAAACGATCGCGCCGACAATCGTCCGTTCACGACCGCCGTCTTGATGTCGCGCGCGCGGCACTCGCGGAGAAGGTTCGGCCAGATCTCCGTCTCCATCATGATGAACAGCTTCGGACGCACGAGGTTGAGCGTCCGCTTCACGACGAAGCCGAAGTCGAACGGGAAATAGAACACCGCGTCCACATCCTGCACGCTGCGCCGCGCCAGCTGCTGCCCCGCCATCGTCGTCGTCGACAGGAACATCCGAAGGTTGGGATGGCGGCGCTTCAGTTCGCTGATCAGAGGACGCGCCGTCAACACTTCGCCCACCGACACGGCGTGCACCCAGATCGACTCGTCGCCGTCGATGTTGAACGACACCGGCAGGTAGCCCATGCGCTGGCCGAGGCTGCCGACGTACTTCTTGTAGCGCAGCGCCTGATAGACGAACCACGGCGAGGCGACGACGGCTACGAGCAGCACGAGAATGCTGTAAACGCTATACATTCAAGGACTTAAGGATTGTATCGGCAAAATCCGGCGTTTGTCGATGCGTGCGCAAGGTTGTACACTATGACGTTTGCCGTAGGCACGATGAGGTCTGCGGATGGGCACGCTTCGGACCCGTGTCTCGCCGAAGCCGCAGGCGGAGGACAAGAGCGAATGGCCATCAAGGTTGGCATCAACGGATTTGGACGCATCGGCCGCAACATCATGCGGGCGGCGCTGGCGCATCACGACATCGACATCGTGGCGGTCAACGACATCACCGACACGAAGACGCTTGCGCATCTGCTGAAGTACGACTCCATCCTCGGCAACCTGACCGTGCCGGTGACGGCCGACGGCGACACCATCAAGATCGGCAGCGACCAGTTCAAGGTGCTGGCCCAGAAGGATCCGGCGCAGCTGCCGTGGAAGGAACTGGGCGTCGACATCGTGTTCGAGTCGACGGGCAAGTTCACCAAGCGCGACGATGCGGCCAAGCATCTGGCGGCCGGCGCCCGCAAAGTGATCATCACCGCCCCGGCGACGAACCCCGATGTCACCGTCGTGCTCGGCGTCAACGACGGCGACTACGACGCCTCGAAGCATCACATCGTCTCGAACGCCTCGTGCACCACGAATTGCCTCGCGCCGATGGCGAAGGTCGTGCACGAGAATTTCGGCATCAAGAAAGCGTGGATGACGACGGTTCACGCGTATACGAACGACCAGAACCTGCTCGACCTGCCGCACAAGGACCTGCGTCGCGCGCGCGCGGCGGCGCTGTCGATCATTCCGACGACGACGGGCGCCGCGAAGGCCGTGGGTGAAGTGCTGCCCGCGCTGAAGGGCAAGATCGACGGCATCGCCATGCGCGTGCCGACGCCGAACGTCTCGGTCGTCGATCTCGCGGCAATCGTCGAGAAAAAGACGACGGTTGACGAGATCAATGCTGCGCTGAAAGCCGCCGCCGAGGGCCCGATGAAGGGGATCCTGCAGTTTGTCACCGATCCACTCGTGTCGATCGACTTCCGCGGCAACCCGCACTCGTCGATGATCGACGCCGCCTACACCAAGGTGATGGACGGCGACTTCATCAAGGTCATGGCGTGGTACGACAACGAATGGGGCTACTCGAATCGTTGCGTTGACCTGCTCAAGAAATTGTAGGGGCGAACTTTAGTTCGCCCAGGACTCAATGACCAAATACACCGTCAAGGACCTCGACCTGCGCGGCAAGCGCGTCTTTCTCCGCGTGGACTTCAACGTGCCGTTGAAGAACGGCACCATCACCGACGACACGCGCATCACCTCGTCGTTGCCGACG
>CAZBYY010000131.1:0-9554 GCA_964495855.1 uncultured Acidobacterium sp. | reverse complement strand
CGACCAGTCGCAATTCGTACATCCAGTCGTGCACCAGGGTGGCGCCCTCGGCCTGCGTGGCCAGCACCGTCACGAGGCTGACCAGGTCGCTCGGGAACCCGGGCCACAGCCCGGTCGTGATGCGGCCTGCGCCGACCAGCTTCGAAGCCTCGACGCGGAACACATCGCCATCCTGCGAGCACCTGACGCGCATCTTCGTCAGCACCGACGCCACCACTTCCATGTCGATCGGCCGCGTGCCGCCCACATCGATGTGACCGCCCGTGATTGCACCGACGACCGCCCAGCTGCCGGCCTCGATGTAGTCACCGTAGAGCGTCTTGGTTGCGCCGGCCGGCTTCGCGATGCCCTCGACTCGAATCGTGTGAGACCCTTCGCCCGTAACGCCGACGCCCATGCCGCGGAGGAACTCGCAGAGCTCCACGACATGCGGTTCGCACGCGGCATGACGGATCTCCGAAACGCCGGGCGCCGCGGCGGCCGCTAGCAGCGCGGTCTCGGTCCCCGTCACTGACGCCTCCTCGAGGTAGATCGACGCCGGCTTGAGGCCATCGGGAACATCGAGCCGATGCCCGGAACCTGGCAACACACGCGCGCCCATCGCCGTAACGGCTTCGAGGTGCGTCTTGATGCTGCGGCGTGCCGGGAAATCCCCGCCCGGCGGGGCCACGATCGCGCGGCCGCGCCGTGCGAGGAGCGGACCAAGGAGCAATACGGATCCGCGAAGACGCCCTACCAGCGCGCTGTCCGGTTCATCCTTGCTGACCTGCTCGCAGCGGACGCGCAACGTGGTGCTGCCAATGCCCTCGACTTCGGCGCCCAGGTCGAGGAGCAGCCGCGCCATGACCTCGACGTCGGCAATGCGGGGCATGTTGTGGAGCGTGCACCACTGGTCGGTGAGCAGGCACGCGGCCAGCAGCGGCAACGCCGCATTCTTGTTGCCCTCCACATCCACGCGGCCTTCGATGCGACGGCCGCCTTCGATCACAAGGGTCGACATAACTCAGAACTCACCGAGCATCATGATCTCATTTCGCAGCGTGACGCCGCACTGATCTTTGACCGCCGCACGGCAGCGTTCGACCAGCGCGCGGATATCTGCAGCGGTGGTCCCCGCCGCGGCGGTGATGAAGTTTGCGTGTGTCGGCGACACGCGCGCGCCCCCGATCGACGCGCCTTTGAGGCCCGCACGGTCGACGAGTGCGCCGGCGGACAGCGGGATGCCGGCCGGTACCTCGCGCGCGGCAGGATTCATGAAGATGCAACCCGCACTCGCCGCATCGAGCGGCTGCGTGCGCTTGCGAAACGCAAGCGATTCACGCGCCACGGCGCGGAGCGAGGTCGGATCCTGACCCGGCGTCACCCTGAACGCCGCCCACAGGACGATCTCGCCGGTCTGCTTGAGGCGGCTGTAGTCGTAGTCGAATTCCATGCGATCGGCCGGCGCCTGCAGCAGGGTACCGTCCGGGCGCAGCAAGCGGACGCTCTCGACGAGATCGCCGATGTTGGTGCTCTTCCAATGCGCGTTACCGAAGATCGCCCCGCCGACGGTGCCGGGCGTGCCCGCCCACGCCTCCAGGCCGCCATAACCACGATTGATCGTCCAGCGCACGAGCCCGTTGATCGTGACCGCGGCATCTGCACGCACGAGGCGATCACCGATTGCGGACACTTCTCCGCCGCGTGGGCGGATCACCAGGCCGCGCACACCGGCATCAGCGATCAGCACATTCGATCCGCCGCCCAGCATCGTCACCGCCACCCGCGCGTGACGGGCCAGCTTCACGGCCGTGACGATTTCGTTGGCGTTGACCGTTTCGAGCAGGATGTCGGCCGGACCGCCGACCCTGAATGTCGTAAATCGTGCAAGCGACACGTCACGCTGGACGCGATCAGCGCCGAAAGCCTGTTCGAGAGCCGTCAGGAGGTCGTTCATGGCGCCTCCCTCCCCTCGACCGCGACCGGGGCACGCAGGTCCGCGTAGCGCAGGAGTTGTCGTTCGCGCGCGATGAGCGCGGCCACGGCCTCCTCGCGCGAACACAGATGAAACTCGATGAAGTCGCCAGGGGCAAGCTGGCCGGCCAACGGCAGGTCGGCAGCAATCACGTACCCGATCTTCGGGTACCCGCCGGCCGTCTGGCGATCGGCCATCAGCAGAATGGGTTCACCCGCAGCCGGCACCTGGATGGCGCCGATGCCGAGGGGTTCCGAGATGAGTTCACCGTCGCGAACACGGCGAAGCGGCGGACCCTGAAGGCGGTAGCCCATGCGGTTGGATTGCGGCGAAATGCGGAAGCTGACGCCGGCGATGGTCTTCATCGCGTCGGCGTCGAACCAATCGGCCTGTGGTCCCGGCATCACGCGCAAGAGCGCGCGTCCCTTCGACGGCAACATCAAGCCCGCCGATCGACGGACCGGCCGCACCTGATTGTCGGCAACGGGCAGCAGGTCGCCTGCCGCGAGGGCTCGTCCCTGAAGGCCGCCCATCCTGCTGACCAGATGCGTCGCGCGACTTCCAAGGACCGGCTCGACCTGAAAACCGCCGGCAATGGCCAGATACGCGCGCGCCCCCTGCAGGATACGGCCGAAGCGAAGGCGCTGCCCCCGCTGCACGACGAACGACTCGCCGACCGGCACCGGGCGATCGTCACAGGCAACCTCGAATTGCGCACCACAGATGGCGATGCTTGTCGTGGCGTCGACGACCAGTTCCGGGCCGATGAGCGTCACCTCGAGCGTCGCATCCGCGGCATCGTTGCCGAGCAACTGGTTCGCGAGCCGATGCGAGAAGGTATCCATCGGGCCCGCGACCGGCACGCCTGAGGCTTGGTAGCCATACCGGCCGAGGTCCTGCACGCTCGTCAGCAGCCCCGGCTTGACCACGCGAACGAAGCCGCTCATGCGCGCGCCTTGATCGGGACAAAGCGCACGAGGTCTCCGGCCGCGAGCAGGCTTGGCTGCGCACGCGCGGCATCGAACATCGCCGTGGCGGCGTGGCCGATGAGTTGCCATCCGCCAGGGCTCTCGAATGGATACACGCCTGTTTGCAGCCCCGCGATCCCAACCGAGCCCGCAGGGACGCGCTCTCGGGGGACGCGGTGACGCGGCGCCGCAATCGACGGGTCCACGCGGCCCATGTAGGCAAAGCCCGGCACGAACCCGAGCATGTAGACGCGATAGGTACGGCTGGCGTGCCGCTCGATGACCTCAGCCTCGGTACATCCAGCGTACTCAGCGACCGCTGCAAGATCGGGCCCGCCCGAGCCCCCGTAGCGAACGGGGATCTCGATCGGCTGCCGATCGGTAATCGTCCCGAGCGACGCGATCTTCACGCCTTCATCCTCAATTGCGTGCTCGAGGCCTGCGAGGTCGGTCTGCAACGGATCGAAATGAATGCCCACGGTGCAATAGCCGGGCGCCACGTCGCGCACCCCGCGGATGCCGCGTGCCGCCACGCGCGCTGCGAGGACAATGGCGCGTTCGTTCACGAGCGGATCGATCACGGCATCGAGCTCCACCAGCAGCATCGAATCGCCGCACGCCTGGATTCTCATTGCAGTGCCGCAATCAACTTGCGATGAATGCCGCCGAACCCGCCATTCGACATCACGACGATAAGGTCGCCGGGCCGAGCCTCCTTCGCGATGGCGGCGACGATCGTCTCGACATCGGGGAGATGCCGGGCGTGGATGCCAGCCCTCGTCAGATCCTCGATCAGTTGCGCCTCGGAGAGACGCAGGTCTTCGGGCAGCGTCGATCGAAACACCGATGCGATCACGACCTCGTCGGCCCCGGCAAACGCGCGCGCGAAATCATCCTGGAAGACCCGGCGGCACGACGAGGCGGAGCGCGGTTCAAACACGGCCCACACGCGCCGGTCCGGGGCGGCCTGCCGAACGGCCTTCAAGGTCTCTGCAACCGCGGTCGGGTGATGCGCAAAGTCGTCGTAAACCGCTATGCCGTTGACCTCGCCCACCAGCTCAAGCCGCCGCTTGACCCCACTGAACCGCGCGAGCCCGTCACGCAGCCGCTCGACGTCCAGCCCGACGTCGGTGCCGACCGCGATCGCCGCAAGCGCGTTGCGCACGTTGTGCTCGCCAAGGAGCGCCATCGTGAAGGCGCCCTTCGGCTTGCCTGAGTGAGTCACATCAAATTGCGTCCGACCACCCACGATCTGGATGTTCGAGGCCTGCCAGTCCGCATCGTTGCCCAATCCGAATGTCTGTACGCGACTGCGGGCGTGGGCCTTGAGCGCCGCCGCATCCGGGCTGTCGATGCCAAGCAGCGTGAGCCCGCGACGCGGCACCAGGTTCACCAGCCGCCTGAAGGCAAGCCGCACCTCGTCGATGTTGGCGTAGATGTCGGCGTGATCGAACTCGATGTTGTTGATCACGGCGATGTCGGGCAGGTACTTGAGGAATTTGGCCGTCTTGTCGAAATAGGCGCTGTCGTACTCATCGCCTTCGATGACGAACGCCTTGCCTTTACCGATGCGATAGCTTGCGTCGAAGTTGGTGGCGATGCCGCCGATCAGCACCGTCGGATCGGCGCCAGCCGCCGTTAACAGCCATCCAGTCAGTGACGTGGTCGTGGTCTTGCCGTGCGTGCCCGCAATCACGATCGAGTCCGCCTGCCAGAGGAACTGATCGCGAATGGTCTCCGGCAGCGATGCATACCGCAGTTCGCGGTCGAGCACGGCCTCGAGTTCGGCGTTCCCGCGGGAAATTGCGTTACCGACGACCACGAGGTCGATCTGGCCCGCGACATGCTCCGCTCGATAGCCTTCGAGTACCTGGATGCCTTCGGCAGCCAGGAAGTCGCTCATCGGCGGATAGACATGCTCATCGGAGCCGCTGACGTCGTGACCCCGGTGTTTCAACAGCGCCGCAAGGGTGGCCATGGCCGTGCCCGCGACGCCAATCAGGTGGATGCGTGCCACTATTCGACCGCCGATTCGAGAATCGTCAGCGCTGGATTCGCGCCGCCGACCACGTTGACCGTGACGCCAAACGGCAGCGTCCATGTCGCGCCGACGGTGTGTCCGGAGGGAAAGTTGAACAGGACGGGGCCAGCGAAAGAGTCCGTGAACTCGCGCAGCACATCGCGAATACCTGGATCACCGCCCGGCTCATCGCAGCCCGGGCACTCACCGAACACGATCCCACGCGCCCTGGCGAGGATGCCGGCCTGTGCGGCCTGCGTCAGCAATCGATGCACGCGATAGGGGCGCTCGCCGATGTCTTCCAGGAACAGGATGCAGCCTTCGGGAGGATCGAACGCCCACGGCGTCCCCAGCGATGCCATCAACTGCGTCAGCGTCCCGCCGACGAGCGTGCCGCGCCCTTCGCCGGGGTGCAACGTCTCCAGCTGGTCCGGCCGCATCTCTCCAGGCGGATCGGGACTGGTGAGGACTCTGACAAAAGAGTCCACGTGATAGGCGGACGGCCCCTTCGAGATCCTGCGATCGATCATCGGCCCATGGATGGCCGTGAGACCGCAGCGCAGATACAGGTTGAGCAGCGCCGTGATGTCGCTGTAGCCAATCAGCGGCTTGCGCGCCGTGCGGATCACGGCGGGATCCAGCAACGGCAGAAGCTCCGCGCTTCCGTAGCCGCCGCGGATCGCGACCAGCGCGGCGACGCCGGGATCGACGAGCGCATCGTGAATCGCCCTGGCTCGCGCCTCACAGGATCCAGCCGTGAAGCGCGCCTTGTCGAATACCGTCGGCGAGTACGTCGCTTCGAAGCCAAGGCGTCGAAGTTCGGCCGTTCCCAATTCGACTTCGTCCAACGGGAATGAACTCGCCGGCGCGACAAGCGCGATGCGATCACCCCGACGGAGTCTGCGCAGTCGCGTCACAGAAACGACGCCATCTCTGCCGCGACCAGCTGATGTTCCTCGCGGCCGAGGACGGCACGCAGTGCCTGGAGTCGCGAAGAGGGTCTGAGCCGCTCACCCATCAGGAATCGCTCCTTGACGCGTTTCAGTCGAATCAGGGCGTCATCCAGCCGCTTCGCCGGGATCTGCCCGGATTCGGCGGCGCGGACGAGCGCTTCGAGCGTGCGCCCCTGCAGATCGACGTCACCGCTGCACACCAGCACCGCATCGCAACCGGCGCGAATGGCTTCGACGGCGGCATCGGGCACTGCGTATTTCGCGCTGACCGCCTTCATTTCGAGATCGTCGCTCAGGATCACGCCGTCGTAGCGCAGTTCATCGCGAAGCAGCGCCTGCACGATCGCCGGCGACAGGCTCGCCGGCTGCGTTTCGTCGATGGATGAGACGAGCACGTGCGCGGTCATGATGAACGCGACTCGTTCCTCCACCGCGGCGCGAAACGGCGCGAACTCGACCGCGCGCAAGCGATCGGGCGGGTGTTCTACGAGTGGCAATTCAAGATGTGAATCCGTGCTCGTGTCACCATGGCCCGGGAAGTGTTTACCGCAGGCGGCGAGGCCCGCCTCCTGCAAGGCGCGGATGATGACGCGGCCAAGCCTGGCCACATCATCCGCATTCTCGGCGAGGGCGCGATCGCCGATGACGGGATTGCTCGGATTGGTGTGAATGTCGAGGACCGGCGCATAGTCGAGCGTGATGCCCACGGCCCGTAGCTCGGCCGCCAACGCTTTCGCAAAGCGTCCGGCCAGTGCGTCTGCGGCCTTCCCCGCCCGCCCCAACGTCGCCATTGGCGGCCACTTGGTGAACGGCGCCTTGAGCCGGGCCACCCGGCCGCCCTCCTGGTCAACGCTGACCCACGCCGGCATCAGCCGCCCGAGCGCCTCGCTCTCGGCCGCCAGTTCGACGACCTGCTCGGGGGCCTCGATGTTGCGGCTGAAGAAGATCACGCCGCCAAGGTCGAATTCCTTTGCCAGCGACCGCAGTTCCACGGGCACCGCGGTGCCGGGCATACTGCCGATCAACAACTGTCCGATGTCGCGCCGCGTTGCGAGTGGCATGCTCGTCCGAGAATTATAATTGCGTCGTGCGCATCTCAGCGTCTGCGCCGACGCGAATTGACCTCGCGGGCGGCACCATCGACATCTGGCCACTCTACCTCTTTCATGCCGGCGCGCAGACCCTGAATGCGGCGATCAGCCTTCGCGCGCGGGCCTGGATCGAGGCGCGGGCCGATGACCGCATCGGCCTGTCGGCCGAGGACATCGACAAGCAGGAGACCCTCACCTTCGATCAATTGCCGCACGACACCACGCTGCCGCTGCTGTCGAAGCTCGTGCATCGATTCGGCGTCCGTGGCATTCGATTGACAACTCGGGCCGAGTCGCCGGCGGGTGCCGGCATCGCCGGTTCCTCCGCCTTGAACGTGGCGGTGTGCGGCGCACTGGCGGCGCATACCGGCCAGGACATTGCCGGCGAGGCTCTTCTCGATATCGCGAAGGACGTCGAGGCGCAGGTGATTCACGTCCCCACCGGCCTCCAGGACTACCGGCCTGCCTATTACGGCGGCATCGCCGCCATCGAACTCGACGCCGGCCAGCCTCGCCGTGTCGCCCTCGACGTCGACGCCGAGGAACTGGAAGACCGAATCGTCCTCTGTTACACCGGCGAGCCGCGAAATTCCGGCACGAACAACTGGGAGATCACCAAGCGACACATCGACGGTGATCCGCATATCTACGATTGTTTCGAACGGATCCGCGACACTGCGGCCGCCATGCGTGAGGCGCTCACGCGCGGTGACTGGAGTGCCATGGCCGTGGCGCTGGCGAGCGAGTGGGACAATCGGAAGCGCCTGGCCCCCGGGGTCACGACACCCGCCATCGATGCCCTGATCGCGCGCGCGCGTGCGGTCGGCGCGACGGCCGCGAAAGTGTGCGGCGCCGGAGGGGGCGGATGCCTGTTCTGCCTCGCGGAGCCCAAGGATGTCCCGGCTGTCCGCGATGTGCTCGCCAGCGGCGGCGCGCGCGTACTCGACTTCCGTATCGAAACGACAGGGCTGTCCGTCACGCGCGAATGAACCACCCGCTGCTGTCGCCGCTCGACAACAAATCGGTCGCGCGCACGCTCCAGGAGATTGCCGACCTCCTTGAATTGAAGGGCGACAACCCTTTCAAGATTCGCGCCTATCGCAACGGCGCCGACATCGTCTCGCAAGCCGCCGAGGCCGTCGCCAGCCTCGACGAGACGCAACTGCGCAGCTGGAACGGCATCGGCAAGGATCTCGCCGGCCGGATCCGCGAGATCGCGCTCACCGGCACGACCGAATTGCGCCAGCAACTCCTGACAGAGTTTCCGGAGACGTTGCTCGAGGTGTTGCGGCTGCAGGGCGTCGGTCCGAAGACCGTTGCGGTGTTGTATCGCGAGCTGCGCATCAAGAGCCTTGAAGACCTCGCTGCCGCAGCGAAGGCCGGGCGGATCCGCGCGCTCAAGGGCATGGGCCCGAAGAAGGAACAGCTCATTCTCCAGGCGATCGAAGAGCGCCAGCGATTCGCCGGCCGGCACCTGTTGTCGCGCGCCACCGAGATGGCCGACGCACTCGTCGCGCACCTGCGCGAACACGCCCCAACGGCGGACATCGACACCGTCGGGAGCGTACGCCGCGGAGCGGAGACCAGTGGAGATCTGGACATCCTCGCAAGCGGCGCCGATCCCTCATTGATCGGCGCGTTCACGAGTTTTGCATTGGTTGAGCGCGTCCTGGCCAACGGCGGGACCAAGGCCAGCATCCTGCTGAGGGGCGGCTTCCAGGCAGACCTCCGCATCGTCGAAACGCATCAGCGCGGCGCCGCGCTTCAATACTTCACAGGCTCCAAGGCCCACAACATCGCCTTGCGAGACCGCGCCCTCGAGCGCGGCTGGAAATTGAACGAATATGGGCTGTTCGATGAGTCAGACCGCGCGATTGCCGGGGTGACCGAAGGAGAGATTTACGCCGCGCTCGGCCTCGAGTTCATCGAGCCTGAGCTTCGGGAGAATCGGGGCGAGATCCAGGCGGCGCAGGAGAAGGCCCTTCCCTTGTTGATCACGCTGGCCGACCTCAAGGGTGATCTGCACATGCACACCACCGAGTCGGACGGCAAAGAGACCTTCGACACGATGGTCGCCGCCGCGAAAGCGCGCGGCCTTTCGTACATCGCAATCACCGATCACTCCCAGTCCCTGGCCATGGCCAACGGCCTCGATGAAGCCCGCACGATCGCGAATGCGGAGCGGGCCCGCGCTTACTCGAAGCGCGACAAGACATTCACCGTGCTGGCCGGCGTCGAATGCGACATCCTCGCGGACGGCTCGATGGATCTCGACGACGAGTGCCTGGCCTCGCTCGACATCGTGATTGCCTCCATCCATTCGGCCATCGCCCAGGACGAACGGGAAATGACCGCACGGGTGATCAAGGCCATCGAACACCCGTCGGTCGACATCATCGGCCACCTCACCGCGCGCATGCTGCTGCGGAGGGACGCATCGCGCGTGAACATCGACAAGGTGATCGATGCCGCCCGCGCCAATGGCGTCGCACTCGAAATCAACTCCCAGCCGCATCGGCTGGACCTGTGTGACACCCACGCCCGCCTGGCCCGGGACCGCGGGGTCAC
>CAZBYY010000130.1:0-9604 GCA_964495855.1 uncultured Acidobacterium sp. | reverse complement strand
AAGGACGGCGTCCTGACGTGGTCGAGCGAGCTCGAGCCGCTCTACCAGACGCGCGGCCCTTTCCCGATCGACCTCGAAGCGGCGGACGACTACCTGGCGTGGCAGTACATCGCGGCGCCGCGCACGATCTATCAGGGGGTGCGGGCGCTGCCGCCGGCGCACGTCGCGATGATCGACCTGGCCCGCGGCACGATTGAAGAGCGCCGCTACTGGCAGTTGTCATTCACGGAGGATCGATCGCTGTCGCTCGAGGAATGGGGCGAGCGGCTCGATGCGGTGATTCGCGACGCGGTGCGGGTGCGATTCATGAGCGACGTGCCGTACGGCGCGTTCCTGAGCGGCGGCATCGACTCGAGCCTGGTGGTCGGCTACATGGCCGAGCTCATGCAGGAACCGGTCAAGACGTTCACGATCGGCTTCCGCGAGGCTGACTTCTCGGAAATGACCTATGCCGCTGAAGTCGCGAAGTTGAACGGCACCGAGCACCACACCGAGATCGTCGAGGCGGAGTCACTCAGCTTGCTGCCGACGCTGGTTCGCCACTACGGCCAGCCGTTTGCCGATTCGTCGGCGATTCCAACGTTCCACGTGTCGCGGATGGCGCGGAAGCACGTCAAGATGGTGCTGAGCGGCGACGGCGGCGACGAGAATTTCGCGGGCTACAACAGCTACGAATACGTAGTCAGCCGGATGAAGGACGCGGCAACGCCCACCAGCGTCCGCGGCAAGCGCACGTGGTTTCGCGAGCTGGCGGGCATCTTCTATCGGCGGGCGCGCCGCTCGATCGAGCGGCCGTCGTTGCTCGACGAGGCCTATCGCTACCAGTCCGAGACCGCGCACCATTTCTATCCCGACGAGCGCCGCCGGCTGTGGCGGCCCGAACACCGCGGATGGGTGCGGCCGGTCGACCCGGTGCGCCGCGCGCTGCTCGACATCGGCGAGGTCCCGCTGGTGAGCCGCCTGCAGCACCTCGACCTGATGCAGTATCTGCCGTTCGACATTCTCGCCAAGGTCGACGTAGCGTCGATGGCGAACTCGCTCGAAGTGCGCGTGCCGCTGCTCGACCATCACGTGGTGGAACTTGCGGCCACGATGCCGTCCGAGCACAAACTGCGGCCGATCGAGGCCGGCTTCGACAAGAAGTTCATTCTCAAGCAGCTGGCGAAGCGGCGTTACCCGGCCTCGCTGATCGATCGTCCGAAGATGGGTTTCGGCGTGCCGATCGGCGAATGGATGGCCGGTCCGCTGCGCGCGCAGGTCGAGGAACGACTGCTGTCGTCGCCGGTGCTGCCGCGCCTGCTCGAGAGGGACGCCGTCGAGACGGTATGGACACGGCACCTGGCGCAGCGCGACGGCACGGCGAAGCTCTGGAACCTGCTGTTCCTCGAGGAATGGCTGCGCACCCATGAGGCAGCGCTGCCGTGAGCGTCCTGCTGACCGGCGCCGGCGGGTTGATCGGCCGCTACGTGCTGGCCGCGCTCGACCCGGCCGCCGACGTCGTCCCGGTCGGTCGACCCGGCTCAATGCCGGGCGGGCGGGCGCTCAGCGCCGACCTGTCATCGCCGACGTTCACCGATGTGCTCCCGGCGGGCATCGACACGATCGTCCACCTCGCGCAATCGTCCCGGTATCGCGACTTTCCCGAGGGTGCCGACGATGTGTTTGCCGTGAACGTGGGGGCGACGGCGCGGCTGCTCGACTGGGGGCGCCGGGTCGGTATTCGGCGTTTCGTGCTTGCCTCCGCGGGCGGCGCGGCGCGCGTCACCGACGGACATCCGCTCGGCCACTACTTGGCGAGCAAGCGTGCCGCCGAACTGCTCGCGGCCAGCTATCAGGGTGTCTTCGACGTGATCACGTTGCGAATGCATTTCGTGTACGGGCGCGGCCAGCGCGATTCGGCGCTGATTCCGCGGCTGATCACCGCCGTGCGCGACGGTGCAACTATCGCGCTGGCCGGCCCCGACGGCATACGCGTGACACCGACTTACGCCGCTGACGCGGCGGCCGCCGTGATCGCAAGCACGCGGCTCAGCGGCAGTCACGTGCTGGACGTCGGCGGTCCGGAGATGCTTTCGCTGCGGGACATCGCGACGGCAATCGGCCGGCGCATGCAGCGTGAACCGCGCTTTTCTATCGGACCGGAAGGCGATCGGCAGGATGTGATTGCGGACGTGGCCGCGACGAGCGCGGTGCTCGGGCGGCCGTGCTATTCATTCGAGCGCGGCCTGGACGACCTGCTCAACGAATGATCGACGCGCTCAAGCGGATGCTGCGCTCGTCGGAGGCTGTGGCCTATCGCGCGGCGGTCATTGTGTTGTGGCCCCTCAACTGGCTGTTGTCGCTCGCGCTGGCCGGCCGCGTCGTGCCCGGTTCGGTGCTGCACATTTCGGTGATGGTGCATGTGCCGGCCTACATGGTGCGCATCCTGCGGGAGCACGGCGTCGATGCGCGCTACCTGGCCATCGGCGACAGCCAGTGGTGGCGCGACGCCGACTTCCACTTCCGGCCGACCCGCTGGCCGGTGCTGTCGGTGTTGAAGGAGATGTGGTGGATCTGGTTCGTGGTGGCGCGCTACGAGATCATCCACTCGCATTTTATGATGTCGGTGTCGCGCTCGGGCTGGGAATGGCGGCTGTTGTCGAAGATGGGGCGCAAGTTCGTGGTCCATTACCGCGGCTGCGAGATTCGCGATCGCGAGCGCAACATGGCCCTACACCCGGACGTCAACATCTGCCAGGAGTGCGACTATCGGCCTTACGTCTGCCAGACGCCATTCAATGTGGCACGGCGTCCGATTGCCGCGCGCTACGGTAACGCTTTCCTTGTGACGACGCCGGACATGAGAGATTTTGTGCCGGATGCGCAGCACATTCCCTTCTTTATCTCGCGCCCGGAGCTGCCACCTCGTCCTCAGCGTGGCGACGGCGATGGTTTCAAGATAGTTCACGCGACGAACCATCCGGGAATCGAAGGCAGCCGTCAGATTCGCGTGGTGATCGACAGGCTGGTCGCGAAAGGGCACCTGATCAACTACGTCGATCTGATCGGTGTGACCCATGAGCGCGTGCTTAGCGAGCTCGCTGACGCCGATCTCAGCATCGGCAAGATGAAGATGGGCTATTACGCCAACTTGCAGATTGAAAGCTTGGCTGCGGGCGTTCCAGCCGTGACGCACGTGCGCCCGGAGTTTCAGACGCCGGAGCTGCAGCAGTCGGGACTGATTTTCGCGACACTGGATACCCTCGAATCGGTGCTGGAGTGTTACCTGACTGACGAGGTGCTCCTGGCGCGGAAACGTGCTGTGGCGCGTGCGAGTGCGCTGACCTTGCATGACAACGGGGGCATCGCCGAGTCCTATCGCGCCCTCTACGATCGGATCCGCTCGGCGACCACCTCCTCTGATACACTCACTAGTTGAGCTTTATGTCAAATCGAGCCTTAGTTATCGGTTCCCACGGATTTATCGGTGGTTACGTCTGCCAACGCTTGGTCAACGAAGGCTGGGAAGTCGTTGGCGTCGACAATGTCAATCTGTACAAGCCGCAGCAGTGGAAGATGTTCATGCGGCACTACGAGATTCGACAAGAGAAACAGCTGAAGGGCTTGTCGGCCTTTTACCGCATGGATGCGGCGCAAGGCGGCGAGATCGCAAAAGTCATCTCGAAGCACAAGCCGACGGTTGTCGTCAACTTGGGTGGAACGTCTGTCGCCGACGTCTGCAAGGTCAACATCGATGAGGCGGTGTCGTCGATCTACCTGTTGAACTGCAATATCCTGCAGGCGTTGAAAGAGCATGACGCGCTCGATCGCTATGTCTACGCGTCGTCGAGTATGGCGTACGGCGATTTTCCCGCCCAGGCGCCGGATGAAGATGCGCCGAAGCGTCCGAAAGATCCCTACGGGGCGATCAAACTCGGCGGCGAGTATCTGATTCAGTCCTTTCATCGCCAGTTCGACATTCCCTATGTCGTCATTCGACCGTCGGCCGTCTACGGACCGCTGGACTCGAACATGCGGGTCACCGGCATCTTCATGTTGAACGCACACATGAAGAAGCCGCTGCGCGTCAATGATCGTGGTGAACAGCTCGACTTCACCTTCGTCGAGGACACTGCCGACGGGTTCGTACGCGCGGCGACGCGCAAAGAAGCCATCAACGAGACCTTCAACATCACGCGGGGTGAGAGTCGCACGATCGAAGAGCTCGCGGTCGAGGTGCAGAAGCACTTCCCCGGAACTGACATTCAGTACGGCGCCGCCGCCGAGCACATGCAGGGTCTCGTGCGCCCGAATCGTGGCGCGTTGAACATCAACAAGGCTCGTCAGCTGCTAGGTTTCAACCCGACGGTGTCCCTGCCGGAAGGCATCGAGCGCTACGCGAAGGAGTGGAAGGCTATCTATGGCGATCCGGGTACCCCTCTGTAAGCCCGAGGTCGGCGAAGAAGAAATCGCCGCGATTCGCGAGGTGTTTGAGGACGGCGCCCTCTCGCACGGCCCCAAGGTGGCCGCATTCGAGCAGGCGTTTGCCGAAAAGATCGGTGTCGCCCACGCGATTTCGATGAATTCGTGGACCTCGGCGTCCTTCCTGGTGTGCCAGTACATTCGGGAAACGCTGGGGCCCGGAGAAGTCATCATCCCGTCCTATACGTTTGTCGCTTCGGCGAATACAGTGCTTTCTGGCGGGCTGACACCTGTCTTCGCGGATGTCGATTGGGCGACGCACGAGGTGACCGCCGAGACGCTGGCGCAGAGGATTACGCCACGCACGCGCGCGATCATGGTCGTGCACTTCGCCGGGCGGCCGTGCCGAATGCCGGAGATCATGGCGCTGGCCAAGGCGCACAACCTATTTGTGATTGAAGACAGCGCCGAGTGCCTCGGCGCGCGGGTCGCCGGCCGTCAGGCCGGAGCATTTGCGACGGGCATCTTCTCGTTCTACGCCACCAAGAACATCACTACCGGTGAAGGTGGCATGGTGACCACCGACGATGCGGGTCTGGCGGACTGGCTGCGCATTCGGCTTGGGCACGGCGTGAAGAAGGGCTCGTACCAGCGCGGTGGGGTTTCGCAGGGGTGGTACCGCAACGCGGTTGTTCCCGGCCACAATTTCCGCCTCTCAAACTTTCAGGCTGCCATGGGCTTGGTGCAACTCGCCAGAGTCGACGCGATGAACAGCCGTCGCCACACGGTTGCGGCCGCATATGACGCCGGCCTGCGCGACATTCATGAAGTGGAACGGCCCGAACTGCTCACGGATGGCGAACACAGCTTTCAGATGTACGCAATCAAGGTCCCGATGGAGCGCCGTGACCAGGTGCTGATCGGCTTGCAGAAGGCTGGCGTTGGTGCGTCAGTGCACTTCGATCCGCCGGTGCACTGGCAGACCGCCTACTCGACGCCAGCCGAGTCGCTGCCGGTGACCGAGCGGCTGTCGCAATCGGTGATTACGCTGCCCATCTCGTCAGTGCAGACCGCCGAACAGACCGCCTATGTGGTTGACACTTTACGTGCTGAGATGCGCAAGTGACGGAGAAGCGCCCGCGCGTCGGCGTCTTCATCCCGTGCCACAACGAAAGCGCGATCATTAGTGAGACGATACGCACGCTTAGAGAGTACCTGACCTCGGAGCGCTTTCCGTATGAAGGCGTGATCATCGTGGTCGACGACGGCTCGAAAGACGACACGTATGAGAAGGCCCTCGCGGCCGGTGCCGACGTGCTCTACCGGCACGAGACGAATCGCGGGCTTGGTGCCGCGACGCGCGCCGGCATGGAGATTGCCCACTACGTCGGATGCGACGCGTTCGCCAAGTTTGACGCAGACCTGCAGCATGACGTCAACGACATTGCCGCGTCCGTCAAGCCACTGATCGACAACCGAGCGGATATCCTCTACGCGTCGCGATTCGCGGGCAAGATCCATTACAAGATGCCGTTTGTCCGCGCCGTCGGCAACCGCGTGTTTACCACGTTGATGCGGGTTGTCACGGGCTGGCCGATTACCGACGCGCAGACCGGGCTGATGTGCTTCAGCCGCCGCTATCTCTCGGTCTTCGAGATGCCGGCCTCATACAACCCGCCGCAGCAGGCGCTCTTCGACGCCTCGCGGAAGGGCATGCGCTACGCTGAAGTGCCGGCGCAGTTCTACGCGCGAAAGACCGGAGCGTCGTTCGTCAGCTTCAAGTACATCGAGAAGGTGACGAGCAGCCTGCTCAAGATAGCCTTCTACCACTACTGCTTCAAGGCGTTCACCGGGCTCGGGTTGCTGTTGTTGCTTCTGGGAGCCGCGTTTGCGGCGCAGGGGATGTTCGAGTATCTGTACAGGGGTGCAGAGAGTTACCTGCCACACGGAACGCTGGTGCTGTTCAGCGTGACGGCCGGGTTGCTTGCGGTGCTGTTTGGCCTGCAATCGTACGCGTTGCTGAATCGCCAGCCGTACATTCGGAACGCCTCAAACTATTTCTACATCGTGCTCGAGCAGGTGGTGATCACCCGATCACACCTGCGCGTGCGAGCCGTTAACGCCATATCCTGATGCCAAGCACCGCACCCCGTTCGACCGAAGTCTGGAAGACACAGCACGATTTCCAGTACGAAGCACTCAATCAGTTCCTGTTTCTTTACCACGACTGGATCTACCCGAACACGCAAGAGACCTTCCGCGACAAGGAGGTGCTCGATGCCGGCAGCGGGCCGGGCGTCCAGATTCGCATGATGGCGGAGGTGGCACGCGCGGTGACCGCGGTGGATCTTGAAGCGATCGATACGTCGGCTCGCAAGACCGAGGATCTGTCAGGTCGCATCAACTACGTGCGGGCCGACATCAGTGAAATGGACCTCGGTCGGCAGTTTGACGTGGTGAACTGCGTTGGCGTGATCCACCACACTGACGATCCGACGGTCACCTACTGGAATCTCTACCGCCACCTCAAGCCGGGCGGGCGAATGATCATCTGGGCCTATGCTGAAGAAGGCAATTGGCTCATGAAGCACGTGGTTGAACCGTTCCGTAAGGCCGTGCTTGATAACGCACCTCATGGCGTCATCTGGTCGCTGTCGGTGCTCCTGACCGCGCTGATGTGGCCGATCGTGCACACCCTCTACCGCTTGCCGCTGCGCTTCCTGCCTTACTACGACTATTTTGGCAATTTCAGACGGATGTCCTTCAAGCGCAACGCGCTGAACGTCTACGACAAGCTGAACGCGCCGCAGCAGTACTTCATTCCACGCTCGACTATCGACGCGTGGTTCGCACCTGAGAAGTTCGAGAACGTCCACATCAGTCATTACAAGGGCGTGTCATGGCGCGCATCGGGTAACAAGCGCGCCGATTCGCGATGAGCGCGGGCATTGAACTGCATTCGTTGTCGGCCGCGGCGCTCGACCCCGCGGCTCTGGAGAGTCTCTCGGCGGTGATTCCCCTCGATGATCTGCGCGACAAACGGCTGCGGAACCTCGCGCGCGCGACCCAAGCCATCGTCGCGAGTCGCGATCGGGAGCCTGTCGGGTTGGTGTTCGTGCGCACCATCGCCGGCATTCCCAACGTCACCTGGCTCGTCCATGAGCGCGCGCGGCGGCAAGGGCTCGCGGTCAAGATGCTGGTACGCTTGCAGCAGGACTGGCGCCTCCTGACGGCGATTTGCCGCAACGACGCGTCCGCTTCAGTTGCACGGCGTGCCGGCTTCAGGATGGCGGGACCGTTCGCGCTCTGGTGGCGTGTCTTGAACCGATGAGCAAAGAAATCGGCCTGCGTTGCGACGTGGACTTCGGCATCGGGCTGGCCCGGGGCGTGCCCTACCTGCTCGACGTGCTCAAACGTCATGGCATGCATGGCACCTTCTATGTGACGATGGGACCGGATGGCTTCCGCAAGCATTCGAACCGGCTGGCGTCGGCGAGCTATCGGAAGCGAATCCAGCGGATGAACCCGCTCGGCA
This sequence comes from uncultured Acidobacterium sp., assembly GCA_964495855.1. Lineage (GTDB taxonomy): Bacteria > Acidobacteriota > Vicinamibacteria > Vicinamibacterales > UBA2999 > 12-FULL-67-14b. The sequence continues at coordinate 1,668 of CAZBYY010000130.1, read as the reverse complement.
TGATCAAGCTGTTCGGTCCCTGGTACCTCGCCCGCCAGGTGCTCGGCTTTCCTGGCAGCGTCGGCATCAGTCAGCCGCGAGTTTTGAAACGCGTGGCTGCCGAAGGACACGAACTCGGCGTGCACGGCTTCGACCACTACTGGTGGGCAGAGAACGTGTCGACCGCCGAGCGTCACGCCTTGCAGGGCGACATGGAGCGCGCCGTTGCCGCGTTGAAGGCGGCGTCGGGTGTGAAAGCCTCTGCATGGGCCTCTCCGAACTGGCGCTGTTCGGCCATGTCGCTGAAGCTTGTTGACGAATTCAATTTCCCCTATGGTGCGGACAGCCGCGGTCAGGGTCCATTCATCGCTGACCTTGACGGCTATCGCGCCCGCGTGCCGCAGCTGCCGATTAGTCTGCCTTGCCTCCACGAGATCTCAGACTATCTCGACACGACCGATGCGGCCCGCATCCGCGACGAATTTCTTCGCCATGTTCGCCCCGGCTACAATGTTTGGTGCATCCACGACTATTACGAAGGGTTGTTGCGGCGCCAGATGTTCACTGAAGTCGTCGAGGCGCTAGTGCGCGACGGATGGACGTTGGTGCCGATCGTCGTGCTGGCCAGATCGGTCGATGTGGCGGCGTTGCCGGTCAGCCGCGTGACGATGGCGCGGATGCCTGGCGGCCGCGGTGCGGTGAGTTGCCAGGAAGGCACCGGCATACCGGTCAACGCATGATTCGATTCGTCATCTATACGAAGGCCGAGCGCGGCCTCCATAGTCTGACTGCCCTGCATGAGCGGGGACTCGATCCTATCCTGTGTGTGGCCGAGGACGGCGACCCTCAGACCCGCGCGATCTGCGAGCGGCATCACATCCCGTACTTGATCGAGAAGCGGCCGAAGCAGGAAGGGCACATCGTAGCCGTTCACGAGCATCGACCAGACTTACTGGTGTGCGCCGGTTACAGCAAGATTCTGCCAGGGGCGTTGTTCGAGCCGCTCAGGTTCGGCGGTATCAATTGCCACGGAGGTAAACTGCCTGAATATCGCGGCGCCTCGCCCATTCCATGGCAGATCATCAACGGAGAGACTGCGGGCGCTGCCTACATGCTCAAGATGACGCCGGGTATCGACGACGGTCCCGTCCTGATGAGCGAGCCCTACACCATCGAGCCGCACGACACGGCCCGATCGGTCACCGACAAGGTCACGTCGATCTTCTCGCGCATCGTTCCGGCAACGGTGCAGCTGTTTGTTGACGGCCATCCGCCGAGTGGCACACCGCAAGATGAATCGGCAGCCTTTCATTGGACGCGCCGCACGCCCGAAGACGGCGAGATTGACTGGTCGTCGCGATCAGCGAAGCAGGTCGTGGACCTGGTCCGAGCGCTCGATGATCCCTATCCCGGTGCGTTCGTTGTCTTCAACGGCGAGCGACTGATCATTCGCCGGGCCCGTGCGCACGCCCACCGCATGCGCGGCATTGAGGGACGCTGCGTCGGGCGCAGCGCCGAGGGAACGCTGGTGCTCGCGGCAGACGGAGCCGTCGAGATCCTTGAGTTTGAGCAGGCGGGGGTGCGTCGCGGCGGCCGGGATCTCCCGGTGAAGTATGGCCATACCTTCAGGCGGCCGGGCAGTTCCTAAGCATGTGCGGCATTGCCGGCATGGTTGAGCTGGACGGCGCG
>CAZBYY010000129.1:0-9675 GCA_964495855.1 uncultured Acidobacterium sp. | reverse complement strand
CGATGACGGACGTGCAGCGTCATCGTGGGCCGGACGACCAAGGGTTGCGCCTGTTTTCCCTGCGAGCGGGAACGTCGGTCGAACTGTCGCCGGGCGAGCCGACGGCGGCCGCTCTTGAAGGCGCGCTCGGTTTCAACCGGCTCAAGATCCTTGACTTGTCGCAGTGCGGGCACCAGCCGATGGCCAACGCCGACGGTTCGGTGCTGATTGCCTTCAATGGCGAGATTTACAACGCGTTCGATTACCGCCAGGAGCTCGAAGCGGCGGGCTTCCGGTTCCGCAGCCGCACCGACACCGAAGTCATTCTGTACTTGTACGAGCGCTACGGCCTCGACGGCATGCTGGAGCGCCTCAACGGCATGTTCGCCATCGTGCTCGTGGATCTGCGGTCCCGTGAAGTGCACATCGCGCGTGACCACTTTGGCATCAAGCCGTTCTACTGGGCGAAGGCCGGTTCCACCATCCTGTTCGCGTCGGAGGCGAAGTCCTTCCTGGCGCATTCGGCATTTCGCGCCGAGCTGAGCGGGGATCGTGTCGACGAGTACCTGACTTTCCGCTTCATCGCCGGTGGCGATTCACTGCTGCGCGGCGTGCAACAGCTGCGGCCGGGGCACGTACTGCGCGTGACGCCAGACGGCGTGTCGACGCGTCGGTACTGGCAACTGCCGGACCGCACCCGCGAGGCCATCACCGAGCAGCAGGCGCTCGCCTCGCTCGAGCACTTGCTGCGAGGCAGCGTCAAATCCCAGTTGTTGAGCGACGTCAAGGTCGGCTGCCAGTTGTCCGGCGGCATCGACTCGTCGCTGGTCAGCGTGTTCGCGCGCTCGCATTTCGACGCCGACATGGAGACGTTCTCGATCGTCTTCGATGATCCGCGTCACACCGAACGTGAATGGATGGACGAGGCCACCGCGGCGGCGCGGGCGGTGAGCCACCACTTCACGTTCACGAGCGACTTCTTCTTCGACACGCTCGAGAAGGCCTCATGGCACATGGACCAGCCGATGGGACATCCCAATTCCGTCGGCATCTGGCTCCTGGCCCAGCGCGCGCACGACTACGTGACGGTGCTGCTCAGTGGTGAAGGCGCCGACGAAGTGTTCGGCGGGTACACGCGGTTCTTCTACGCCAGCTTGTACGGCAAGGTCGCGCCCTGGCGGGCGGTGCTGGGCGGCGTGCCCGCCTTTGGCTCGCGCGTGTCGCGCCAGTTCCGGTCGAGCGGTCCCGACAGCTTCATCATGGCGTCGCTGTTCGAGCAGCCGGACGGCCTTCGAGTCCTCCGCCCGGACGGCGATTTCGATGCTGTCCTGCAGCGGCGTCGCGCGTTGTTCGACGAAGGCCGCTCGATCAGCCATCTCGACAACTGCTTCCGCTACGAGATGCAAACGTACCTTGTCGACCTGCTCGTCCGGCAGGACAAGATGACGATGGCGCATTCGGTGGAGAACCGGGTGCCGTTCCTGGATCGCCGGCTGGTGGAGTTTACGCGGACGGTTCCAGAGCGCTTCCTTGTTGCCGACTCCGTGTCGCTGCGCGATCCGCGCATGCGCGCCACGAAGGTGCTGCTCAAGCGGCTGGCGCTGCGTTTCTTCGATGAACGGTTCGTCTACCGAACCAAGTCGGGATTCAGCTTGCCGCTGGCAGATTACTTTGCCGCGCCTCGCGCGACGCGGCTGATGGAGGACCAAATCCTCCCAGGCATCCGGGACCGGGGGCTGGTCGACGCCGAGGAAGTGCGGCGGCGGTGGAAGGGGAGCCGGCAGGGAACACAGGGCGACGCCGAGTCGGTCTGGATTAGCGTGGCGCTCGAGTTGTGGGCGCAGCAGTTTCTCGATCGACGCGTTGAGCGCGCGGGCGATGGCGTTGCGATCCAGGTTCGAACGCCCGCCGCCAGCAGCACAGCGCCCGCGGCAAAGCCGCTGCGCGTGATGTTCCTGTGGGCCGAGGTGACCGGCTACATGGCTGCGTGCTGGCAGGCGCTGGCCAGACGGCCAGGCATTGACGTGCACGTGCTGCACACGCGGCAACTCTTCGAGCGTCGCAGCCCGTTTGACGTCGACCGACTGCTTGCCGGCATCTCGAACCAGGAATTCTCGAAAGACCAGCCGGACATCGATGGCTGGCTCGCCGATGCGGTTGCCGCCAAACAGCCGGATGTGCTGGTGGTGTGCGGGTGGATCTTCTGGCCGTATGTGCGCCTGATCGCCAGCAAGCGTGCGGCAAAGGCACGGGTCATCGTCGGCATGGATTCGCCGTGGCGCGGCACCACGCGTCAGCGTCTTTCGTATGTGCGCTTGCGGCCGGTGGTGGCCCACTCCGACATGGTTGTCACCGCCAGCGAGCGTAGCGCCGAGTACGCCCGTCGCATCGGCGTGCGTCCGCAACGCATTCGCACCGGTTACTACGGCTTCGATTTCGATCTATTCAGCCCGACCGCTGCGCAGCGGCTCGTGCAGCCGGTGCAGTGGCCGCGAAAGTTTCTGTTCGTCGGCCGCTACGTTCCCCAGAAGGACCTGGCGACGCTCGTACGCGCCTACGCGGAATATCGGTCACACGTCACCGATCCCTGGGGACTGACCTGCTGTGGCAGCGGACCGGACGATCATCTCCTTCACGATCAGCCTGGCATCACCGACCTCGGATTCACACAGCCGGGTGACCAGCCGCGGCTGTTCGCGAGCCACGGCGCGTTTGTGCTGGCCAGCAACTTCGAGCCCTGGGGCGTCGTGCTGGCGGAGGCGGCAGCCAGCGGGCTGCCCCTGTTGTGCACGACCGCCTGCGGCGCCGGCCCCGATTTGGTACGCAACGGCGTGAATGGATTCATGGTCGAACCAGGAGATGTGACGGCCCTGGCCACGGCGATGCGCTGGATGCACGACCACGTCGCTGAGCTGCCGGAGATGGGGCAGCGCGGCCGCGAGTTCGCCAGGAGTTTCTCCGCGGACGCGTGGGCGGCGCGCTGGCACAATTACCTCATCGATGTCATGCGACCGGCACACCGATGAATCCCGCCTTCTTCCTCAACCCGGCCTTGCGGCGACAGTTTGATGACGCCACTGCCCGTCGTCACGACAGCGATACGGCTCCACTCGCGGACAGACAGCTGGCCGGTGTCGCACGCTCGTGGGCGGACGCCGTTGCCGATGTGCCGTATTACTCGCGATTGGTTGCCGAGAAGCGGGCGCCCGAGACGATCCGATCGTGGAGCGACGTGGCGGCATTGCCTGTGCTCACGCGGCAGGATCTCCAGGCGCACGCGCCGGAATTCATTCGCCGCTCCGGTCCGCCGGACGGCTTCATGACGACTGCCGGCTCAACCGGTACGCCGCTTCGCATCGGCATGAACCAGGCCGAGCGCGACCTGATGCGCATCGTCAAGTTGTCGGCGTGGCAGATGTTCGGGTACGACCGCTCGTCGCGGCTGTTTCTCATCTGGGGTCACGCGCATCTACTGGGCACCGGGTGGCGAGGGCGCGTCAACCATCTAAGACGCCGGCTTGCGGACGCCGCCCTCGGCTACCGGCGCGTCGATGCGTATCGCCTCACGCGGGCGAATTGCGCGATGTATGCCGAAGCCTTGCTGGCGTTCGGTCCCATTGGCCTCATTGGGTACGCGGCGGCCCTCGACCTGTTTGCGCGGTACACGACTGCGTATCGCGAACGGTTTCGCCGTGCCGGATTGCGATTCGTGCTCGCCACGGCCGAAGCGCCGCCTCGCCCTGATACCATCGACGTGCTCGAGGATCATTTCGGATGCCCGTTCGTGCAGGAGTACGGCGGGGCGGAGTTCGGACAGGTGGCCTTCAAGATCAGTCGCGAGCCGTTTGACACCTACAGTGACCTGAACCTGGTCGAGGCGCGTGCGCTCGATGACCCGGCTTCGCTCGTGATCACGTCGCTGTATCCGAGGTACGTGCCCCTCATTCGTTACCAGGTCGGTGATGCGATTGACGGGGCGTCGACCGAGCCTCACGGGCACGTCACACGGTTTGCCGCCCTACGCGGTCGTGTGAACGACGTGATCATGCTCGGCGACGGCGACGCCATTCACAGCGTCTCGATCTTTCACTGCGTCCATCAGGAGCGTGTGCACAACATCCAACTCGTGCTGCACGATGGCAGGATCGAGCTGTGCCTGGTCTCGTCGGAAACCGATCGGCCGTCCATGGAGGCGCGGATTCGCGCCAGGCTGGCACAGGTGCACCCGTCGCTCGCTCATGCCACGTTTACGTATCTCGAGGACGTCCAGACGACCCGCGCCGGCAAGCGCCGCTGGTACGTCGACCGTCGGACGACGATCCCATGTGCGGCATCGCCGGCATAATCGGACGCCCTGACGCCGACGCTGCGCTGGCCCGCATGCGGATTGCCCTGCGGCATCGCGGACCAGACGGCGAGGGTTCGTGGCGATCGGAGGCCGGCGACGCGCAGCTGGCGCACACCCGTTTGGCCGTGATCGACCCAACGCCGGCCGCAGGGCAGCCGATGACGACCGACGATGGCCGGCTCACTATTGTCTTCAGCGGCGAGATCTACAACTACCGCGAGCTCCGCGCCGAACTCGAAGGACGAGCGACGTTCCGCACACGTTCTGACACTGAAGTGCTTCTGCACGGCCTGCGCGTGCACGGCGCGCGCTTTGTTCGCCGGTTGCGAGGGATGTTTGCGTTTGCGGCGTGGAACGACGATGAGCGGGCGTGCCTGCTCGGGCGCGACACCTTCGGATTGAAGCCACTGTATTTTCACCACGCCGACGACGGGACCCTCGTCTTCGCCTCGGAGTTGCGGGCGTTGCTGGCCTCCGGCCTGGTGCCTCGTGAGCTGGATCCGCGAGGCTTGCAAGGCTACCTCCGCACGGGAACGGTGCCCGAGCCGCTGACGTTGATGCGCCGTGCATGCTGCGTCGAGGCCGGTCACGTGGTCGAATGGAGAGACCGGAAGATTCGCCGGGAACAATATCGCGACGTGCGATTCGCACCCGACGCCGGGAGCAACCATCATGCGGAGCGCACGCGCGAGGCGCTGGCGGACACGGTCCGGCATCACCTCATCAGTGATGTACCGGTCGGCCTGCTCCTGAGCGGGGGCATGGATTCAGCGGCGCTGCTCGCGCTGGCGAGCGCGTCCGGGATCGCGCCGGTGCGCACGTTCTCGCTGGCGTTGCCGGGCTCACCCGCCGATGAGAGCGCGCTGGCGCGGCAGAGCGCCGATCGGTTTGGCGCCGATCACGCGGAACTCCCGATGGACGCGTCGTCGGCACGCGAGCTGTTTCCAGCGTATCTCGCCGCGATCGACCAACCGAGCATTGACGGGTTCAACACCTACGTGGTCTCGCGCTTCGCACGGGAGCGAGGCGTCAAGGTCGTGCTGTCAGGCGTGGGCGCCGACGAACTGTTCGGCGGCTATGCGTCGTTCGATCGCATCCCGCGGCTGACGTCCTGGAATGCCCGGCTCGCGCGAGCGGGAGCGCTTCGAGGAATCGGGGGACGCGTGCTCGAATCACTGACGCCGGACGCGAGGTGGCGGCGCGTCGGCGATCTGCTGCAGCAGCCGGCCACGCTGGCGCATACGCATACGGTCTTCCGCGGCATCTTCACGCGACGCGAGTCGCAGCGCATCGCCGCGCACTTTGGCGTCCGTACGGCCATGGACGAGGGCATCTCCTGTGAAGGCGCCGCCCAGCCTGACATCGCGGATGAGATCAGCCGCCTCGAGCTGACGCGGTACGTCCGCAACCAACTCGCGCGGGACAGCGACGCGGCCAGCATGGCGTGTGGCGTCGAACTGCGGGCACCCTTTCTGGATGGCCCGCTGTTCGATACCCTGTCCCGCATTCCGGCATCGATTCGTCTGGCGTCGGCCAAGCGCCTGCTGCGCCAGGCCGTGCCGGAACTGCCGCCGTGGGTCGACGGACCGAAGCGATGCTTTCAATTTCCGTTCGACGAGTGGGCATCTCGCGAATGGCGCGGCGTCTTCGCCGGCGCCGACGCCCACTCGCCCGTGCCGCTCGGCACCTGGTATCGCAAGTTGTCGATCGTCGTGCTCACAGACTGGATGGAGAAGATGAACAGCCATGTCCGCTGACGCTTTCGGCGAAAAATCCGCCGCCACCGTCGGCTTTGTCACCACGGCGCTCGCCACGCTCGTCGCGATGGGTACGTTTCCCGCCAACGCGGCGCCGCAGGGTGCGTTGGCCTGGCACGCCGGCTTGCTGTCCATGGGCATCCTGTTCGTGCCCATTACTCGGCTGTTGCGCCGGTCGCCGACGATGATGAACACCGAGAATTTCGTGGCGTTCGGCTACGTCTACTGGGTGCTGTTCGACTTGATCCAGGGCGCATACGACCTCAAGGAGGCGCCTGACTACGCGCTGCAGGCGGCGCTGCTTGCCGTCGGCGTGTCGGCAATGGCGATGTGGGTCGGGTGCATAGGGACACCCTGGAAGCTGCCGAACTGGCTGGTCGAAGTCGCGTCGCGTTCGCTGGACCCCAAAACGGTGCGGCGGCTCGTCCCAATTTGCTTCCTGCTCGGAATGCTGAATTACTTGTACTCGACGAACTTCGACATTCCGCTCATGTTTTCGTACCTCGGCGCCAACCGCTGGGCTGCGCCGTGGGGCCGCGGCCAGCTCGGCGGGTGGGGCTCGTTCATTGACCAGATGCCGTACTTCGGCTACGTACTGCCCAGCCTCACCGCACTCGTCATCATCAACCGGGGCTTCTTCAAGCTCGAGTCGCTGCTTGCGACGTCCGCGAGCGCGATCATGCTCCTGTTCCTGTCACAGGGCGGCGGTCGCCGGATCATCGGTGTGACTGTCGGAGCGGCGATCATCGTCTGGGTGCAGGCGCAGCCTGGCATGCACTTCAAGAGACTGGTCGGTTCACTCGTGGCGGTGATCGGCTTGCTCTGGGGAATGCAGTTCATGCTGAACATCCGCACGCAGGGTTACCAGAGCTTCGTCGAAGACGGCAGCCATTACGACTACTTGCACGTGGATGACAACTTCCTTCGCCTTGCGCAAACCATCCAGCTCATTCCGTCCGAACACGATTTCGTGTACACCAAACAGCTGGTCTTTGCGATCATCCGCCCCGTGCCGCGTGTGCTGTGGCCCGGTAAGCCGGTCGATCCCGGATTCGACCTGCCGTCGATGATCGGGCTGAAAGGAGTCAGCCTGTCCAGTTCGATCCTCGGAGAGTGGTACATCTCCTACGGTTGGCTGGCGCTGGCTTTCGGCGGCTGGTTGCACGGCCGGCTGGCACTGTCGGCCAATCAGTTGCGCGAGTACGGCCGGCGCGTGCGGAACCCAATCGTGTTCGCGCTGGCGATCATGATCCTCGTCTCGGGCATGCGCTCGATGCAGGACCTGATCATCATGAGCTACACCATCGTCGCGTGGTGGGGCGTCAATCGGATGGTGTCCCGCCGGCCTGTCGCGGCATGAGGGTTCTGCACGTCGTCGCGTCGTACCTGCCAGCGCGGCGATATGGCGGCACGATCGTGTCGGTGCACGGGCTGTGCAGAGCGCTGGCGACGCGTGGGCACGACGTGCACGTCTACACGACCAGCGTCGACGGGGCCGGCGACTCGCCTGTGCCGCTCGAATGCCCCGTGTCGGTCGACGGCGTCTGGATTACCTACTTCCGGTCGACGCGGCTGCGACGGATCTACTATGCCCCCCAGCTCGGCGCTGCGTTGCGCCGCGGGGTCGCGGGATTCGACGTGGTGCACATACACGCCATCTACTTGTGGCCGCTGTGGCGCGCGGCGCGGGAGGCGGAGCGGGCGTCGGTTCCGTACATCGTTTCGCCACGCGGCATGCTGGAGAAGGCGCTCCTCGAACAGCGCAGCCCGTGGTTGAAAGCGGTGGCCATCGCCTGTTTCGATCGACGCATGCTCGTACGGTCAGCCGCGATTCACGTCACCAGCGCGCGCGAGGCAGACGAAGTGCGTGCGTTCGGGTTCGCGTTGCCGCAGATCTCAGAGATTCCCAACGGAGTGGAAACACCGGTGGACGCCATCGCGACGTCGCCGGCCGTCCGAAGTGCCATTGAGGGGCCGCCATTCGTGTTGTTTCTCGGGCGCCTTAGCTGGAAGAAGGGCCTGGACCGCCTGATCAGCGCGATCGCGTTGTCACCGTCAGCCCGCCTCGTCGTCGCCGGCTATGACGAGGAGGGTTACCGCGCGACGCTGGAGGCGCGCGCGGCGAACGCCGGGGTCAGCGACCGCGTTCGTTTCCTGGATGCGGTCCATGACGGCGACAAGAACGCGCTGCTGAGCGCAGCGCGGGTACTCGCGCTCACATCGTATTCGGAGAACTTCGGCAATGTCGCCCTGGAAGCGATGGTCCACGGCACACCGGTACTGCTGACGCCGGAGGTCGGCATCGCCGACGTCATTCAGCGCGACGGCGGAGGCATTGTCACCGACGGGGCGCCACCGGCGCTTGCTGCCGCCCTCACGCGACTGCTGGGCGACCAGGAGCATGCGGCCACGCTCGGCGCCCGTGCCCGTCAGGTCGCGGCACGCTTTTCCTGGGATGCCGTCGCCGCTCGCATGGAAACTCTGTACGAGGAGGTCGCGCACCAGCGCGCATCGGGCGAAAGGGGGCCGCACCCGTCGTGATTGGCGTCTCCGCGCTCGTGCTCACGTTCAACGAAGAGCCGAATATCGCCCGCACGCTGTCTCGCCTGTCGTGGATCGACGAGGTCGTGGTTCTCGACTCGTGCAGCACGGATGCGACCCGGGACATCGCCGCCGGGTTTTCGAACGTGCGCGTCGTGCAGCGAGCGTTCACGACGCACGCCGATCAGTGGAACTTCGGGCTGTCGCAGCTCACCACGGAATGGGTGCTCGCGCTTGACGCCGACTTCGTGCTCAGTGACGAGGTCATCGCCGAAGTGGCCGGTCTCGCCCCGCCACAGGGCGTCTCGGGCTATGCCGCATCGTTTGTCTACTGCATTCATGGCCGGCCCCTTCGCAGCGGCGTGTATCCTCCGGTCACCGTGCTGTTCCGTCGAGCCGAGGGCCGTTATGAGCAGGACGGCCATACCCAGCGTGTCGCCGTGCGCGGAGCCGTTGTGCCACTGCGCGGGAAGATGGCGCACGACGATCGCAAGTCGATTGCCCACTGGGTCGCGTCGCAAGTGAAGTACATGAGACTGGAAGCGGCGAAGCTCGACTCCACGCCTGCGCCGCAGCTCAGCGTGGCCGACCGCATGCGCAAGGCGATCGTTCTGGCGCCGCCGCTGATGTTCCTGCTGTGCCTGGTCGGGAGAGGCGGCCTGTTCGACGGGTGGCCCGGCGTTTACTACGCCCTGCAACGAGCCGCCGCCGAAACGATCCTGTCGTTGACGCTGTTGGAGCGGCGGCTGACGCGCCGCCTAGGCTGAACTGGCCAGGCGGCCGAAGAGCGCCCGGCGTGCCGGCTGGTGGCGCAGCAGTGCCAGGATGAAATCCCGGTGACGATTGAAACGCGCCGTCTGGCGGACGAGCGGGAGGATACCGTCCGTCGCCGCCAACTCGAACAACGCATCGATATCCGCGTCGCGCATGCGTTGCGCGACGAAGCGAAGCGCGAGCTGCGCGGTGAACTCGGACTGAAACCGGTTCCGCCACCGCAATTCGTATTCGCGCATGGCCGACGCTGACAGGTCGTCGGCAGCCAGCCGCCCC
>CAZBYY010000128.1:0-9697 GCA_964495855.1 uncultured Acidobacterium sp. | reverse complement strand
GGCGTGCCGAGGAAGACGGCGCGTCCGTTTTCAACTTCGGCGAGGCGGATGTCCATCAGCCGCGCCATCGGCGGCTGCGGCAGCTCGCCGCGGATCGTCATCTGCAGCATCTCGAGCCCGGACTTCCCCTCGACGCGATGCCAGAACGGGGTGGGTTCGTCCCATTCGTAGGTGCGGCTTCGATGCATAGGGTGATTGTAGAACGCTTGATTGGCGACTGCTGGGCGATTGCCAATCGCCAATCTCAATCTCAAAATCGTCAATCACCAACCACCCAACAATTTCCAATCAAGGCATCGCCCAATCTTCAATGTAATCTCACAGCCCACCCAACCCCCAGTTTCAACTGCGGCACGTATCCACCGCCGCCGTAGCGGAACTCGGTGAAGAAGCCGTTGTCGCGCTGAAACCCGAACAGGTAGCTCGCGCCGGCATGGACCGCGGTATCGGCGTTTGGAAGGCCTGACGGCTTCGAGAGCGAGATGACCGGCCCGCCGCCTTGAATCAACGACCAGCCCGACGTGCCGAGCGGGAATTTCGCGATCAGGTCGATGTTCACCGTGCCGAGGCGCAGGCCGTCGCCGACGCCGCCGTCAATCCCCGGGCGAATGCGGAAGCGGCCGCCGATGTCCGGCGATTCCCACGACACGCCGCCGTAGGCCTGCTTCGGATCGATCGAGAATCCGCCGTTGAAGTTGATCGACGACTGCGCGGACGCGGGGGCCGCCGTGGCGAACAGGAAAGTGGTCACAAACGCCGCGACGAGCGCACACAAGTGTCCACGGATGGGGACCATAGCAAGACCTCTCGGCCGCTACTTCAAAGTTGATACCACTTCTTCGATCATCCTGGCCGCCGTTTCGGGGCCATTGTCGTCCCGCATCCGCGCCTGCATTGTCATAGCGGCCTGCTTCATGGTGCTGCTGCCAACGACGTGCGTGATGCGCTCGGCGAGCGCCTTCACGGACCAGCGCGTCCGCCTCAGTGACGCCGGCGCGACGCCGAGTCGCTGCAGCTCGTCGGCCCACAAGAACTGGTCCGACACGTGCGGTACCGGGATCGACGGCACGCCCGCGCGCAGCGTGGCGTGCGTCGTGCCCGCGCCCGCGTGATGCACGACCGCGGCACAGCGCGGGAAGACCAGTCGATGCGGTGAGCGTTTCACGAACATCACGTCGTCGCTCGAGGGCTCATTCAGTTCGGATTGAACGATCGCGCGCACGCCGGCTCGTCGGGCAGCCCCGGTGAACACCTCGATTGCTTCCTGCAGATACGCGCCGCTGATCGGCATCAGGCTGCCAAATCCCATGTACACCGGCGGATCGCCGCCGGAAAGAAAGGCGTCCACATCGGCCGGGACCGGTTCGTGCTCGTGGGCAGGAAGCTCGAGGAAGCCGCACATCTGGTTCCACGCCGGCCAGTCCGAGGGGCGATCGAGAAACGCCGGGCTCGCGGCCAGCAGGTTCAGCAGGTGCGAGGGCCAGGCGTCTTCGAGCAGATCGTGGCACGGACGCAGCCCGCGCACGGCGCGAAAGCGATTCACGTCCTTCAGCAGCGTCATGTTCAGCGCCAACTGCGCGATGCGCCACTCGAAGCGATTCGCCCACGCGCCGAGTCGCGGCAGCCCGGTAGGGTGGATGTATCGCGACGGATTCAGCATGTGCGCGAAGCCGACCGTCACGTGCGGTGTGTGGCTGGTTTCGGCCGCGGCTCGCGACGGGTGCAGGATGAAGTGGTGAATCAGCAGGTCGGAGCGGCCGCACAAGTCCCGCGCGGCGTCGTAGAGCGCGTCGGCGACGGGGAAGAGTAGCGACCTGAAGATGATCAGTCCCTGCTGGAACGGATCGCGCGCGTTGATCGTGCGCAGCCCGATCTCATGCTGCTGATCCGCGTCGGGCAGGATCGGCGATGCGACGCCACGCGCCGTGAAGCCGAGCGCTTCGGCGACGTGTTCATAGCGTCGATTCGCGATCTCCGTGTAGAGCAGTTCGACTTTGTGACCGCGCGCGGTGAGCGCGGCCCCAAGCGCGATGAACGGGCGGATGTCCCCTTCGCTGCCCCACGTCTGGATGCCGATGCGCACGTCCTATAATAGTGACCTGCCGTCCGACGCTTACGCAGCACTCCGCCATCCCTTCGTCAGGTCGTTTGCAATCGGCCGCTTCGGCGCGATCGCCGGCTGGCAGATGATCAACGTCTCCGTCGGCTGGCTGCTGTACGAGCGCACCGGCGATGCGTGGGCGCTCGGCCTGGTCGGTGTCTTCGAACTCGCGCCGGTGCTGCTGTTGATGGTCGTCGCCGGCAACGCCGCCGATCGTTACCCGCGCCGCAACATCGGCATCTTCGCGCACAGCGTGCTGACGCTGGCCGCATCGGGCCTGGCTTACATGTCGTTCAGCCAGGGGCCGACGTGGGCGATTTATGCGCTGCTCGCGCTGATCGGCACCGCGCGCGCCTTCGCGTCCCCATCCGTCAACACGATCCTTCCGCAACTGCTCGATCCGCAGGACTTCGCGAATGCGAACGCCTGGCTGTCGTCGACGTTTCAGCTTGCCGCGATTAGCGGTCCTGCGATTGGCGGCCTGTTGATCGCCGCCACCGGAGCGGCGACGGCGTCGTTCGCGCTGGCGGCCGTCGGGCAGCTGCTGTTCATCGCGATGTTGCGGACGATGCCCGTCCGCGTGCCGCCGCCGGCGTCGCAACGCCGCAGTGCCGCCGACGTGTTCGCCGGTTTCCGGTTCGTGCGCGCCAACCCGCTCTATCTGTCGGCGATCACCCTCGACCTGTTCGCGGTGCTGTTTGGCGGCGCGGTCGCGCTGCTGCCGATCTACGCCAAGGACATCCTGCACGTCGGGCCGTCGGGCCTCGGCTACCTGCGTGCGGCACCGGGTCTCGGTGCAATGACGATGGCGTTGATCACGACGAGTCGGGCACCGTGGCAGAAACCCGGGCGTGTGCTGTTGCTGGTCGTGGCGGGCTTCGGCATCGCGACGATCGGCTTCGGATTGTCGCGATCGTTTCCGCTGTCGCTCGCGTGCCTGTTCCTCACCGGCGTCTTCGACAACGTGAGCGTCGTCATTCGCCTGACGCTGGAGCAAACGATCACGCCCGATCATCTGCGCGGCCGCGTGGCGGCGATCAACTACGTGTTCATCGGGTTCTCGAACGAGTTTGGCGCGTTCGAAAGCGGCGCGACGGCGGCGATGTTCGGTCCGACGCTGTCGGTCGTTGGCGGCGGCTGCGCGACCATCGTCGTGGTGCTGCTCGTGCGGGCCATCTGGCCGGAGCTGGCGCGCATCGGCCCCCTCCATACGCTGCGACCCTCGGGAGTCGGATAGGATGTATCGCGGATGAGCGTCGCGCGCACCGTTCTCTTGAAGATTTCCGACAACCAGTGGCTGCGGGCCAACGGCACGAAGGTGCCGTTCATCCGGCGCGCCGTGACGCGCTTCATGCCTGGCGAGTCCTTCGACGACATGCTGTCGGCCGCGCGGACAACGGCGGCCGATGGGATCCAGGCCGTGTTCACGCGGCTCGGCGAGAACGTGAAGGACCTGACCGAGGCCGACTTCGTCGCGAATCATTATCTTGACGGCATCGACCGCATTCATGCGCAGAAGCTCGTGTGCGAGCCGTCGATCAAGCTGACGCAGCTCGGCCTCGATATCGACCGCGAGCTGGCGTACGGGCACCTGCGGGACCTTGCGGCGCGCACGCATGCGACCGGCAGCTACCTGTGGATCGACATGGAGCAATCGCCGTACGTTGACGTCACGCTGCAGCTGACGAAGCGATTGCGCGAGGAGTTTCCGCGCATCGGCGTGTGCCTCCAGGCCTACCTGTTCCGGACGCGCGAAGATCTCGAGGACGTCACGTCGCGCGGCATCGGCGTGCGGCTGGTGAAGGGCGCCTACAACGAATCCGCCGCGGTCGCGTTTCCGAAGAAGAGCGACGTCGACGCCAACTACTACGCGCTCGCGCAGGTCATGCTCGGCCCGGCGGCGAAGGCCGCGGGTGCGCGCGCCGTGTTCGGCACGCACGACCTGCCGTTGATCGAATCGATCCGCAACCACGCGCGCAACAGCCACGTGCAGAATGCCGACTACGAGATCCACATGCTGTACGGCATCCAGCGGCCTGCGCAGTTGCGGCTGGCAGGCGACGGCGTGCAGGTGCGCGTGTTGATTGCCTACGGCGAGTACTGGTTCCCGTGGTACATGCGCCGCCTCGCGGAGCGGCCGGCGAACGTGTGGTTCGTCGCCAAGAGCCTGTTTGGCTAGGAGCACGTGGGGCGCGGCGCTGTGGGGCCTCGCGGCGCTGTCCGCGATGTGGTGGCCCGGTCGCCTCGACGGCCCGCTCGACGGGCTGCCGCTCGACGGCGTGGCCGAGGCGATCCTCCTCGGCCTCGCGCTTCCCGTCCTGTGGTGGCTGCAGCCTGAGTATCTTCACCGCCGCGCCGTTCGCGCGCTGACGGTCGTCATCCTCGCTGGAAAGTTCGCGGCGTCGTTTCTCGCGCAGGGTGGTTGGTGTGTTCAGTTCGACACCCCGAAGCCGCTCGTGACCGAGTCGCGCGGTCGGATCCACAGCTGGGACGTGCGCGCCGACTGGCAGTCGCGAACGCCGCAGTGCTCGGCGATCATCACGCGCGCCTACGAAGATTTCAAGCGGTTCCCGGCGTGGTTCTTCAACATGCCGCCGACCGACAACAACCTGCCCCGGCCTGAAGATCGCCCGCCGCTGGCCACGCTGGACATGAACGTCAGCGGCGTGATCGACGTCGAGGATCCTGGACAACTCGAGATCCTGATCGGCCCGTCGATGACGGCGACTCTCAGCGTCGATGGGCAGCCGTCAGGCCTGCGAGCCGCGGTTGGCAGAGGCCTGCATACGGTTGCGATCACCTCGCATTTGACGGGGCAATACTGGCGGTTCGTGCCGACGTGGAATGGGACGCCGATGGGCTCGCGCGGTTTCGTGCCCGCGACCCTCACGACGCCCTCGCCGCTCGATCGACGCGTGCGCGGCACGGTGTCGGCGGTGACGCAGCTCGCCGCGCTCGCGTTGCTCGTCGGCTGGCTGATTGAGGTCGTGCGCAGATGGCCCGATCGCCAGGCGCTCGTGTTTGCTGCCGCGGCATCGGTCGTGCTCGGCTGGCTGGGCGCACATCCCGCGCCGGACTTCACGTTGCCGGCGCTCACGACGTGGTCGCTGACGGCGCTGCTTGCAGCGATCGCGGTACGAGTGTCGCCGTCCGGTGCGTCGGTGAGAGGCGCGTTCATCCTCATCGGCATTCCCTGGCTCGTGTTCGTGACCGCCGTGCACGCATCGCACATCGGCCGCTTCTCCCTGTACGCCGGCGGCGACGACATGTGGATGTTCCAGCGATTTGCCTACCGGATCTACCTGCAGGGGTATTGGCTGCAGGGCGGGGAGCCGACCTTCTGGTTCCAGCCCTTCTACCGCTGGACCGCCGGCGCGCTGCACATGATCTTCGGCGATTCGAGCGTCGGCGAATTCTGGTGGGACGCGATCTGCCTCCTTGCCTCGGCGCTGTTTGCGCACCTCGTCGTCAGCGCCGCGTACGGGTTTCGCTGGGGACTGGCGGCCGCAGTGTTATGCCTGACGATCGTCATGCAGGGGCCGGCGTGGTCATTCATCGGCATTGGTCTGTCCGACATTTCTTCGGCGGGGTGGATCTACATCGGCGCCTTGGTGCTGCTGGCGGCTCGCCAACGCGGTCCGGTGCCGGCGACCGTCGCGTTTGGCGCGGGTGCGCTGGCATCACTCGGATTTCTGACGCGCCTCAATAATTTGCCGATGGCCGGGGCGATCGCAGTGTTTGCGCTGCCGCTGTCGCTGCGCGCGTCTGCCGCGTGGTCGCCGCGCGAGTGGCTGTCGAGCGTCGCGTGGAAGGCCGTGCTCGGCGTGGCCGGCGCCATCGCCACGGTGTTGTTCCTGTTCGCGTTGCGGACGTATCACTACACCGGCGTGTTCTCCGTGCTGCATGGCACGACCTGGCGGAATCACGCGTTGTGGGACGCCGGTCCGGCCGCGATGGTCAGCAGCCTGATGATGGTGTTGACGTTCAACGACCCGCCGAAGTTTGCGTGGTACGCGCTGCCGTTGTTGATCGGCGCGGCGGTGGCGGTGCTGTCGTTGTTGCGAGTGCCGCGGCTGCGCGAGGTGCCGTTGCCCTTGTCGCTGTTCTTCGTCGTCGCCTGCTCGGGGGCGCTCGCGGCGCGCGGCGTCGCCTATGCGGGCCGGTTCTCCGTGCATCTGCTCGGCGCCGGCTGCGCGCTGACGGTGTGCGCCCTCGCGTCGATCCTGTCGGCTCGCGTCGAGCTCACGAGCGATCGCGAATACGCTCGATCTTCCGATCGCGTTCCTGCGTGAGACGTTCGACATCACGCCGGTAGTGCTCTTCGAGGACCTGGCGTGCTTCCGGGTCGAACAGTCCCTGCGTCTTCGACTTGAACAGGATCTCTTCCTGGGCGAGCCGCGCAGCGTAGGTCTTGCGCACGTCGGCGATCTCGTTCTTCTGCTCGTCCGTCAACGCGCGTTCGCTGATGCCCTGCTCGGCATCCTTCTGCTTGAGCCTCGCCATCGCGAGTTCGTACGCGCTCTTCGGTGCGCCGTCCATGATGTAATCATACGGGCAAAGATGATTTCAGACGGCGAGATCTACCAGCAGATCGGCGAGGAGGGGTTTGCGCGCCTCGTCGCCGCGTTCTACGCGCAGGTGCCTGGCGACGACATCCTTGGGCCGATGTACCCGAAGGACGACATGGCGGGCGCCGAGGAGCGGCTGCGCGATTTTCTCGTTGGCCGCTTCGGCGGTCCACCGCGCTACATGGAACGGCGCGGTCATCCGCGCCTGCGGATGCGGCACATGCCGTTCCGCCTCGATCAGCAGGCTCGCGACCGCTGGGTGCAACTGATGGACCGCGCGCTCGACGAGACGCAGCTGCCGAAAGAGTGCGAGGACCTGCTGCGCGGGTTCTTCCATCACATGGCGAGCTTCCTGATGAATGCGCCGGGTGGGCAGACGCTGAACGTTCAACGTTGACCGTTCAACGTTTGCCGGTTCTTCCACTATCATCGCGGGCATGCGTGATGTGACGGTCCGGTGGACGGACAAGCCCTTTGCCCAGGACATCAAGATCGGCGGCCACTCGATGCGGGCCGACGAAGAACGTGACAAGGGCGGCGATGATACCGGCCCCGCGCCACATGAATTCCTGCTGGCCGGCCTCGGCGCCTGCACCGCCTCGACGCTCAGGGTCTACGCCGAGCGCAAAGGGTGGCCGCTTCGCGACGTGCGGGTGACGCTCAATGCAACAACGGTTGATGGCGCGTTCCTGATCTCGCGGCACATCGTCCTCGACGGTGAACTGGACGGCGATCAGCGCCAGCGGCTCCTGGAGATCGCCGACAAGTGTCCGGTCCACAAGACGCTGACCGGCCGCATCACGATCGACACCTCCGAGACACGGTAGGCCGGATCGCCGTCACCCGCGGCCAGCGCCACTAACGCGACGGCGTCACGCTAGAGGCGGAATAGCCTTATACTCTCCATTCGATGCACAAAAAGGCGTGTCTTTTCCTGGCCGGTAGCCTGGTGGCCTGACTAGCCAGCGTCGCGCGGCTGTCCGCCCAGATCCCCTCCGATGTGGCCGGCGAACTCGACCGGTTGCTGGCACAGGTCGCCGACGCGCCTGCCGATCGCAATCCGGTCGAGCGGGCCCGCCGCCTCGAACAGCTGGCCGACATCGAAGTGCGCGCCAACATGCTCTCGGCCGCGCGATCCGCCTACGAAGAGGCGACGATGCTGCGCACGAACAACACGCCGGACGATCGCGACCTCGGCCGCCTCGCGTTCAAGCAGGCCCACGTCGCGCGGTTGGACAAGCGGACGGCCGACGCCGATCGGCTGATCGAAACCGCGGCCGCGCGCCTGGCCAAGGGCGCGCCGCTGTCACCCGAGTACGTCGACGCCCTGATGGAAGTGGCCAAGTCGGCGACCGCGCGCAACGATGCCGGTCGCGCCGAGCAGGCCTACCGCGACGCGCTGGCCGTGGTGTCGAAGATCCAGCCCGGCACGCAGCGCGAAGCGGAACTGAGCGAGATGATGGGCGATGCCGCCGTGCGCCGGAAAGACCTCGAAGGCGCCGACTCGTTGTACTCGCGCAGCCTCGCCGTCCTCGAATCGTCGCAGCGCAACACGATTGATTACGCGCGGGTGTCGAACGCGCTTGCGGTCGTCGCGGCGTCACGCAACCAGCTGCCGCGCGCGCAGGGACTGTACGAAGCGTCGCTGAAGATCTACGAGTCCCAGCGGCCCGACAGCCTCGAGGTGTCGCAGATCCTCAACAACCTCGGCATCCTGCACATGACGCGTGGCGATCTGACGAACGCCGAGGCGATGTTCCGCCGCGCGCAGCGCGTGATGCGCGATGAGCGCGGGCGCACGCATCCCGCCTACTGGGCGGCGTTCCGCTACTACGGCGTCCGCGGCGCGAAGTAACCGCTCAGCCGTCCGCTCCTGAACTCGATACGGGAATACCCGGATCGAGTATGCGAATCGTTCGACACCGCGTCCTTGCGCGGTACTGCCTTTGCTAGGTCACCGGTAGTGAGTGTGACGCAATGGCTCGTCGAATACCCGCACGCATCCGAATCGCAGTAGCCACGAGCGTGCTCGTCGCCGCATCCGTCGCGACGGGCGTCGGTCTCTTTCTCATCGGGCAGGTCAAACAAGACGTCGACGTGTTGGAGAAGCGCCTCACGCTGGATGAGGGTCCGCAGACGACGCTCATTTTCGATGCGAAGAATCGCGTCATCGCCGCGATCTACCGGGAGCATCGGCTGCCGGTGCCCATCGAACAGGTGTCGCCTCCGGTGATTCACGCAATCGTCGCGGCCGAAGACCGGCGGTTCTTCGAGCACAACGGCCTCGACGCGCGCCGCGTCGGCGCGGCGATGATCGCCAACCTCAGGCGCGGCCGCATCACGCAGGGCGGGAGCACGATCACGCAACAGTACGTACGCAACGCGGTGCTCGACCGCTCGCGCACGTGGAGCCGCAAGCTCCGTGAAGCATGGCTGTCGCACCGGCTCGAACAATCGCGCGGCAAGAACGCGATCCTGCAGGCGTACCTCAACAGCGTCTATCTCGGCGACGGCTACTACGGCGTCCAGGCGGCATCGCTCGGCTACTTCGGCAAGCCCGCCTCAGCGGTGAACGCCGCCGAGGCGGCGACGCTCGCGGCATTGATCAACCGGCCGTCCGGCTTGGCGCTGCGCAGGAATCCGTCGGGGATCCGCGATCGCCGCGACTGGGTGCTTCGCCAGATGCGCGACGACGGCATGCTCGATGCGGCGGCGTTCAGCCAGGCGATCGCCACGCCGGTGGCCTCGCTGCTTGCGTCCGATCGGCTGCGCGCCCAGGTTGATCCGGCGGCCGCCGCGACGGGTCCGTACTTCACGAGCCTCGTGCACGACATCCTGTTTGAGCAGTTTGGGGCTGAGCGGGTGCTGACGGGCGGCCTGCGCGTCTACACGACGCTCGATGCCGATGTGCAGAAGTTCGCTGAAGAATCGGTGAACCGTCGCCTCGCGGAACTCGACAAGCGGCCACGGCCGGGCGGCCCGCTCCAGGCCGCGCTGGTGGCCATCGAACCGTCGACGGGTTACGTGC
>CAZBYY010000127.1:0-9798 GCA_964495855.1 uncultured Acidobacterium sp. | reverse complement strand
CTCCGGCGACCGCGATGACGATGCCCTTGGAGCCGTTGTCGACGGCGGCCTTGATCAAATCCGCCGGCGCGCCCTGGTAGACCATGATGATGTCGACGCGCGGGAGCTCGGTGACCTTGCTGAGGTCGAATTCAACCTGATCGTTGTGGCGCTGCGTGATCTGGTTGAAATACACCACGCGATCGCGATCGACCACGCCGAGCTGGCCGTATTCGCGGCTGCGGAACGTCTGCAGGCGCAGCGCATCGGTCTTGGTCACGTTGCGCGCGGAATTGATCTCATCGTTCAACACGACGAGCGCGCCCTTGTTGCGTGACTTCGGATCGGCGGCGACGCGCACGCCTTCGAGCAGGTTGGCCGCGCCTTCGTAGCCGATCGTGCTGGGGTTGCGCATCGACCCGACGACCACGACCGGGCGCGGATCGCGGACGGTGAGGTGCAGGAAGAACGCCGTTTCTTCGAGCGTGTCGGTGCCGCTCGTGACGACGATGCCGGCGAGGTCCTTGTCGGAGGCGAACACCTCGTTCACGCGCTTGGACAGTTGGAGCCACTGCGACAGGCTGAGCTCGCTGCTGGCCACGTTCGAGAACTGCTCGTAGGTGACGCGCGCGAACCGCTCGACGCCGGGCATGTTCCGCGTCAGTTCCTCAGCGGTGAGGCGGCCGCCGTCGCGGTTGGAGATCGTTCCACCGGTCGCGACGAAGTGCACGTGCGGAACGGCCACGGCTGCGGCGCCACGCTGTGCGATCAACGGTTGATTGAGCAACGCCAGCGCGCACGCCAGCGCTGCCGCCAGGAGGACTGACGGCCTGAGCCGAACCGGATTCATAGGGCAATTATGTATTGGCTGTCGCCGTGGAGTACACCATCGAGAGCCACTTGCTCAACTCACGTGCAGCTTCGTCGGGCGTCTGCCCGTAAAACGGCATGAGCGAGGTCGGCATTCCAGGCCGACGGGCGATTTGCGCACGCCACCTCGATGCGGCCACGGGCGAGACCTCGATCTGGTACGTACGCCCGGCAATGGTTTCTTCGTAGCGATGAACGGTCACGTTTGGAGGTCTTCGATTCTATAGCTTCGCCAAAACGAATCAAGCGAAGCGACGCGCGAAACCGGGGATTGCGGATGTTCGGGCGCGCCGTTCACTCTGAGAATCGCGGCCAGTTTATTTTTCCTATCGCGTCATCCACAACTTTTCGACCGTTCATCCACAGGTTTTCCACAGCCGGGCCGTCCGGTTGCGGATTAAGCTGTTCGTCAGGCCATCAGGCCATCGGGTTATCAAGATGCGAAGGGTCGTTCCGGTCATCGTCGCAGCATTCGTTCTCGCGCTCGTGCCGTCGTTTGCCGTCGCGCAAACGGCGGCGAGCCGCGTGCTGTTTCGCGTGTTCCTGTCGGACGGCCGTGTCCTGTCGAGCTTTGGCGAATGGGCGCGGATCGAGGATCGCGTGATCTTCTCGATGCCCACGCAACTGACGCGCGATCCGATCGAGCTGCACCTGGTCTCGATTCCTTCGCAACGCGTGGACTGGCCGCGCACCGAGTTGTATGCCGAATCCGTGCGCGCCGCCGCCTACGGCGCCGCTCGCGGCGATGCAGACTTCACGGCGTTTACGAATGAGGTGGCCAGGACGCTGAACGAGGTGTCGCAGATTGCCGATCCCGGCGTGCGGCTGGCGACTGCCGAGCGTGCCCGCCAGAAATTGTCCGAGTGGCCGGCGACGCATTACGGCTACCGCATCGCCGAGGTCCGTGAGGCGCTCGGGGTGCTTGACGAGGTGATCGCCGAACTGCGTGTCGCCGTCGGCATCACGCGCTTCGACCTGTCGCTGTCGGCGAATACGCCGACCGCTGTGCCCCCGCCGCCGCCGCTGCCGCCGCCAACCGACGCGGAACTGGTGGAGCAGTTCGTCGCCGCCGCCTCAATCACTGAGTCGCCGGTCGAACGCGTCAGCCTGCTCCAGACGGTGCTGCGCCTGATCGACCGCGCAATCGGCGTGCTGCCCGATGAATGGGCGACGCGCATGCGGCGCACCGTCACCGGCGACCTGGATCACGAGCAGCGCATCGAGCGCGGCTACGACGAGCTGCGGACGCGGACGCTCGAAACGGCGAGCAAGCTCGCCGCCAAAGGCCAGAAGTCCGAGCTCGAGAAGCTGCGCGACAAGGTCAAGGACGAGGACCGCAAGCTTGGCGGCCATCGCCCGGGCGATGTCGCGTCGTTGCTGGCGACGATCGACCTGCAGGCGTCCACGGCGGATGCGACGCGCCAGGCCCGCAAAGACTGGGAGAAGCGCGCGCCGCAGTTTCGCAAGTATCGCCGGGCCACCAATTCCGTCTTCAGCAGCTTCAAGGACGTCGAGGTCGCGCTCGAACAGGTCAAGTCGATGAACGGACCGCCACCCACGTCGATCGCAGAGTTGACCAAACGGCTTGATGCGGCCGCTCGCAAGCTCTCGAAAGTCACGCCGCCCGATGACCTTGCCCCAGCGCATGCGCTCATCGCCAGTGCGTGGGAGCTCGCCGGCAACGCGTTGAAGCTGCGCGCCGACGCGGTGTCCAGCAACAGCCTCGATGTCGCCCAGCGCGCCTCGTCCGCCGCCGCAGGCACGTTGATGCTGTACCAGCGCGGGCGAGCGGAGCAGTTGACCGCGATGGAGCCGCCGGCAGGCAAGTGAGCACGCCGCGCACCATCCGGGTGCTGCGCGCACCCGATCTTGCCAGTTACCGCTCGTCCCTCGTCGACGTCGTCCGCGCGCTCGATGCGGAGCGCGCCGCCGACACGTTCATCCTGGTGCCGACGCGCGCCGCTGCCGACCAGTTGGCCCGCACCATCACGTCTCGCCTCGAAGGTGCGTCGTTTGCACTGCCACACATCGGGTCACGCGCAGATCTCTACGATGCGTTGATCGGTCGGCTTGCCTCGCCGCCGCGAATCCTGACCCCGTTCGAACGCGAGGCGATGCTCGCCGCAGGCGCCCGAGAGGCTGACGACGTCGGCGTCCCCGCGCCGTTCCACGTCAGGCCGTCGCTCATCGCGGAGATGCTGGCGCTCTACGACCACGTGCGCCGCGTCGGCCGCAGCGTGGACGACTTCGATCGATTGCTGAGCGGCGAGCTCGAGCCCGCAGCCGAATCCGATCGCGGCGCCGCCCAACTGCTCGAGCAGACACGCTTCCTGAGCGTCGCCTACCGCGCCTACGAGACGCGACTCGCTGACAGCGGCGCGGCAGATGAGCACGCGGCTCGCGCGCACCTGTCTGCCTCAGCGGCCGTGCGTCCGCTGCGCCGGCTGATCCTCGCCGTGGGCGACCGGCCGTTCGATGCCGATGGCTACTGGCCCGCCGATGTGACACTGCTGTCGACGATCGACGGCCTCGAGCACATCGACATCCTGTCGACGACAGGCGTGCTCGACGCGGGATATCGCGACCGGCTGCAGCTTGCATTCGTCGAGTTCGATGAGGAGGCCCTGGCATCGACCGCCGATCAGTCGACGCTGATCGTGCCTGGCGAGGAGCACGCGTATCACTATCGCGACCGCGAAGATGAAATCGAGGCCGTCGCCGCACGGCTTCGGCGTGACGCGCCGCCACGTGCCGGATTGATCATCGCCCGGCCGCTGCCGTACCTGTATCTCGCGCGCGAGATCTTCGGCCGGACCGGCGTGGCGTTCGAAGCCGTTGACACGCTTCCGCTCGATGCCGAGCCCTACGCCGCCGCTGTGGACGTCGTCCTCGAATGCGCCGCCGCGAACTTCACGCGTCGTGCGCTGATGGCGCTGTTCAAGTCGCCGCACTTCCGCTTTTCGATTGAGGATGTGGAGGTGACCCGCGAGTCGGTCGCGTTGCTCGACGCGAGGATGGCCGAGCAGCGATACCTCGGCGGGATCGATCGTCTGCGCGCGCTCGCTGAGACCTGGACTGGCGGCGAACGGCCCGCCGCGCAAGCGGCCGTGAGGATCGCATCCGCGCTTGCACCGCTGCTCGAATCGCGCCCTCTGGTCGAGCAGATCGACCTGCTGTGCGCGTTCCTCGACGAGCACGATCGCGATCACCCCGGGGCTCGACGGCGTCGCGTCCGGGCAGCCGTCCTTGGAGCACTGGCCGGCCTCGCGGATTCGTATCGCCGCCACGATCCCGCTGCGACCGGCACCGTCACGGAGCTCTCCGCGGCGTTGCGCCGCTGGCTCGGCACCCAAACCTTCGCGGAGCCCACCGGTACCGGCGGCGTTTGCATCCTCGATGCCCAAGCGGCGCGATTCGCCGATCTGGACGACGTGCAGGTGCTCGGGCTGATCGAGGGCGAGTGGCCGGAGAAGCCGCGGCGCAACGTGTTCTATCCGCGATCGCTGATTGCACAGCTCGAGCCGGCTCGTCCGGACCGCATCGCCCTCAACGAGGAGCGCGATCACATTCGATCCGCGCGCGCGATGTTCCGCGATCTTCTCGGCCTGGCGCGCCTGTCGACGCGGCTGTCGACCTTCGCCCTCGAATCCGAGTCCGTTGTCGAACCCTCGACCCTGCTCGATGACGTGCAGGGATTCGGATTGCCGACGCGTGTGGCACGTGACGCTGTCGGTCTGTCGTCCGGAGAACCGGCGCGGCCGACGCCGTGGTCAACGTTGCGAACGGCGGCCCCGGTTCGCGATCGCCGCCGGTTCGAGGGCGAAGCGGGCGCCTGGGTGCTGCCCCGCGTCAGCGTCAGCCGTGTCGAGCGGTACCTCAAGTGTCCATTCCAGTTCTACGTCTCGAACGTGCTGCAGGTCGAAGAAGAGCCGGAGGATGAAACGTCTCGCTCACCGCTCGAACGCGGCCGGTTCCTGCATGAGCTGTTCGAGACCTTCTTCCACGAGTGGCAGGCGCGCGGTCGCGGCCGCATCACCGCCGAGTCGATGGACGATGCCAGGGCGCTGTTTGGCGAGATCGCCGAACCGGCGCTGCGGTCCCTGCCTCCGGCCGAAGCGGGTCTCGAGCGCGCACGCCTGTACGGATCGGCTGTCGGATCGGGAATGGTCGATCGCGTGTTTGCGATGGAGGCCGAGCGCGCCATCGACATTCGCGAACGGCTGATGGAGTACGAGCTCGACCATGTGTTTGCGTTCAAGGGTGAGGACGGCACCACGCGCGACGTGCGCCTGCGCGCGAAGATCGATCGCGTGGACCTGCTGGGCGACGGCACGTTCCGGTTGATCGACTACAAGACGAAATACGTCCCCGACCGCAAGCTGGCGCTGCAACTGCCGATCTACAGCGCGTGCGTCCGCGTGGCGCTCTCGCAGTCGCACGGCCGCGACATCCGGCCGAGCGAGGCGATGTACCTGTCGTTTGAAGGACCGCAGGCCGTGGTGCCGCTGGAGCCGGCGACTGGCGCCGGCACGCGCAGCAAGACGACCGGTGAGGCGGCCGGCAAGTTCGACGAGATCACCGACGCGGCCGCGCAGCGCTTCGTCGCGGCACTCGACGACATTGCCGCCGGTCACTTCCCGGCGCGTCCGGAAACAAAGAACCTCTGCACGATGTGCGCGTTCACCGCTGTGTGCCGGAACGTTGGCGGCGCGCCGGAGTCGGCCAATGGCTGATCAGCCGCGCTTCGACTTCGAGCCGCCTTCGCCCAGCTCGTCGGCACCCCATGGCCAGCCCGAGACGGCGGACGCGCGCGCGCGTCGGCTCGCGGTTGACCCGATGCGCAACGTCGCGCTCGAAGCCTCGGCGGGAACGGGCAAGACGCGAGTCCTCGTCGATCGCTACGTGCGGCTCCTCGAATCCGGGGTCGCGCCGAGGAACATCCTCGCGATCACCTTCACCAACAAGGCAGCGGCGGAAATGCGGCAACGCGTGATGGCCACGCTCAAGCAACGCCAGCGCGAAGGCGGCATCCCGCCCGCGAGATGGCGGGAAATCCGCGATGCGTTCGGCGAGATCAGCATCAGCACGATCGATGCCTTCTGCCTGTCGCTGCTGCACGAATTTCCGCTCGAGGCCGGCGTCGATCCCGGCTTCGACCTGGCTGATGAAACCGAGACGCCGCGCTTCATCGAAGCCTCGCTCGACAGCGCGTTGTCGATCGGCCGGGCCGTGTCGCTCACCGATGCCGACGTGGCGCTGTTGTTCACGCAACTGGGCGAACCGCGGTTGCGCAAGGCGCTGACGGCACTGCTCGATCGGCGGCTCGTCGCCCGCGATGCCTTGAATCGATTCCTTCGCGGCCACGACATGCGCGTCGACGATGCGTGCGCGAGGCTTCGCGACACGCTCCGCAGCGCGCTCGCGTCGATTGCCGGCAGTGCGGAGCGATCGGTGCAGATCCTGATTGCGACGGGACCGGCGGTTGCCTCCTTCGACCTGCTGGCGCACGATCTGGCGGGCCTCGTCCGCGAGGATCTGCCGCCGGCGCGTCTGCGGGCGCTGCTCGACCGGCTGGGCGACCTCGTGCTGACGCAGAAGGGCGAGCCCCGCAAGCGCCCGGCCCACACGAAGGCGCAGTTTCGATCGGACGCCGATTACGAACGGCACAAGGTGATCGTGTTCGGGCTGGGACCGCACGTGCAGGCGGCGATTGCATCGTTCCGGCGCGACATCAACCTCGTGCTGGCGCGCGGCGTGCGGCGGCTGTTCCGCATCGCCGAGGACGAGTATCGGCGCACGCTCGACAAGCATGGCGTCCTCGACTTCCCGGACTTGCTCGAACGCACGCTTCGCCTGCTCGGGCACATGGAGGAGTTCTCGCGCAGCCGCTACCGGCTGGAGTCGCGCTACGAGCACGTGCTGGTCGATGAGTTCCAGGACACGAGCCGGGCGCAGTGGCGGCTGGTGCGCGAGCTGGTTCGCGCGTGGGGCGCCGGCGAAGGCCTGTCGCACGGTCCGATCCCCCCCTCGATCTTCATCGTCGGCGACCGCAAGCAGTCGATCTACGGCTTTCGCGATGCCGAGGTCACCGTGCTCGACGCAGCGGCGCAGTTCGTCGAGGCGTTGCGTCCGGAGTCGCCGTCGCGCGCGGCCATCACGCGCAGCTTCCGGTCCGTGCGTGAGTTGCTGATGTTCGTGAACGACGTCTGCGTGGCCATCGACAAGGTGACCGACCGTGCGGATGCGTTTCGCTACGACGAAAGCGACGCGTTCCCGACAAGCGCGGATGCGGCGCCGGGCGAGCAGGTGGCCGAAGAATCGGCGGCGCTCGGTGTCGTGACGGCGGATACCGACGCGATGCAGGCCGAGGCGATTGCCGGGGAGATCGAGACGCTGATTCGCGAAGGCGCCACGATTCGCGATCGCACGACCGGCGTCCGGCGGCCGATCGGCCCCGGCGACATCGGCATCCTCTTCCGCACGCGCGAGAGTCACAGCCTGTTCGAAGCGGCGCTCGCCAGGCGCGCGATCCCGTACTACGTCTACAAGGGTCTTGGATTTTTCGACGCCGACGAGATCAAGGACGTGCTGGCGATCATCAGCTACCTGGCCGATCCCGGATCGAACCTGCGCGCGGCGGCGCTGCTGCGATCGCGCGTGGTTCACATCTCCGATGAGGGACTGAAGCTGCTTGCGCCGGGTCTGGCGTCGGCGCTCACCGGCGAATTGCCGGCTGCTGCCGCGCAACTGCCGGCGGACGATCGTGATCGCTTGCTGCTCGCGCGTCAGTCGGTGCCCGCCTGGATCGACGCAGCCGACCAGGTGCCGCCGTCGGAAATCCTCGATCGCGTCCTCAATGAATGCGCCTATGCGATCGAGCTGGATGGTCCCGGCTACCGGCAGGCACGCGAGAACCTCAAGAAGATCCGCGGCCTCATTCGCCGCATCCAGAATCGCGGCTACGTCACGCTCGACCGGCTGGCCGATTACTTTGCCGGACTCGCCGCGGGTGGCGATGAGTCAAACGCGATCATCGACGCGGTGGACGCGGTCAACTTGATGACGGTGCACGCCGCCAAGGGCCTCGAATTCCCCGTCGTGTTCCTCGTCAACATCGGCAAGGGGAGCGGCGGCACACGCGACGATGTGCGCGTGTCGGCGCCGCCGTTCGCCGATGAAGACGAGGACGAAGGCGAGGCGTGGGTCTCGATTGCCGACTTCGAGAGTGCGCGCGACAAGGAGGACGAGGGTAAGGAGCACGAGGAAACGAAGCGCCTGCTCTACGTTGCCCTCACGCGGGCGCGCGACCGGCTCTACCTGGCCGGCACGATATCGGGCGGAAAACTGGTGCTGCAGCGCGGCTCGATCGGTAAAGTCCTGCCGGCCTCGCTCACCGAGGCGATGGC
This sequence comes from uncultured Acidobacterium sp., assembly GCA_964495855.1. Lineage (GTDB taxonomy): Bacteria > Acidobacteriota > Vicinamibacteria > Vicinamibacterales > UBA2999 > 12-FULL-67-14b. The sequence continues at coordinate 1,543 of CAZBYY010000127.1, read as the reverse complement.
CGTTCAGAGCGGCGAGACGGTCACGTGGGCGGGCGCCTCCGCCATGCATGTGCTGAGGCGCATCCGATTTTCTTTGCCTTAGTGTCTGGGCATCCCATACAATTTCGTAGGTTCAAGGAGCCTCGCTGAGTGCCACTGACGTGTCCGAACTGCGGGAACACCCGCAACTTCCTGGTGAAAACGCTGCAGATGCACGTAGTGCAGCTCGACGACAGCCGGGTCGAAGTGTCTGAAGAGAGCAAGCCCGGTGTGATTGAAGTGCTCTGCGATGAGTGCGAGACGGCGCTGAACTTCGACGAGGCTGAGGAGGCAATCCGCAAGGAAGTGCTGCTCACCCTCGGCGCGCGTTAAGACTCGCTGCTTTCCGCTTCCTCGAAGTAATCACACTCCGGACAAACCCATTCGCGTACCGGCGTTTTCACGTCTTGTGAAGTGCCTGGCACGCGCGACACGATCTCGCGTGTCACGAGCCGCATGAACTCGCCGCACATCGGGCATTCTTTCGGCATCGCCCGCATACTACGCGCACGGCATTTTCTTGACAACCCGTAGTCACGACCCTATCGTGGCTGCAGGTGTTTCGTCATCGCCGATCGGACTCGTCGCGCGTCGCTTTGGAGACGCTGGTGCCGCACGAGCGGGCGTATCGGCGATCGCTTGCCGATGAAGTGGCGATCGATTTTCCGTCCTCCCGCGCCGCGATCGAATACTTCCGCCGCGATCACGTCGAGCCCGAGCCGTCCGGCTCCGTCGTGAGTGCGGAGATCGCGATTGCGGCCGAGCAGGCGCTGTTTGGAGGCCTGGTTTCGCTCGACGTCGATGTCCCGCGCACGTGCGTGCATTGCGGCGGCCGCGGAGAAGTGTGGAGCGATCACTGCAATGCGTGTGACGGGCACGGGCAGGCGCTCCAGCGCCAGCACCTGACCGTTCACGTGCCGGCGGGCGCCGCTGAGGGCGACCGCTTCAGCTTCAACCTGTGGTTGCCTCGGAGTCCACGCACGCGCGTGGATGTGCGCGTCCGGCTTCGCTGATCGACCCGCGGCGGACACGCTGTGAAACGACACGTTGACTTCCTCTCGACCCTGTTTGTGGCCTGGGGCGCGATCTTCGCGCTCGTGACCGTGGCCGGCTTCGCCCTTGCCGGCGGCGCCTTCGCGATCGCGCAATCCACCGGGCCGGTGCGATTCGGATCCGAAATGGCCGCGCGCCTCACCGGTGTCACGATCCTGATCGTCTCGCTGATCGCGCTCGTCTGGTCGATCCTCCACCTCATCGTCGGCCGCCAGCTCAGGCGGCTGCGCCCGTCGGCGCGATTGATGTCGCTTGGCCTCGCCATCGGCAACTTGATCCTGCTGCCGTTCGGCACCGCGCTCGGCGCGTATTCCTTGTGGGTGTTGCTCAAGGACGAGGGGCGGAGGCTCTTCGAGGGGTCCTAAGGAGAGGTTCCAGGTTCCAGGGGCTCCATGGGTTCCAAGGATTTGGTTCCAGGGTTAAGGGTTCCAGGGTGTGGTTCTAGGGTTCCGTGGGATCCGGGTTCTTGTTC
>CAZBYY010000126.1:0-9857 GCA_964495855.1 uncultured Acidobacterium sp. | reverse complement strand
AGACGATGATCGGCGAGCGCGGCCAGCGCGGTTCCGGCGGCCAGCGCCAGCGCCTGGCCATCGCCCGCGCGCTGCTCAAGAATTCGCCCATCCTGATTCTCGACGAGGCCACCTCGGCGCTCGACAGCGAATCGGAGCGTCTCGTCCAGCAGGCGCTCGCGACGCTGATGATGAACCGCACATCCTTCGTCATCGCGCATCGTCTGTCGACGATCCGCCGCGCCGACGCGATCATCGTGCTCGAACGCGGCCGCATCGTCGAGGTCGGCAAGCACGACGAGCTGGTGGGACGGCCGAACGGCGCCTATGCGCGCCTGCACCACATGCAGCTGCTCGAAGCCGACAAGGACAAAGAGGCCGGCGCGCCGCTCACGGCCGACAGCCGCCTGAAGGCGGAATCGCGATGATCAAGAGCATGACCGGCTTTGCCTCGCTGACGCGCGACGACGAGCGCGCGGCGATCGGCGTGACGATCCGGTCCGTCAACCACCGCTTTCTCGACCTGCAGCTCCGTTTGCCGCCGGTCATTGCCGATGTCGAGCCGCGGGTGCGCGCGCTCGTGCAGAGGCACCTGGCGCGCGGGCGCGTGGAAGTCAGCCTCTCGCTGCAACTGCGCCAGGCCGCGGTGCCGCACGTGGAGCTGAACGAGGACTTTGCGCGCGCGCTCGCATCGGCGATGGATCAGGCGCGCGCGCGCGGCGTCGTCACGGGCGATCTTGCTCCTGGGGACTTGCTGCGGCTGCCGCAGGCATTGATCATTCGCGAGAAGACCCCTGAAGCCGGCGGCGTGTCCGCGCTGTTAGGGACGGCGATCGACGACGCGATCGAGAGTGCGATTGGCGAACTGGAGGCGATGCGGGTGCGGGAAGGGCAGCACCTCCGCGCAGACCTCGACGCGCGGAAGGCCTTGCTCGCCGACCTGATCGCCCGCATCGCCAACGCTGCCGACGGCGGCCGCGTCGGGCTGGAGCAGCGACTGTTAGAGAAAGCGCGCGAGCTCGCCGCAGCGATGCCGATCGACCAGTCGGCGTTGTCGCAGGAGGTAGTGCGCGTCGCGCAGCGCTCGGATATCAGCGAGGAAGTGACCCGGTTCCACGGGCACCTTGCGCACTGGGATGCCTTGTCAGACAGCGCGGAGCCGTGCGGGCGTAAACTGGACTTTCTCCTCCAGGAAATGAATCGCGAAGTGAATACGATTGGGTCGAAGGCGGATGGCCTGCAGGTATCAGAAGTGGTGATCGAAGCCAAGGCCGAACTCGAGAAGATGCGGGAGCAAGTGCAGAACGTTGAATAAGTCGACCGATCCCGATCGCGGGCTGTTGTTCATCATCTCGGCCGCGTCCGGCACGGGCAAGACGACGCTTGCCGAACGCCTCGTGCAGATCCTCCCGAACCTGCGCTTGTCGCGCTCATACACCTCGCGCGCCGCGCGCGCCGGCGAGCGCGACGGCGTCGACTACAACTTCATCAACCGCGAACAGTTCGAGCAGATGATCAATCGCGGCGAGTTCCTGGAGTGGGCGGACGTGTTCGGGAACCTGTACGGAACCCGCCGCGGCGATTGCGAGCGGCTGCAGGCGTCGGGGCAGGACGTCGTGCTGGTCATCGACGTCCAGGGCGCCGAACAGGTCAAGCAGACCGGGATCGATCACACGTCCATCTTCGTGCTGCCGCCATCGTTCGAGATCCTCGAGCGCCGCCTGCGCGGGCGGAGCGCGGACAGCGAGGCGGCGATGCAGCGGCGCCTGGCCGCCGCTCGGGCCGAGGCCGGCTGCTACGCGGACTACGACTACGTCGTCATCAACGACCAGCTCGAGCCCACGGTGGTGCGGCTCCAGGAGATCATCGCCGCCGAGCGTTCTCGCACGCACCGGATGAAACCAATCGCCGAGGACATCATCAAAACGTTCAGGCAGTAGGCGGTCGGGCCATCAGGCTATCAGGCCACCTGAAACCAGCCGATAATCTCCCTTAGGCACTGTAGGCACCTTAGGCACATGGCACTAATAGCGTTAGGCGTAACCGGCGGTATTGGCGCCTATAAGGCGGTCGAGATCGCGCGCGGGCTGCAGAAGCACGGCCACGACGTCGTGGCTGTGATGACAAGGTCCGCCGAGAAGTTCGTTGGGCCGCTGACGTTCGAGGCCATTACGCGGCACCCGGTGATCACCGATCAGTACGCGCCGGGCGCAAACGCCGACATCGAGCACATCGCGCTCGCATCGGACATCGGCCTGTTGCTGGTCGCCCCTGCCACCGCCAACGTAATCGGCAAGTTCGCGAACGGGATCGCCGACGACTTTTTGTCCTCGCTCTACATCGCCACGCGCGCGCCGGTGATGATGGCGCCGGCGATGAATACCAACATGTTCGATCACCCGGCCGTGGTGAGGAATCTCGAAACATTGCTCGCTCGTGGTGTGCACGTCGTCGAACCGGGCTCGGGTTACCTGGCCTGCGGGTGGATCGGCAAGGGCCGCCTCGCTGAGCCGGATGATGTCGTGGCCGCCGCGGAACAGTTGTTGTCGTCGAAGACGTCAACGTCACTGACTGGCCGCCGCGTGCTCGTCACCGCCGGGCCGACGCTCGAAGACATCGATCCGGTGCGATTTGTCGGCAACCGTTCGAGCGGACGCATGGGATACGCGATTGCGGCCGAAGCGCTGAAGCGCGGAGCCAGCGTCACGCTCGTCACCGGCCCGACGCACTTGACGCCGCCCGCGTCGGCCACCGTGGTCCAGGTGCGCAGCGCCGCCGAGATGCACGCGGCGGTGATGCAGCGGGCCGCAGAGCAGGATGCCATCGTCATGTCCGCCGCCGTGGCCGACTATACGCCCGCAGCACCGGCCAGCCACAAAGTGAAGAAGGCCGAGGGCCCCGTCACGATTACGCTCAATCGGACCAAGGACATCCTCGCCGACCTGGGCAAGCTGCCGTCGCGCGCGCAACGTGTGCCTGTGCTCGTGGGATTTGCCGCCGAGACCGCCGATGTCGTGGCGTATGCGAAGGGGAAGTTGCAGCAGAAGGGCGCCGACATGATCGTCGCCAACGACGTGTCTCGCGCCGACGCCGGATTCGACGTCGACACCAACGCCGTGTCGCTCGTGACGTCGAGCGGTATCGAAGACGTGCCGTTGCAAGCCAAGAGCGCCGTTGCCGCGCGGATCCTCGATCGCATCGAACAATTTCTCGTCGCCATCCCCGCGAAGGACGCTACAGTTAAGGCATAGTGTCGCGCGAAGAGCTGGCAGAGCATCTGCAGTACTTCAAGGAAATCGGTGTGGACGGCGTCAGTCGCGATGCCGCCTGGCGCGCGCGCGCGTCCGAGCCGGCCAGCGAGCCTGCAGCCGCGTCGCCCGCGTCAGCCGCGTCGCCGGACTCTCTCGCGTCATCCGAATCGCTCGGTGATATCAAGACCGATATCGGCGCCGCATGCACGCGCTGCAAGTTGTGCACGCTGGGGCGGTCGCAGATCGTGTTTGGCGTCGGCAATCCGAAGGCGCGGCTGATGTTCGTCGGCGAAGCGCCGGGCGAGGACGAAGACAAGAAGGGCGAGCCGTTTGTCGGCCGTGCCGGTCAGCTGCTGACCAAGATCATCGAGGCGATCGGCATGACCCGCGAGCAGGTCTACATTGCCAACGTGATCAAGTGCCGCCCGCCCAACAATCGCAACCCTGAGCCCGATGAAGTCGACAGTTGCGAGCCGTTTCTCTTCAGGCAGATCGCGGTCATCAAGCCGAAGGTGATCGTGCCGCTCGGCAAGTTCGCGGCGCAATCGCTGCTCAAAACGGTCGACCCGATCACGCGGCTGCGCGGACGGCAGTTCGAGTACCGCGGCGCGATCCTCATCCCGACCTTTCATCCTGCGTACCTGCTGCGCAATCCGTCAGCAAAGCGCGAGGTATGGGACGACATGAAAAAGGTTCGCGACCTCCTCCAGGCCGACAAGTCCTAGTCCGTGGCCGAGCGGCTCATCTCCGTCGCGGTTCCGGTGCCGGCGCTGGGACTGCTGACCTACTCCGTGCCGCCGTCGACCGACGTGCCTCCGAAGGGCGCGCGCGTGGTCGTGACGGTCGGGCACCGCACGATGACGGGCGTCGTCGTCGGCACGGCGAGCGCCGTCGATACCAGTTTCACCATCAAGCCGATCACGCAGGTGCTCGACGAGCACGCCTTCGTTCCGCCGGATGTCGTCCGGCTCACCGAGTGGGTGGCCGATTACTACATTGCCGGCCCAGGCGCGACGCTCGCGGCCGCGCTACCGCCGCACGGACTGACGGCGCGAGTCGATCGATTCAAGACGATCAGGGTCGCGTCGTTGACGCCCGCAGGCATCGACGCGGCGGAGCGCATGCAGGCACACAGTGCCTGCGTCGCTGATGGCGCACGGCTCGGCAAGCGTCAGTCGGAGGCGCTGCAATTATTGCGCGGTGCCCCCGCCGGGCTGCCGGTCGCCGGATTGACCGAGCGCGGCATCGGCAGTGCCGCGGTCACGCGCCTCAAGGCGCTGGGTCTCGTATCGATTCGCGAGGATCGCGTCGATCGCGATCCATTCGCGCACGCGGTCGGTCGTCCGATGCCGGTGGTCGATCGCGCCGCCACCGCCGAGCAGCAGCGCGCGCTCGATCAGCTCATGCCGATGGCCCTCGGACGCGCATTTGCCGTCGCGTTACTGCACGGCGTCACGGGCAGCGGCAAGACCGAAGTGTATCTGCGCCTCGCCGACGCCGTTCGCTCGACTGGACGGGGCGTGCTGATGCTCGTACCCGAGATCGCGCTCACGCCGCAGGTGGCGGCGCTCTTCCGCGCGCGCTTCGGCGAGTCGGTCGCCATCCAGCACAGCGGCCTGTCTGATGGCGAGCGGCACGACCAGTGGCATCGGATCCGCCGCGGCGACGTGGACGTGGTCATCGGCACGCGCTCCGCGGTGTTTGCGCCGCTTGCGAATCCCGGGCTCATCATCGTCGACGAAGAACACGACACGTCCTACAAGCAGGACGAAACGCCGCGCTATCACGGCCGCGACGTCGCCATCATGCGCGGCAAGTTCACCAACGCGCTTGTTCTGCTCGGCTCTGCCACCCCGACGATGGAGTCGTACACGAATGCGCTCGAGGGCAAGTACGCGCTGATCACTTTGGAGAGGCGCGTCCTTGATCGCCCCCTCGCGGATGTCTCGGTCGTCGACATGCGTCAGGAGATGGTGACCGCCGGCGAGGAGGTGGTGCTGAGCCGCGAGTTGCTCGACGCCATGGCGTTGCGGCTCGAGCGCAAGGAGCAGTCGCTCATCCTGCTGAACCGCCGCGGCTTTGCAACTTCGGTGATCTGCAGGCAGTGCGCGAACGTCCTCGACTGCCCGAATTGCAGCATCTCACTCACGATCCACAAACATGGCAGCCACTGGCACGGACGCTGTCATTACTGCAACTACCTGAAGCCCGTGCCGAAGCAGTGCGAGAAGTGCGCCGCGCCGTACCTCGAACGCATCGGTTTCGGCACCGAACGCATCGAGGCGGAAGTGCGGCAGCGGTTCCCCGATGCGCGGGTGGCGCGCGTCGATCGCGATACCGTCCGTCGGAAGGGCAGTCTCGTCGAGGCACTGGCGAAGGTCGCCAATCGCGAAGTGGACGTGTTGATCGGGACGCAGATGATCGCCAAGGGCCATGACTTTCCCGAGGTGACGCTGGTCGGCGTGATCTCGGCCGACGTGGGCCTCGGCCTCGCGGACTTCCGTTCGAATGAACGCACCTTCCAGTTGCTGACACAAGTGGCCGGCCGCGCCGGCCGCGGCGAACGGCGGGGCGAGGCCATCATCCAGTCGCTGCTGCCGAAGCATTACGCGATCACGCTCGCGTGCACGCAGGACTATCGGGCGTTCTACGACGCGGAGATCAAGTATCGGCGGACGATGCGCTACCCGCCGCAGGTGGCGATGGTCAACGTCGTCGTCAGGGGCGCGACCTTTGAACACGCCATGCAGGGCGCGCGGCAATTCGCGGAGGCCGCGCGCGGGTCTGCGGCGTTTGCGATGCTGGGCCCGGCGCCAGCGCCGTTGACGAAGTTGCGCGGCGAGCATCGCGCGCAGTTGTTCCTCAAAGGCACCAGCCGGAAAGCGATGCGTGAGGCCTTGCAGCTGGCGGTGTCGCGCACGCCGAAGCTGTCCAAGCGCGTCTCGATCGACGTCGATCCGCTATCGATGCTGTAGGAAGCCTTCGGCCTCAGGAACTTGGCGCGAGGAATTCGCCGATTGGCGCCGGCGTGAAGCAGAGGATCAGGATCACCATTGCCACCGCCGCAAGCACGAGGCGCGTTCGATCGAGTGGTTCGTCATCATCCAGCGTCGGCGGGTGATGCGGGCCGAGCGTCGCGATCATGATCACGAGCAGCACCGTCCACGCAATCCAGCTCGACGACTTGAACGACAGCCCGATCGCCACGCAGATCATGACCATCGTCACGATGGTGGATCGGCGCCCCAGCACCGCGTAGGAGATGTGCCCGCCGTCGAGCTGCGCGATGGGGAACAGGTTGAGGGCCGTCGCCAGCAACCCGAACCAGGCCGCAAAGGCCATCGGATGCATGTTGATGGAATACCCCTGCGGGACCGAGCCCCAGATCACCCACGACGCGAACTTGAAGAGCAGCGGCTCGCCGAGTTCGACGAGGTCGGAGGAATCCACGGGGAGCTGGTCGACGCGCGACAGCATCAAGCCGATGAACAGCGCCGGCACGGCGACGACGAATCCGGCGAGCGGGCCGGCGATGCCGATGTCGAACAACGCGACCTTGGTCGGGATGCGCGACTTGATGCGGATGAACGCGCCGAGCGTGCCGGTGAGAAACAGCGGCGCCGGCAGGAAATACGGGCGCGTCGCAATGACGCCGTAGCGCAGGCACGCGATGTAGTGGCCCATCTCGTGGCAGCCGAGAATCGCAAGGATCGTCAGGCTGTACCACAGGCCGTGCAGGTAGAAAGACGCGGCGCGAAAGTCCACTGGCGCAGCGCGGCTCATGTCGGCCGACTGCGCGAGGTCGAGCGTGAAGCTGTAATAGTGGCATCCGCCCGCGATGGTGGTGGTGACCAGCGTGAGGGCCAGCAAGACGAGCTGTACCCACAGGCGGCCGTGGGGCGGCGGCAGTGGCTTCGGAATGAACTGTTCGTATTGATCGACGGCTGGATCGATCGGATCGTCGGGCGGCAACCTTCCCCGAGCTTACCCGATGTTTTGCAGTTCCTTGCCGGGCTTGAAGCGAATGGTCCGGCCGGGCGGGATGCGCACTTCTTTGCCGGTCCGCGGGTTGCGGCCGATACCGCGCTTGCGGGGCTTCACCTGGAACACCCCAAACCCACGCAGCTCAATGCGTTCGCCACGCTGCATCGAGTGGCGCATGGCCTCGAATACCGCGTCCACCGCCAGCTCGGCCTTAACTTTTGTGACATCTGCCACACGTGAGACCTCGTTCACGATGTCGACCTTGATCATGGTTTGACTGTAACTATCTTAAACTGTGGTACTTACGCTGTCAAAGGAATAAGTCGTTTGTCTTGATGTAGTTATCGGAATTGGCGTGCATTTTCGGCCCTGAAAGTGCCGCCAAATCCTTTATCGCCAGTAATATAGACACGCCGTGACGCGCCGCACTTTCCGCGAAGTCGTATTGGTCGGACGACCCAACGTGGGTAAGTCTACGTTGTTCAATCGTTTGACCGGTACCCGACGGTCCATCGTCACGGCGATTGCCGGTACGACGCGGGATGTCATCACGCACCCCGCGACGTGGGGGCGCTACCGCTTCAACGTCACCGATACGGGCGGGCTCTTTGGTGCCAGCGAAGATCCGTTGCATGAACTGGTCAAGGTGCAGGGCTCCCGCGCGTTGTCGTCAGCCAACCTGATCGTGGTGGTCGTGGACGGCCGCGAAGGGTGCGTGCCTGGCGACGAGGAAATCGCGAAGGCGGCGCGCGACAGCGGCGCACCGGTCATCCTCGCCATCAACAAGACCGATGACCGCCGCGCCCGCGAGGGGGCGATTGAGTTTCATCGATTTGGTTTTGACACCGTCGTTGAAATCAGCGCCGAGCATGGCGAGGGCGTCGGCGACCTGCTCGATGCAATCGTGGACAAGCTCGGCGTGGCTGCTGAATCCGCGGATGCCGACGACGTCTCCGAGGTGAGCGATACGGCCATTGCCATCGTTGGCCGGCCGAACGCGGGCAAGTCATCGCTCGTCAACCGCCTGATCCGCGAAGATCGCATGATCGTTTCCGAGGTGCCGGGGACGACGCGCGATTCCGTCGACGCGATGCTGACGTGGCACAAGCGGACATTCCGCATCGTCGACACAGCGGGCATTCGGCGGCCGGGGAAGGTGGCCAAGTCGCAGGTCGAGTCCGTGAGCGTGCTGCTTGCGCGCAAGGCCGTCGAGCGGGCTGATGTCGTTGTGCTGGTGCTCGACGCCACCGTTGGACCCACCGACCAGGACGGCGCCATCGCGGGAGCGGCACTCGATGCCGGCCGCGGCGTGATCATCGCGGCGAACAAGTGGGACCTCATGAAGGAACAGGGTGAGGACGCGGCGAAGATCTTCGACGAGAAGGTGCGCTATCACCTCAAGTTCCTCGACTTCGCGCCGATCGTGCACATTTCCGCCGTCACCGGCGAGCGGACGCCGAAGCTGCTCGAAGTGGTTGATCGCGTGGCGACGGCGTCGAAGACGCGGGTGCCGACGGGCGAGTTGAACCGGTTCATCGAGAAGGTGACGAGCGCGTCGCCGCCGGTCACGTCGAGCAAGCGCAACGTCCGCATCAAGTACGCGGCGCAAACCAGCGTGGCGCCGCCGACGTTCGTGCTGTTCACGAACACGGCGACCAAGTTTCATTTTTCGTACCAGCGCTTCCTCGAAAACCGGCTGCGAGAAGCCTACGACTTCTTTGGCAACCCGATCCGCATCCAGGTGCGTGGCGGACGGCGTGACGAGCGGACGGATCAACCCACGGTCGAGAGGAAGCGCGTCGCCGAGCGCCGCAGGCCGGTGAAGAAAGGCCCGGGTTCGAAGGAGTCGGCCGCCGACCGCGCGCGAAAAGCACGACGCGCAAAGAAGCGACCGCGATGAGCACGCCGCAGTTGGCACTCGGCATGCGGCACCTGTAGGCCTTATACTGCCGGACGATGGCTGCAACACCGAAGCGGGAGCTGTTCAAGGCCGCCGACGTCTGCGAGGTCGCGCAGTTGCAGCCCTACGTGCTGCGCTCGTGGGAAGCGGAGTTCCCGCACATCGGCCAGCCGTCGCCGTCCGGCGGGCGCGTTTACCGCAAGTCCGACATCGAACTCGTTCTGCGCATCAAGCATCTCGTGTTTGACGAGGGCCTCACGCTGTCGGGCGCGCGGCGCCGCCTGGAAGAGGAAGGCGACACGGCCAACCCGCACAGTGGCGCGCTCGTGGAAGAAGTGTTTGGCGATCGTGTTCGTGACCGGCTGAAGCACGTGCGCGACGGTCTGGAGTCGATCCTGCAGATGCTGTCGAAAGACGGCCAGCGTGAACTGCACCTGGTACCGCCGACCGACGCTTCAAAGACGAAGGCCGGCGCGAAGAGCTCGTCGAAGAAACGATAGGGTTGGTCGGGATGCCGGGATTCGAACCCGGGACCTCCTGCACCCCAAGCAGGCGCGCTAGCCAGGCTGCGCTACATCCCGTTCAGGTGGTCTACAGTCTATCACTTGCCCCGATCGAAGCGGATAATGTGGCGTGCGCCTGCCCGGGAAAGCCGCAGTCCAACTCACGCTGATTGTCGCGGCCACGGTCGTGGCGGTGATGCCGCCAGGTGGCTTCACCGTCGAACGCTACTACGCGCGCGG
>CAZBYY010000125.1:0-9866 GCA_964495855.1 uncultured Acidobacterium sp. | reverse complement strand
GAGCGCGAACTCGATCACGCGGCCGACCTGCTCGTTGTTCACGCCGTTGACGATCGTGATCACCGGGACGATGTCGACGCCGGCGTTGTGGAGGTTCTCGATCGCGCGCAGCTTGACGTCGAACAGGTTGCCGACGCGGCGATGCGAGTTGGCCGCATTGCCGATGCCGTCGAACTGCAGGTAGGCGTAGCGCAGGCCGGCTTCGGCTGCCGCCTTGGCGAAGTCGAAGCTCTTGGCGAACTCGATGCCGTTGGTGGCCGCCTGCACCGAGTTGTAGCCCACCTTGCGCGCGTAGCGCACCGCGTCGAGGAAGTACGGCGACAGGGTCGGCTCACCACCGGAGAACTGCACCGACATCTGGCGCTTCGGCTTGATGGTGATGGCGTTGTCGAGCACCGTCTTGATGTCTTCCCACGTGAGTTCGTGGACGAAGCCGACCTGGTTGGCGTCCATGAAGCACGGGTCGCACATCATGTTGCAGCGATTGGTGAGGTCCACGGTCAGCACCGAGCCGCGGCCGTGCTTGATCGTGCTGCTGCCGTGGTTGTGGAGCTTCTCGTCGTTGTGCGCGCGGATGTCGCGGCCAGGGAACACCTCTTCGAGGTGCTTGAAGAACGCCGTGTCGATCGCCATCACGTCCTCGAAGTGGCCGTGAATGGGGCAGTCCTTCATCATGACGATCTTGCCGTCTTTCTCGGTGATCGTCGCCTTGATCTCGCCGACCTTCTCGTTGAGCAGCGTCTCGAGCGGCCGCGTGCCGTCGAGAATCGCCTGGCGCGCTTCGCGCACGCACGTCGGGCAGAGCGAATCGGTCTGTCGCGGCCAGCCCAGTGGCGGCTTCGTCTTCTCGTACGACTTCAACAGCGGCTTGTCCGACCACTTCGGCTTCATCGCCGGATTCGGGCTGATCTTGTTGAGTTGTGCGAAGACGTGCCACGCCCCGTTGGCGGCAATGGACAGTCCCTTTTCGAAGTATTTGATCGGCGCGTGCATGAACGCTCTCCTTGTAAGTCCTTGAGTAGCCGGTATTTTACGGATTTCCAGCACAGCCTTGCACGGAAGTCAGCGTACGGGCTGCCGCGAGGGGTGAGCGGGCCGTAGAAATAGGTGAACGGTCAAAAGGCGACAAAAACGGTCGTCATTCGTCGTTCAACGGCTCGCCGAAGGTTCCTCCATGTCCGTGCTACCCTCGGCGCTGGAGGAGCCGAAATATGAAGAGTTTCCTGGGGGCCTGTTGCGTGTGTCTCTTGCTGGCGCCCGCCACGGCGTGGGCGCAGGCCGAGCAGCATCAACACGACATGAGCGGCATGGCGCCGAAAGACATCGGCACCGTCAATTTCGAAACCTCGTGCAACCCGGCCGTCAAGACGAAGTTCAACGAGGCCGTCGCGTTACTGCATTCCTTCTGGTTCCAGGAATCGCGCGCCGCATTCGAAGGCGTGCTCAAGACGGATCCGACGTGCGCGATCGCCTACTGGGGCATCGCCCTGACGCAGTGGGGCAACCCGTTTGCGGGCCAGCGTTCGCCGCAGACGATCGCCAACGGCAAGGCGGCGATCGACAAGGGGTTGGCCACCGGCTCGCCGACCGCTCGCGAGAAGGGCCTGCTCGAAGCCGTCGGCATCCTGTTCTCGAGCAACGACGTGACCACGCAGCGGCAGCGCGTGCTCGATTACGAAAAGGCGATGGGCCGCGTGTCGGCGGCGAACAAGGGTGATCTCGAGGCGCGCATTTTCTGGGCGCTGGCGATCGCGCAAGCGGCGTCTCCGACGGATAAGACGTACGCGCGGCAGCTCGCAGCGGCCGAGATGCTCGAGCCGATGTACAAGCAGAACCCGAATCATCCGGGCCTCGCGCACTACATCATCCACGCCTACGACGTGCCGATGCTCGCGCCGAAGGCGCTGCCCGCCGCGCGCGCGTATGCGGGCATTGCGCCGGTCGTGCCGCACGCGCTCCACATGCCGTCACACACCTTCACGCGCGTCGGCTTCTGGAAGGAATCCGTCGAGAGCAATACCAAGTCGGCGGCCGAAGCGGAGAAGACCAACGGCATCGGCGAAGCGATGCACGCGCGCGATTACATGACCTACGCCTACCTGCAGATGGGGATGGATTCGCAGGCCAAGGAGAACGTGGCCCACGCGATGCGCCTGGCATCGATGGCCGGCGGCACGCAGGGCGCCGCGGGCGCCGGGCCGAACACCTTCGCGATGGCCGCGATTCCGGCGCGCTACGCGCTCGAACGGCAGCAGTGGGAAGAGGCGATGGCGTTGACGGTCAACCCGGCGCCGGGCACCCCGTATACCGAAGCGATCACGCACTTCGTCCGCGCGATCGGCGCGGCGCGGGCGGGCAAGCCGGACGCAGCTGCGCCCGACATTGCGCGGCTCGTCGCACTGCACGCCCGTGAGGTCGAGATGAAGGATGACTACTGGGCCGAGCAGGTGGACATCCAGCGCCGTGGCGCCGAAGCCTGGGTGCTGTTCGCGCAGGGCAAGAAGGCCGAAGCGATCGCCGCGATGAGGGAAGCCGCCGTGATCGAGGACGGCACCGAAAAAGCCGCGGTCACTCCGGGCCCGATTGCGCCGGCGCGAGAGCTGCTCGGCGACATGCTGCTCGAGAATCACCAGCCGAAGGAAGCCGCCGCCGAGTTCGACGCGGTGATGAAGAAGGAACCGAATCGCTTCCTCGCCATCTGGGGTGCCGCGAAATCGGCAGAAGCGATGAAGCAGACGGCAAAGGCAAAGGCGCTCTACAAGCAGCTTGTGGAGATGTGCAAGGGCGCCGGCACCGAACGGCCGGAACTGCAGTACGCGCGGAAGATGGCCAACTAGGGACTAGGGACTAGGGACTAGCGATCCAGGGCGCGGGCCGGCTGCGGCGACGAATTGCTGCAGTCGTGCCAGCGCCAGGCGCACCGTTTCCTCGCTCGAGGCAAAACAGATGCGCACGAACCCCTCGCCGGCATTGCCAAATGCGGCCCCAGGGGCCAACGCGACGCCCGTCGTGCGGACCAGTTCGGCCGTAAACGCCGAGCTGTCGGTCACGTGAGTGAATTTCGGAAACGCGAAGAAGGCTCCGTCGGGCGTCGGAAGCGTGATGCCCGGCATCCCGGCAAGCGCGCGCATCACCTGATCGCGCCGGTGGCGATAGTGCTCGCGCAGTTCGCCGATGCAGGCTTCGCCATCGCGGAGTGCGACGATGCCGGCTTGCTGCACCATCGAGGCGGGATTCGAGGTCATGAACTCGACGGCTTTGTAGATCGCCTTGATCGTGCGCTCGCTCGTCTGCGCCCAGCCCAGGCGCCAGCCGGTCATGTTGTAAGTTTTCGAAAAGCTGTTGGTGACGATCAACCGGTCGCGCGGAGCGTCGAGCCTCGCAAACGACGGGGCGACGTGCTGTTCCCGGTCGAAGACCAGGCGCTCGTAGACCTCGTCCGCCAGCACGACTAGGCCGTTGGCGTCGGCCATCTCCATCACCGCGCGCTGCTCGCCGGTGGTGATCACCCAGCCCGTCGGGTTTGACGGGCTGTTCACGATGAGCAGGCGCGTGTGGCGGTCGATCGCCGCGCGGAGGCGATCGAGGTCGAGGACGAATCGATTGCCGCTCAGTGACATCGGCACCGCTCGCGGTTCGCCGCCGCACATGATCGTCGCATTCGAGTAGATCGCGTAGGCGGGAGAGACGATCACCGCGTTGTCGCCCGGGCCGATCAACGCCCGAATCGATGCATAGATCGCCATCGTCGCGCCCGTCGTCGCCATGATTTCCGACGGTTCGTACACGACGTCGTGCAACTCCCGGATCTTGGCGGCGATCGCCTGCCGCAGTTCGATCGATCCGGCGGTGTGCGTGTAGAAGGTATGCCCGCTGCGCGCCGCGTCCGCGAGCGCGTCGATGATGAACGCCGGTGTCGGCAGGTCCGACTCGCCGTAGCAGAGCTTGAGCGACCCGGGCATGCGCTCGGCGATGGTGGCAATCTGCACCATCGGCGATTCGGCCACGTTGAGAATTTCGTCGCGCAACACCACGTCGCGAATTCTAGCCGTGAAAAGGGTTCAGCGCTCGAGCAGCATCGCCCCGGCGAGTTCGCGGGCGATCTTGGCGGCCACCGAGGCCGTCACCCCGCCGAGATCCTGGGACGGATTGAATTTCACGACGTCGGCGCCGACGATCGGCCCACCGAGGCCCTGGATCATCGTCAAGACGTCACGCACGGTAAGGCCGCCGGGTTCGCGATGCGAGACGCCGGGTGCAAACGCCGGGTCGATCCCTTCGATGTCGACCGACACGTACACCGGACCGCGGACGACCGGGCGCGCGCCGCCCGCGAAATGCTGCATCTCGATCGTATCGACGCCGAACTTCGCAATCTGCTCGCGTTGATGCGGCGTGAGCGTGCGGATGCCGACCTGCACGAGCCGCTCGCACAGCCCTTCTTCCATGATGCGCGCAAACGGGCACGCGTGCGAGTAGCGATCGCCTTCGAACTGGTCGTAGAGATCGCCGTGCGCATCGATGTGGAGGATCGAGATGCCGCGGTGCTTCGCCGCGACCGCGCGGAGGATCGGGTAGGTGATCGAGTGATCGCCGCCGAGCGCGAGCGGGCGATGCCGGTCCGCGAGGACGCGCTCAATGCCGGATTGGATTTGCGCGTGGGCCGTGGCGGCGTCCTCGGCAATCGCAAGATCGCCGGCATCGGCCAGTCGCGACAGGTCGGCGCCTCGCTCGCTGAAGGCATTGCCCGCAGGCGACGTCATCGCCGCACGGATCAGCGGCGGTGCGGCCGCCGAACCGCGCATGAACGACGAACTGGCGTCGTACGGCAGGCCGATCAGCTGCGGCGGCGCGATCATCGCGCGTCGATGCGCTGCTCGAAGACCCGCGTGCCCGCGGTGTTGATGAGCGACACCGTCAGCACGCGCGATGCCGGGTCGGCCTCGATCAGGCCGAAGAACTGGAATCCTGCATCGGGCGGCCGATTCGGCTTGAGGTCTGCCGGCACACCGGTGAACTTCACCTCAGGGCCGAAGGTGTGATCGACCGGGCCCGGCGCGAAGGTGCCCGCGTGCGCGGGGCCGGCGACGAACTCCCAGAACGGATCGAAGTCCTTCGCCTGCGCGCGCGCCGGGTCATAGGCGTGCGCGGCGCAGTAGTGCACGTCCGCCGTGACCCAAACGACGTTTTTCACGCCTCGTTCTTTGAGCGTGCGAAGCAGTCCGGCGATCTCGATCTCGCGGCCGCGCGCGGCGCCGTTGTCGCCGTTGGCGACCGCCTCGTGATGCCCTTCCTGGTGGGCAACGACGATCGACAGCGGCATGTCGGCGGCGATGATCTTCCACGTTGCTTTCGATCGCGACAGCGCGTCGGCCAGCCACCGCACCTGCGTGTTGCCGAGGAACGCGGTGTCGGGGCCGCTCACCGTCTGCATGTTCTCGCTGTTGGCGCCGCGATAGCTGCGCATGTCGAGCGCGAACACTTCGACGAGCGGGCCGCAGGGGATCGATCGATAAATGAGCGCATTGGCGCCGCGATCGAGCGTCACCGGGTAGTGTTCGAGAAACGCCTGTCGCGCGCGCGCGGCGAGCACGCGGACGCTCTTCTCGGTGTAGCGCGCGTCGTTTTCGAGCGTCTGCGCGTGATACCAGTTGTCGCGGACCTCGTGGTCGTCCCAGATCACGACCTGCGCGACGTCGGATTGGAAACGCTTGTAGTGCGTGTCGAGACGGTTGTAGAGGTGGTTGCCGCGAAAGTCGTCGAGCGTCTGCGCCACCTTGGATTTCGACGGCGTGACGATGTTCCTCCACAATGTCCCATCGTCCAGGGTCACCGTCTCACTGAGCGGCTGGTCGGCGTAGATCGTGTCGCCGACGTGGACGAACAGGTCGGGGTCGAGGCCCGACATGGTCTTGAACATCTGCATGCCGCCGCGCGCGGTGTCGATGCCCCAGCCCTGGCCGACGACATCCGCCGACCACGCGATGCGGACCGGCTTGCCCGCTGCCGGTGCCGTGCGGAAGTGACCCGCCTCCGGCGCGCTGAGCACGCGGCCGGACGAATCCTCGAAGTGCACGCGATAGAAGATCTCTTGACCGGCCGCGAGCTGGCCGATGCGCGCTCGCGCGGTGAGGCCGGTCGCGTCGGTGGCGACGGTGCCGCGGACCCGTCGCGCGTTTGCGAACGAAGAGGTCGTCGAATACTCGACCATCATGCGCGCGGCGCGATCGACATGCGCCCAGATGATCGCGCCATCGGCGCCGAGCGGCCCCGCGGCGACGCCCGCATCGATGAGCGGGCGATCGCGATCGGAGGCGATGAGGGCCGCAGACCGCCCGTCCGTCGCGAAGGCGACGGCGGGCAGGCTGACGAGACGTTCGACGAACTCTCTGCGTTTCACTTAGAAGATGTACTTGAGCCCGAGTTGCACGACGCGCCCGTCATCCGCGGACGTGATCTGGCCGAACGTGGCGGATCCGATCGTGCCGTTCGGCTGGCCGAATCGCGCCTGGTTGAAGATGTTGAAGCCCTCGATGCGCACCTGGATGCGCTGATGGCCGCCGAAGTCGAAGTTCTTGAAGACCGACAGGTCGGTCCGCTGGAACCCAGGACCGCGCACCGTGTTGCGGCCGGCGTTACCCGGGCGCTCGCCGGTCTGTGCCAGCGTCAGCGTCGTGAAGCACGAGGTGTTGAACCACTGCGCCGTGGTTTTCGGGCCGGCATTCGGATCGCAGCCTTGAATGATGTCGGGGCGTGACGTCATGTAGCGGATGTCGAGCACGGACCCTTGGGTGACCGTGAGCGGGAAGCCCGTCTGCGCCTGGTAGATGCCGTTCAACTGCCAGCCGCCGGCCACCGCGCGCACGAGTCCGGACGAGGCGGTCAGCGCCGGCAATTCGTAGCCGAAGCTCACCACGAATCGATGCCGCGCATCGAACAGCGCGGGTCCTTTTTCAAACGAGAGCGCGCGATCGATGCTCGCCTGGTCGCCCTGCACGACCGGCAGCACGGGTCGCGCTTCGCCGCCGATGTTCAAGCCCGACACGTGGTCGGTCGTCTTGCCGAGCGTGTAGCTCGCGAGGAAGTTCAGGCCGTGCGTCGGCAGCATCCGCACGCTGGTCTGCAGCGAGTCGTACCACGAGCGGGCGACCGGGAACGTCGGCCGCACCAGCGCGTAGGCCGGCATCACGCGGGCGCCTCGCGTGGTCTGGCCCGGCGTATAGACGCCGGGGTTCACTTCCATGAAGATCGGCAGGTTGTAGCCGCGCGATCCGACGTAGGACACCTCAGCGCCGAGACGCTGGCGCAACTGCCGCTGCACGCCCGCGTTGAAGTGATACGCATACGGCGACTTGAAATCATCACCCCAGCCGATGATGGTGAGCGCCGGCGGGAACGGGTTTGGCGGACCTGCGACGGCGGCGAGCGGATCGGCGATGGTGATCGGCGTCGGCGTATTCAGTTCGATCAGCGGCGTAAACGGCGGTGACAGCACGCCGCTCTGGAAGAAGTCGCCCTGGCCGGCCAGCGCGTCGTAGAACACGCCGAACGCCGAGCGGATGCTGGTGCGTCCGTCGCCGGTCGGATCCCATGCCATCGCGACGCGCGGGGCGACGTTGTTCTTGTCGGTCGGCACGATGCCGCGCCCGATTCCCGGATCACCGGGGTAAACCAGCCCCACGGGCGCCGCGGGATACTTCTTCGATTGCACGCCGGTGACGAAGCCGGTGATCGCGTCGTTCTTGTCGATGAACGGCGTCGGCAATTCGTACCGGACGCCAAGGTTCAACGTCAGTTGCGACGTGACGCGGAATTCGTCCTGCACGTAGCCGGCGAACAACCAGCCCCAGCCGTCCTGGATCGCCTGTTGCGTGGTCGCGCGCGCCTGCGCAGGCAGGCCAAGCAGGAAGTCCGCGGCAGCGTTGCCGGTGATGCCGCCGCTGAACGTGAGATCGCCATTCGGACGATTGATGAACGCGATGTTCATGGCCTCGCGGCGCACGTCCATGCCGAACTTCATCGAATGCCGCCCGACGATCCACGTGAGATCGTCGGCCACTTGCCAGACGTGATTCGTGCGGCTGACGAAGGGCTGCTGCGCGTCGCCGAGCGCGGCGTTGCCGCCGCCGAAGAAGCCCGTCACGGCGATCGATGGCAGGCCCGCCGCCAGCGGATTGGTGTTCGCGAAGTTCATTCCGTAGGCGCGCGGGCTCAGGCCGCTCGTGACCGCCGGGTTGGCGCCGATGCGGTTGATCGAGAAGCGCGCCTGGTTGATGAGGCGCGAGCTGAAGATGAAGTTGTGCGAGATGAGGCCGTCCTGCAACGTCGCCAGCGCGCGCTGGTCGACGGGCGCGATGATCTTCGGCGTCTTGCGATCCGTCTGGCTGCGCATGTAACGGCCGAGGATCGATTGCCGCGAGCCGATCTGGTAATCGAGCCGGATGCCGAACTGGTCGCGCGTGTCATTGACGGTCGGCGAGACGATGTAGCGGTTGCCGGGAGAGTTGGGCAGCGGCACGAAGTCGTTCAGCAGTTTGGTCGCGACCGGGCTGATGCGGTTGGCCGGAATGATGTTGCCGGGAAACGGCAAGCCCGTGAGCGGATCGCGGATCGCCGCGCCGCCGGAGAAGTCGCCACTCCGCTGCGCCTCCGAGAGCACGAGAACGTTCTGGGTGATGCCGCTGTCGTTGCGGTAGCCCTCGTAAAACCCGAATCCGAACAACTTGTTCTTGACGACCGGCCCGCCGAACGCGCCGCCGAACTGGTTCTGCTTCAGTTCCGGCTTCGGCTGCGACAGCGGCGCGAAGTAGTTGCGCGAGTTCATCGCATCGTTGCGATTGAACTCCCACGCGGCGCCCGACATGGTGTTGCTGCCGGACTTGGTGACGACGTTCACGACCGACCCGGCGTTGCGCCCGTATTCGGCGGAGAAGGCGTGCGTCAGGATCTTGAACTCCTGGATCGCATCCGGCGGCGGGCGCAGCACGAATCCGGTGTTGAACGTGTCGTTGTTCGTCGCCCCGTCCATCAGGAAGTTGTTGGACTGGTTGCGCATGCCGTTGACGTTGAAGCCGCCCGTGGTATTGCCGAAGCCGCCAGGTGTCGCATCTCCAGTTTGTCCGCCCAGCCCTCCGGGCGGCGCGACGACGCCAGGGATCAACGTGCCGAGCTGCGTGAAGTTGCGTCCGTTGAGGGGAAGGTCAACGACCTTTTCCTGGTCGATGACGATGCCGTGCGTGGCGTTGCTGGTTTCGACCAGCGTGGCTTCCGCGCTCACCGTGATCGTTTCCGAGAGTTGCCCAACTTCGAGCTGGAAGGCGACCCGTGCGGTCTCGGTGACGACGACGCGCACGCCGTCATGTTGCGCAGCGCGGAAACCCTGCAATGTGGCCTTGACGCTGTAGACCCCGGGTGGCACGAGCGGGATCGTGTACAAGCCGTCAGTGCCGGTCACCGCGGTTCGCGTGACGCCGGTTGCCGAACTGGTGGCCTCCACCGTCACGCCGGGCAGCACGCCGCCCGAACTGTCGGTCACGACACCGTTGATCTGCCCGGTGGCCTGCGCAAACGCACCCACCGGCACGCCCACGAGAATAGCGATTGCGGCAATCAGCACTGCACGTTTCATAACGGAGCCCCCTGGATCCCTGATCCCCGATCCCTAGTCCCTAATCCCTAATCCCTAATCCCTAATCCCTAGTCCCTACATCCCCGGCGGGGTAAAGCGGCCATCGGCCGCCAGCCATCCGCCGTCTGCATACAAGATCGTCCCCGTCACGTAGCTGGCCGCGTCGGAGAGCAGGAATACGGTTGGTCCGGCCATCTCCGACGATTGCGCCCAGCGATTCATCGGGGTCTTCATCGCG
>CAZBYY010000124.1:0-9957 GCA_964495855.1 uncultured Acidobacterium sp. | reverse complement strand
CCCCGCACGCCGGGCGCGACGACGTCTCGCTGACCGGATTGATCGACACGAAGTAGCGCACGCGATCGGAGACCCGGCCGCTCGCGGTGAAGATCGCCCAGCCGACACGGCCCTGCTTCTCGAAGCCGAGCGATGCCTGCGCCCCGTCGTGCGACCAGCCGGCCATCACTTCGCCGCCGAACTTGATGCGCTCGCTCTGGTCGAACGTGAACCCGAACAAGTTGACCGGAGCCCGATCCGGGTCGGGTGGCGGCGATTGCTGTGCGAGAGCGGGAGGGACGCAGGCGAAAAAGAGGCAGAAGACGAAAAGTCGGACCGTCACTTGCCCAAGGATTCTACTCGGTCTTGTGGGCTCGCGGGTGCGATTTGCGGTACACGTCGATCAATTGCGCGGCGTTCACGTGCGTATAGCGCTGCGTGGTGCTGAGCCGCGCGTGGCCGAGCAGTTCCTGGATGGCCCGAAGATCGGCGCCTCGCTGCAGCAGATGCGTCGCAAACGAATGGCGCAACGCGTGGGGGCTGATGCCCATGCGCGTGCTGCATTGCGCCACATAGCGGCGCAACAACCGATCGACCGACCGGCCGGTCAACCGCGTGCCGCGGTAGTTGATGAACAACGGATCCTGCGGAGGCTTGGATACTTTCCGGGTGCCGGGTGACGGGTGCCGGGTGCCGGGCGCCAAGTGCCGAGTGCCGGGTGCCGTCGGCCGCGTGGCGATCAACGCGGCACGGTCCTTCATCCACGCGCGGATCGCCGCGAGCGTGCTCTGGTTGAAGGGCACCAGCCGCTCCTTGCCGCCCTTGCCCATGACGCGAATCATGCGCTCGCTGAGATTGACGTCTTCGAGATCGATCGCCACCAGCTCGCTCAAGCGCAGGCCCGACGCGTAGAACAGTTCGAGAATGGCGCGATCGCGGCGGCCCAGCGGGTCGCTGGTGTCCGGCGTCTCGATCAGCCTTGCAATCTCGGGCTCCGACAGGTGCGTGGGGATCGTCTGGTCCCGTTTGGGGGCCACCGCCATCGCGGCCGGATCGTGATCGATGATCTCTTCGCGTCGCAGATACTTCACAAACGTCCGCAACGCCGAGAGCTTGCGCGCGACCGACGAGCGCGCCTTGCCGGCGCGATTCAATTCGGCGACATGCGCGCGAACGGATTCCATGTCGAGGTCGGCCGGCAGCAGCTGCGACATCTTCTTGCCGGTCTCGCTGGCGACCGCCGCCAGGTACTGTTCGACGTCGCTCTGATACGCGCGAACCGTGTGCGGCGAGACATGCCGGTTCAGCTTGAGATAGGCGAGAAACGCTTTCAGATGGTCGCGCACGTCCAGCTTTCAAGATCGGCAAGCGCGCGCTCGGCAATCAGCATCTTCTTCTGCATCTTGTCGCGCGGCGGGTTGTCGAGCGGTGGCATGATGCCATGCGTGATGTTGGTCGGCTGATACGTCTTCGGATCGGCGTGTGAGACGTAGTACGCCAGCGCGCCGATGGCGGTCGTCCGTGGCGGCGCCTGTGGCGCGTCCCCTTTGGCGATCGCGGCCGCATTGCGGCCGGCGATCAATCCTGACGCGGCCGACTCGACGTAGCCTTCGACGCCGGACACCTGTCCGGCGAAGAGCAGGTCGGCGCGCTGCTTCGTCTGCCACGTCGGCAGCAGCACCTTCGGACCGCAGATGTAAGTGTTGCGATGAACCATGCCGAAGCGCACGAACTCGGCGTGCTCGAGTCCTGGAATCATCTTCAGCACGCGCGCCTGGTCGCCCCACTTGATCTGCGTCTGGAAGCCGACGAGGCTGTAGTGATCTCCCGCGAGCGTGTCCTGCCGCAGTTGCACGACGGCATACGGCAGCTTGCTGGTCCGCGGATCCTTCAGGCCGACGGGCTTCATCGGCCCGAAGCGCAGCGTGCCTTCTCCGCGATGCGCCATCACTTCGATCGGCAGACACCCTTCGAAGAACTTCGTGTTGTCGAAGTCATGCACGGTCGCCGATTCCGCCGTCACGAGCGCCTGGTAAAAGGCGTCGTACTCGTCTTTGGTCATCGGACAGTTGAGGTAATCGCCTTCGTCCGACTGCTCCAGTGCGGCGCCGGGCTCGGGACTCCACACGTTGCGCCCCCAGCGAGAGGCGCGAAACACCTTCGACATGTCGATCGACTCGGCGAGCACGATCGGGCTGATCGCGTCGTAGAACGACAGGTGTTCCTCGCCCACCATCTGCTGGATGCTGCGCGACAGCGCGTCGGACGTGAGCGGGCCGGTGGCGATGATCGTCGGCGACCAGTCGCTCCCCGGCACGCGGTCGATTTCTTCCCGCGAGATGCGGATGCGCGGGTGCGAGGCAACGGCCGCTGTAACGGTGTCCGAGAAGACGTGGCGATCCACGGCCAGCGCCGCGCCGGCGGGCACGCGGGCGGTATCGGCCGCGCGCATCACGATCGACCCGAGCCGACGCATTTCTTCCTTGATCAGGCCGACGGCGTTGTCGATCTTGTCGGCGCGGAAGGAATTGCTGCACACGAGCTCGGCGAGCTTGTCGGTCTGGTGGACGGCCGTCGGCTTCACGCCACGCATTTCGTGAATCGTGACGTCGACACCGAGTTCCGCCGCCTGCCACGCGGCTTCCGATCCGGCGAGACCGCCGCCGATGATGTGAATCATCAGCGTACGATCTTACGCCGTCTTTTTTGCTTTTGAGGTTTTCTTCGCGGCCTTGGTGGCCTTGGTGGCTTTGGCGGTCTTGGCCTTCTTGGCTTTCTTCCCGCCCATGCCCGCACGCGCGTTGAGCAACTCGACCGCGGCCGCCATCGTCACCGCGTCGACCTGCATGCCCTTCGGCACCGAGGCGTTGGTCGTGCCGTCGGTGACGTACGGGCCATAGCGGCCATCGAGGATTCGGACCGCTTCGCCCGATTCCGGATGCTTGCCGAGCGCCTTGAGTTCCTTCGGCGCCTGGCGCGCACGACGCATCGACTTCTTCGGCTGCGCCAGCAGTTCCTTCGCGCGATCGAAGCTGATCGTATAGACGTCGTCCGACTCTTCGAGCGAGCGGAACTCCGATCCGTGCTTCACATACGGGCCGAAGCGGCCGATGTTCGCGACAATCACCTCGCCGTCGTCACCGGCGCCGAGCTCGCGTGGCAGCGACAGCAACCGCAACGCCGCGTCGAGCGTGATCGTCTCTTCGGTGAACTCGCGGCCGAGCGACGCGCGGCGCGGTTTCTCAGCGTCACGATCCTCAGGCGTCTCGCCAAGCTGCACGTACGCACCAAATCGTCCGTGCATCACGTAGACCTGCTGGCCCGTCTTGGGATCGGCGCCGAGCGCCTTCGGTCCCTGTGCCTTGGCCTTGAGCAGCTGCAGCGCTTTCTCGAGCGAGAGATCCGCCGGCGCGAGATCCTCAGGCAGCGATGCACGCGGTCCGCCGTCCGCCTGCTCGCCAAGCTGCAGGAACGGACCGTAACGGCCAATGCGCACGCGCACCGGCATCTTCGATTCCGGATCGGTGCCGACTTCGATCACCGGATACTCGATCGACTGGCCCTTGTCTTCGACCAGGTGCTCGAGGCCGGGGTGTTTCTTCTGCTTGTCACCGCGGTAGAACTCGGCGAGGAACTCGAGCCAGTCGCGTTCGCCGTTCGAGATCTTGTCGAGGATCTCTTCCATTTCGGCGGTGAAGCCGATGTCGACGTAATCTCCGAAGTGATCGCGCAGCAAGCGCGTCACGGCAAACGCGGTAAAGCTCGGCACGAGCGCCTTGCCTTGCCGGGACACGTAACCGCGGCGCTGGATGGTTGCGACGGTCGGCGCGTAGGTCGAGGGACGGCCGATGCCCTCCTCTTCGAGGCGCTTGACGAGCGACGCTTCGGTGTAGCGCGCGGGGGGCGTGGTCTCGTGCCCCTTGGCATCGAGCGAAAGCAGGATCAGCTCCTCGTCCAGCTTGTCGGGCGACCACACCTGGTCGCCGACCGCCACCTTCGGCAGGATGGTGTCCTTCTCCGCCAGCTCCGCGTTCGGATCGTCCGAGCCTTCAACGTAGGCGCGAAGGTATCCCGGGAACTCGATGGCTTTGCCGCTTGCTGTGAACGTGACCGGCGCGCGCTCCGGGGTCTCGCCCGTGATTTCGACGGTCGTGCGCAGGAGGCGCGCATCCGCCATCTGGGACGCGACGGCGCGCTCCCAGATCAACTTGTAGACCTTCAACTCGTCGAGCTCGAGAATCTTCTCGAGCGATTGCGGCGTGCGATGGAAATGCGTTGGACGAATCGCCTCGTGGGCCTCTTGCGCGTTGCGCACCTTGGTCTGGTACTGGCGCTGGTGATGAAACTCGGCGCCGTACAGCTCCTTGACCGCAGCCGCCGCTTCGCCGAGCGCCTTCTGGCTCAACGTCGTCGAGTCGGTTCGGTGATACGAGATCAACCCTTCGAGCTCGCCACCGCCAAGGTCCATGCCCTGGAACAGCCGCTGCGCGATTTGCATCGTCCGCTCAGACGAGAAGCCGAGCTTGCGATTGGCTTCCTGCTGCAGCGTCGAGGTCGTGAACGGCGGCGATGGCCGCTGCGTGAACGGCTTTTCCTCGACGCTCGTGACGGTCCACGGCAGGCGCCGCATCAGCGTTTCGCGAAGCGCTTCGGCCTCCGTCTGCCCGAGCAGCCGCACCGACGTCGATTCGAGATGGCCCTTGCTGTCGAAGTCCTTGCCGCTGGCGACGCGCTGGCCGCCAACCTTCGCGAGGGTCGCGACAAACTCGCTCGATCCGCCGCGCAACTTCGCTTCGAGGTCCCAATAGCTGGCGGTGCGAAACGCGAGCCGCTCTTCTTCGCGCTCGACGATCAAGCGGACCGCAACGCTCTGCACGCGGCCCGCGCTGAGGCCGGTCTGCACTTTCTTCCAGAGCACGGGGGACAGCGTGTAGCCGTACAACCGATCGAGGATGCGCCGGCTCTCCTGCGCACGCACCAGGTTCTCGTCAACGTCATGCGCTTCGGCGAGCGCCGCGTTGATCGCTTCCTCGGTGATCTCGTGAAAGACGATGCGCCGCACCTTGACCTTGGGCTTGAGCAGCTCCTTCAGGTGCCAGCTGATCGACTCGCCTTCACGATCAGGGTCGGTTGCGAGAATCAGCTCAGAGGCGTCCTTGAGCGCCGCCTTCAAGGCGGTGACGTTCTTCTTCTTGTCCGCTGGCACGACGTAGTACGGCGTGAAGTCACCGTCGGTATCGACGCCGAGCCGGCCCCAGGGCTTGCGCTTGATTTCCTCCGGAACTTCAGCGGCGGACTCGGGCAGATCGCGAATGTGCCCGTAGCTCGCTTCTACCCGGTACTTGCTGCCGAGGAAGCGCGACAGGGTGCGGGCCTTCGCGGGCGACTCCACTATGACGAGCGGTTTTGCCATTCAAATATCTCTATAACCTACTCCGGGAACGCACGAATCGGCCTAATCCAATTCGTTGAATTTCACCGGTCAGTTCCCACTCAAGCAGCCGGGCCAGGGCTTCTCCTGCCGTGATGTCGAGCTGCAGGGCAATATCATCCGCCGTAAATTCAACAGGTTGCGGGGAATTGGCCTTCTCCGCGGCCTTCAGACCAGGGGTCGACATGCCCAGCTCTTGCAGGATATCGACCGCAGACTCAACCAGCTTTGCCCCATCCCTCAAAAGCGCATTGCTGCCCCTGTTGCGTCCGCCCGCGATCCCTCCAGGCACGGCCATCACATCCCTGCCCTGGTCGGCGGCCATACGGGCCGTAATCAGCGATCCGCTCTTCTCTCGCGCTTCGATCACAACCACGGCGCGCGACAGCCCGCTGATGATGCGGTTCCGCCGCGGGAAATGCCAGTCTTCCGGGGGCGAGCCAACGGGGAACTCCGTGACCAGCAGCCCGTGAGCGACGATCTCCTCCGCCAGGCGATCGTTTTCGGCTGGATACACGCGATCGATGCCGGTGCCGAGCACCGCAATCGTCTGGCCTCCACCGTCGAGCGCACCCCGATGCGCTGCAGAATCCACGCCGCGCGCCAGGCCGCTCACGACGACGACGCCGGCACGCGCGAGGTCGAGGGCGATATCGCGAGCCGCAGCCAAACCTTCTGAAGATGCCGATCGGGCCCCCACCACGGCCACGCATGGACGAGACAACACGGACGGGTCGCCTCGCACCCACAGGCAGGCTGGCGGATCGTTGATTTGCGCAAGGAGAGCCGGATAACCCGAAGCGCCGAGATGGATGCAGTTCATGCCAGACACACCCGGCGAACTGCCCCTGACCGACGACGACGATAACACAGTGCCAGGGGGCTGGGACGAGGGAACAGGGTCACCGATTGTTCACTTGCCCCCCCAGAGGCAGGTGGCTATAGTGGCCTTTAGGAAGCCATGAAGCTGCATCACCTGCTGCTCGCCGTGTTTCTGGCCGTGGCGTCTGCGCCCGCTGCGTGGGCCGACGCGCGAGGTCAGGCCAAGGAGCAAGTCGAGTTCGGGATCCAGGTGGCGCAACGTGGCCTGTGGAAAGAAGCGATCTATCGCTGGGAACGCGCCGCCCAGCTCGATCCGTCTTATGCCGCAGCGTTCAACAACCTCGCGGTGGGCTACGAGCACGAAGGTCAGTTGGCCAAGGCACGCGACGCCTATGAGAAGGCATTGCGCCTCGAACCCAATAACGCGCTCGTCCGCCAGAACTACGACCTGTTCAAGGAAATCAATGATCGCGCGGCACAAAAAGACGGGCGCCAATAGCACGGTCAGCGGGCGCGCAGCGGCAATGCTGTCCGCCGTGGGGCTCCTTGCGCTGACGGTGGCCTGCACGAGCTTCACCGAAATCGCGATCGAAACTCCCATCAAGCCCAAGCTGGACGTGACGCCGTTCCAGCGCATCTTCATCGCAGGCTTCATCGCCGGCGCGAACGAAGACGTCGATGCGAACATGGAAACGGTGCGCCTGCTCCGCAGCCAGTTGCGGAACAAGGGCATCATGCGCGTGATCGACGCCGACACGCTGCCGCTGGTCGAGATTGCCAAACAGAACGCACCCGAGGCCGCGCCCCCGGTGCCTGATCAACAAGCCGCAGCGCCGCCGCAGGAACAGGAGAAGGCGCCGGCGATCAAAGACGAGAAAGATCTCGAGCAGTACCAGCACATCTTCGCCAACGTCGCGTATTGGAAGCGCATCGGCGAGGAATACCAGCAGCCGCTGATCGTGACCGGCGCGGTGCTGTTCTCGCCGCAACAGCGGTCGGGGTTCGTGCAGCGCGAGCAGGAGTCCTACGATCCGTTCGGCCGCCGCATCGTCGTCCCGGTCCGCACCTACATGGAACGCAGGGGATTCGTGCTGCGGCCGACGTTCATCTTCATCGATGGCCGCACCGGGGAAACGCTGCACAGCGAGACGTTCCGCGAGGAGATCCTCTACAACGCCAACCAGCAGACCCCGGCGCTGTCCTCCTACTTCGAACTGATGGATCGGCTCCTGCCCGCGTTCCTCAACACGCTCAGCGCGCAGAAGATCAAGGGAACCAGAACACTACTTAAGTAGTTGGCAGTCAATAACTTGTCTGTTTCCAGGGTGTCCTGGTAGCTGGCGCACTGGACAATTGCCAAGTCCGCGCATGGTATACTTGCGAGTTCCTTAACCTCGGAGATTTCCAAGTGTTTGCAATTATTCAAGCCTCAGGCCGCCAGTTCCGTGTCGAACCCGGCGCCGTCATTGCCATCGATGGCCACAATGCCGGCGAAGCGGGCGGCGAGGTGTCGTTCGACCAGGTGTTGCTCGTGAGCAACGACAAGGGTGACGTCACGGCCGGTACGCCGTTTGTGGCGGGTGCGAAGGTCGTCGGCGTCGTGGGCGAACTCGACAAGACCAAGAAGATCCGCGTGTTCAAGAAGAAGCGCCGCAAGCAGTACCGTCGGACCAAGGGACATCGCTCCCTGCTGACGCGCGTGCGCATCACTGACATTCAGGTGTAAGTGCGATGGCCACAAAAAAAGGTCAGGGATCGTCTCGCAACGGCCGCGACAGCAACTCGCAGCGGCTCGGCGTCAAGCGCTTCGAAGGCAACCTCGTCACCGGCGGCTCGATCCTCGTGCGCCAGCGCGGTCGCAAGTATCTGCCCGGCCTGAACGTCGGCCTCGGCAAGGACGACACGCTGTTTGCGAAGGTCGCCGGCAAGGTGAAGTTCGAAGATCACGGATCGCGCGGACGTTTCATCTCAGTTCATCCGGTCGAGTAGGGACCCGGAAATAGGAAATGGGAAATGGGAATTTCCAAATTCCCATTTCCGAATTCCCAATTCCTAGTTCCTGATTTCCCCCATGCAATTCGTCGACGAAGTCGACATTCACATCGAAGCAGGACACGGCGGTAGCGGCTCGCTGAGCTTCCGCCGAGAGAAGTTCGTCCCGCGTGGCGGGCCGGATGGCGGCAACGGCGGGCACGGCGGATCCGTGTACGCGGTCGCCGACCCGCATCGCAACACGCTCGTCCACTTCCAGTTCAATCCAGAATACAAAGCCCAGCGCGGGGGCAACGGCGCCGGCGCGTTACGCACCGGCCGCGACGGCAAGGACCTGGACATCCCGGTTCCCGTCGGCACATTGATCCACGCAAAGGATCCCGAGACCGGCGAGCAGTACCTGGTCGCCGATCTGACCGAGGTCGGTCAGCGCGTGCAGCTCGCCAAGGGCGGCCGCGGCGGCCTCGGCAACGCGCACTTTGCGACATCCACGAATCGCGCGCCGCGCAAGGTGCAGCCTGGCGAACCGGGCGAGGCATTCGATCTCCGCCTCACGCTGAAGCTGCTCGCCGATGTCGGGCTCGTCGGCTTCCCGAACGCCGGCAAGTCGACGCTCATTTCGGTGATCTCCGCGGCCAAGCCGAAGATTGCCGATTACCCGTTCACCACGCTCGTGCCGAATCTCGGCGTCGTCGCGCTCAGCGACAATCGCAGCTTCGTGGTCGCCGACGTGCCCGGCTTGATCAAGGGCGCGCACGAAGGCCACGGACTCGGCGACCAGTTCCTCCGCCACATCGAGCGCACGAAAGTGCTGGTGCACCTGGTCGATGTTTCGGGCGCGACCGGGCGCGACCCGGTCGAAGACTTCGATACGATCCGTCGAGAACTCGAGCTGTACAACCCGGCGCTGCTCGACAAGCCGCACCTGGTCTGCGCAAACAAGATCGACGCGGTCGATGATCCGTCGCGGATCACGGCGCTCGAAAAGCGCGCCAAGAAGCTGAAGCTCAAGTTCTTCAAGATCTCCGGCGTGACGCGTGAAGGTACGAAGGAACTGATCGAAGCGGTGTGGCCGATCGTGGCCAAGGGGCGCGAGGAAGAGCGGCGCGCCGCCGAGCGCGCGCGCGAAGAGCAGGAAGCGGAGCCCACCGTGCCGGCGGATTACAACCCCGCCCTCGTACCACCACTGCGGGCTGGAAAGAAGACCACGCAGAAACGCCGATGAAGCTCGGCGTGCTCGGCGGAACGTTCGATCCGATTCACTGCGGACACGTCGCCGCGGCCGACGCGGCGCACCAGGCGCTCCACCTCGACGAAGTCCTGCTCATCCCATCCCGCATCCCGCCGCATCGCGCCGATCCCACGCGCGCGAGCGCCGAGGATCGCTATGCCATGGCGGCATTGGCGGCGCGCGAACGGGCTGGATGGTCGGCGTCCCGCCTCGAAATCGATCGCACCGGACCGTCGTACAGCTACGACACGCTGCTCCAGTTGCGAAAGGACCGGGGCGACGCGGCCCAGTGCCAGTTCTTCTTCATCATCGGGGCGGATGCGTTTAGGGAGATCGCCACCTGGTCGCGGTTTCCGGCCGTGCTCGACCTCGCAAATTTCGTGGTCGTCTCCCGGCCCGGAATCACGTTAGACTCGTTACGTGATCGGGTCCCGTCAGCGTTCGATCTTCGACCGGCAGCCAAAACACGCGTGATTCTGGTCGAAGCCCATACTCCCGACAT
>CAZBYY010000123.1:0-9996 GCA_964495855.1 uncultured Acidobacterium sp. | reverse complement strand
AGTGATCGACAGCGCAGGTCTCGAGCGGCACGGAATCAAGCCGGATGAGTACGAACGCATCCAGCAGCTGATGGGCCGCGACCCCAACCTGCTCGAGTTGGGGTTGTTCTCGGTGATGTGGTCGGAGCATTGCAGCTACAAGAGCTCGCGCGTGCACCTCAAGACGCTGCCGACCACCGGACCGCGCGTCGTGCAGGGGCCAGGCGAAAACGCCGGCGCGGTGGACATCGGCGACGGGCTCTGCGCGGTGTTCAAGATCGAATCACACAATCACCCGTCATTCATCGAGCCCTACCAGGGCGCGGCGACCGGCGTCGGCGGCATCATCCGCGACATCTTCACGATGGGCGCGCGGCCGATCGCGTTGCTCAATGCATTGCGATTCGGATCGCTCGACACGGCGTTGGCCCGCCGCATCTTCGAAGGCGTCGTTGCCGGCATCGGTGGCTACGGCAACAGCATCGGCATCCCCACGGTCGGCGGCGAAATCGTGTTCGATCCGATGTATGCCGGCAATCCGCTGGTCAATGTGCTGTGTCTCGGAATCGCGCGCCAGGATGAGATCGTCAAGGGTGCGGCAAAAGGTGTCGGCAATCCCGTCTATTACGTCGGCGCGAAGACCGGCCGCGACGGTATCCACGGCGCGACCATGGCGTCGGCGGAGTTCGACGAGAAGTCGGCGGAGAAGCGCCCCGCGGTGCAGGTGGGCGACCCCTTCATGGAAAAGCTGTTGATGGAGGCCTGTCTCGAAGTGATGAAGACCGGCGCCGTCGTCGGCATCCAGGACATGGGCGCGGCAGGCTTCACGTGTTCGACCTCGGAGATGGGGTCGCGCGGCGGTGTCGGCATGAGCGTGGACGTGGTCAACGTGCCGCAGCGCGAAACCGGCATGATCCCGTACGAGATCATGCTGTCCGAATCCCAGGAACGCATGCTGCTCGTCGTCGAACGCGGCCGCGAGCGTGAAGTCGAGGAGGTCTTCGAAAAGTGGGACCTCCACGCGGTGAAGGTCGGCGAGGTCACCGAAGGGTCGCGGCTGAAGATTCACGAACGCGGCACCCTCGTTGCTGACGTGCCGAATCGCGCGCTGACGGACGAGGCGCCGGTGTATCGGCGTCCGATGCAGGAGCCGGCATGGCAGAAGCAGGTCCAGCAGTTGTCGCTCGCCGATCTCGGCACGCCGCCTGCGGCACAGGACGCATTCGATCGATTGCTGGTGACGCCGACCATTGCCAGCAAGCGCTGGGCATATCGCCAGTTCGATCATTCCGTCGGCACCAACACGATCGCGCAGCCGGGAATGTCGGCGGCGGTCGTACGCGTGAAGGGCACGAACCGCGCGCTGGCCGTATCGGTGGACGGCAACGGCCGCTACTGCTACCTCGACCCGTACCGCGGTGCGATGCTCGCGGTGGCCGAAGCGTCGCGTAACGTCGCGTGTGCCGGCGCCGAACCGATCGGCGCGACCAATAACTTGAACTTCGGCAACCCCGAGCGTCCCGAGATCATGTGGCAGATCGGCGAGGCCGTTCGCGGCATCGGTGATGCCTGTCGCGCGCTCCACACCCCGATTACGGGCGGCAACGTGAGCCTCTACAACGAGACGGAAGGGCGAGCGATTTACCCGACGCCGGTGCTGGGAGTCGTCGGCCTCATCGAAGACGCATCTAAGACCTGCACGCGCACGTTCAAGTCGGCCGGCGCGGTCGTGATGTTGCTTGGCGACAACGCCGGTGAGCTCGGTGGCAGCGAATATCTGAACACCGTGCACCAGGTGGTGGCCGGGCCGCCGCCGGTGCTGGACCTGAAGCGCGAAGCCGCGTTGCAGGAGCTCATCGTGAAATTGATTCGCGACGGGGTCGTCGAATCAGCGCATGATTGTTCGGAAGGCGGTCTCGCATTGGCGATTGCCGAGTGCACGTTCGACAATGGCGGCCTCGGCGTCACCGCCGACTTGCCCGCAGTTGGCGGCGATACGTTCGCACTGAACGCGACGCTGTTCGGCGAGTCGGCATCCCGCATCATCGTCTCGGTGTCGCCGGGTCAGCGTGAGGCCGTCGCGGCGGCGGCAACCGCAGCCGGGATACCGGTGACGGAAATCGGCACGGTAGGCGGCGATCGGATTCGGGTGAGCGTGAATGGCCGGGTGGCCATCGACAGCGCCGTGTCCACGGCTGAAGCGGCGTGGGCAACGGCGATTGAAACGAAGATGCATCGCTGAGGCGCTCGTATGTTCGACAAATTCAAAGATGAATGCGGCGTGTTCGGTGTCTACGGCCATCCCGAAGCATCGAAGCTGACCTACCTGGGTTTGTATGCGCTGCAGCATCGCGGCCAGGAAAGCGCCGGCATCGCCTCGGCCGACGGCGAACGCATCCGTCTCGTCAAGAAGATGGGCTACGTCAACGAAATCTTCGACGAAGCCACGCTCGCCACGCTTCCGGGTCATGTCTCGATTGGCCACACGCGCTACTCGACAGCCGGGGAGAGCAAGCTGTCCAACGCACAACCGATCCTGATCGATTGCGTGCATGGCCAGGTCGGCATCTGCCACAACGGCAACATCGTCAATGCCAACGAGGTGCGCGACCGGTTGGTCCGGGCGGGATCGATCTTCCAGACCAACAGCGATACCGAAGTGGTGCTCCACCTCTACGCGCGGTCGCAGGCCGGATCGATCGAGGACGCGCTCGTGGAATCGATCACGCAGCTTACCGGCGCCTTTTCATTCGCGTTGATCACGAAGGATTCGCTGATCGCGGTGCGTGACCCCCACGGCTTCCGGCCGCTGGCGCTCGGACGGCTCGGCGACGCGTGGGCGGTGACGTCCGAAACGTGCGCCCTGGATCTAATCGGCTTCAGCTACGTGCGCGAAGTGGAACCCGGTGAGGTGTTGATCATCGGCCCGCACGGCGTGCGGTCGATCAAGCCGTTCCCCAAGTCGCAACTGTCCCACTGCATCTTCGAGCACGTGTATTTCGCGCGGCCCGACAGCGAGGTGTTCGGCCAAAGCGTCAATGAAGTGCGCACCAACCTCGGGCGAGCGCTGGCGCGCGAAACCGGCGTGCCCGCAGACGTCGTCGTGCCGATTCCCGACTCGGGGGTGTGTGCGGCAATCGGCTACTCCGAAGAGTCACACGTGCCGATGCGCTTCGGCTTGATCCGCAATCACTACGTGGGCCGCACGTTCATCGAGCCTGCGCAGTCGATCCGCCATTTCGGCGTGAAGGTCAAGCTCAATACGGTGAAGAGCATCCTGGCCGGCAAGCGGGTCGTGTTGATCGACGATTCGCTCGTCCGCGGCACCACCAGCCGCAAGATCGTGAAGATGGTGCGCGCCGCCGGCGCGGCGGAAGTGCACCTTCGCATCAGCTGCCCGCCAACCATCTCGCCCTGCTTCTACGGGGTCGATACGCCCAGGCGCCGCGAGCTGATCGCCGCGACGCATTCCCAGGAAGAGATTCGCAAGTACGTCGGAGCGGATTCGCTCGGCTACCTTAGTCTCGGCGGATTGCAGTCAGCGGTGAACGGCAACGGTGCGTCGTATTGCACGTCGTGCTACACCGGCAACTACCCGGTGGCGTTCCCGCGAGACGAAAGCGGATACCTGCAGCTGTCGTTGAAGATCGACGGCAAGCCCGAACCGCTGCCGGAAGAAGAGCCCGAAACGGTCGTGTAACGTGACGCGGCTGCTCCTGTTAGTCGTCGGCTGCGCGCTGGTGATCGCGCCGCCCAGCGTCGCCCAGGAGAGGGGGCCGACGCCCGTCGCCGCCGAACAGATTCATGCCGCGATCGACAAGCTCGGCGATCTCGACTACGCGACGCGCATGGCCGCCGCCCGGACGATTCGACGAGCACCGGCAGCACAAGTCGTGCCCGCGTTGCTGCAGGCGGTCGATGAGCACAAGGATGGGTTCATCCGCTTTCGATCGCTGGTGCTGCTCACCGGCTTCAATGATCCGCGTACTGGCGAAATGATGGAAACGCTGATGGCGTCGCCCAACGATCGCCTGCGCGAAGTCGCCTACGCGTACTTCGAACACAACCCGTCACCGGCGCTGCTGCCGAAGATGCTCGCCGCGCTCGAGAAGGAGGAGGGCGAGTTCGTGCGGCCCGCCCTCGTCCGAGCGCTCGCCGCGATTCCCAAGGCGCCCAAGGCAACAGATGTCTTGATCCGTGATGCGGCCCGGGGTCTCGACTATTTCCGCAGCACCGTGATCGAGGCCCTCGGCGATTACAGGATCGCAGCAGCGATCCCACGGCTCACCGAGATCGCGAAGGTCGATGGACCACTCCAGGACGATGCGGCAATTGCGTTGGGGAAGATCGGGGACAAGAACGCGCTAGGGACCCTGGCCGCGCTGCAGCAATCGGCGTCGAAGGAAAACCAGCCATCGATCGCCGCCGCGATCTGCCTGCTGGGCACCAACTGCGACGCGCACATCTCGTATCTCGAGAAGACGTTGAAGTTCGCCGACACCTATCCCGGATACCAGGACCTCGTGCGGAGCGCAGCCGCCGGTCTCGGTCACATCGCGCGGCAGGGGAACGAAGAGGCGCTTGGCATCCTGTTCGACGTCGGCATCCCATCCCAGGACCCTGTTCGGGCGCCGGTCACGCTCGCCATCGGGTTGGTCGCACTGCGCAACACGCCGCTGCTGCTCAAATATCTGCAGTCACGTACGGACCAGGACGCGGCCGTCGGCATCGTCGCTGAAGCGTTCGACATGCTCGAAGAAGACCTGGAAGAGGAGCGTTTCTTCGTCACCATGCGGAAGGCGTACTGGTCCGCGGCGGATGCGTCGCCGACAAGAAAACTCTGCGAGTTGTTGATCAACAAGCTAGACTTTTGATCCGTGTCCGAGTCCAACTCCCAGGATCAACGGTCCCAGCCCCTCGACTACAAGTCCGCCGGTGTCGACATCGATGCCGGGAACGAGACCGTGCGGCGAATCAAGACCCTCGCCAAATCGACGTTCACTCCCGGCGTCCTGTCGGACATTGGGTCCTTCGGCGGGCTCTTCAAGCTCGACACCGCTGCGTGGAAAGAGCCGGTGCTCGTGTCGAGCGCCGACGGGGTCGGCACCAAGCTCAAAGTGGCATTCATGACGAACCGTCACCGCACCATCGGTGTCGACCTCGTCAATCACTGCGTCAACGACATTCTCGTCCAGGGTGCTACGCCGCTCTTCTTCTTCGACTATCTGGCTACCGGGCGCCTGTCGCCGGACATTGCGGAGCAGATCGTCGAAGGGCTCGCGCGCGCGTGCAAGGACAATGGGTGCGCGCTGCTCGGCGGCGAAACCGCGGAGATGCCGGGCTTCTACGCCGATGGTGAGTACGACGTCGCCGGGTTCATCGTCGGCGCCGTCGATCGCGAACGCATCATCGATGGTCGCGCCATCAGCGTTGGAGACGTCCTCATCGGCCTGCCCTCGAACGGCCTCCACACCAACGGATACTCTTTGGCGCGCAAGATCGCGTTCGAAGAACTGAAGCTGAATGCCGACAGTCACGTCCCGGAACTTGGCGAGACGATCGGTGAGGCATTACTGCGTCCGCATCGTTCGTACCTGAACGTCATCAGGCCCTTGCTCCCGAAAGGACAGATCAAGGGGATGGCGCACATCACCGGTGGCGGCATTACGGACAATCTTCCGCGAATCCTGCCGCCAGGAACGTCGGCGCGCGTGAATCGCACGGCGTGGCGGGTGCCCACGATCTTCCGGTGGCTCGGCGAATCGGGACGCGTGCCGGAGTACGACTTGCGCCGTGCGCTGAACATGGGCATCGGCATGATCCTGGCCGTGTCGGCCGACGATGTGGACGGCGTCCGCGCCGACCTCCTCAACGCCGGTGAGGCCAACAGCGTCGTGATCGGCGACATCATCGCCGGCGAGCCCGAAGTCAAATACGTGTGACAGCGGAAAGGCTGGCCAGTTCGCGATGAACCGGACGCTCGGCGTGCTGATTTCGGGGAGAGGTTCGAACCTTAAAGCGATTATCGACGCCATCAGCGAGGGCCGGCTCGACGCAAGGATCGCCGTCGTGATTTCGAATCGCGCCGATGCGCCCGGACTCGATCACGCCGTCAGGGCCGGCATCGAGACGCTCGTGTTGAGCCACAAGACCTATCCATCCCGCGAAGACTACGACCGCGTGCTCGTCACCGAACTGAAGCGGCGCGATGTCGCGCTGGTGTGCCTCGCGGGTTTCATGCGGCTGCTGAGCCCGGAATTCGTTGATGCCTTCGCCCATCGCATCCTCAACATTCATCCCTCACTGCTCCCGAAATATCCCGGGCTCCATCCGCAGCAGCAGGCGATTGATGACGGTGCCACCGAAAGCGGCGCCACTGTTCATTTTGTGAACAAGGAACTGGACGCCGGCCCGGTCGTGCTTCAACAGGCGGTACCCGTGCTTGGCGGCGATGACGCCGCGACCCTGGCCGCGCGGATTCTCGTGGTTGAGCACGCGCTTTACCCGCGGGCGATTCAGCAGGTTCTCGACGGGCTGGCGTAGCGGTCACGCCGCGCGCAGGGTCAGCACGGCCACGTCGGGTGGACAGTTGATCCGCACCGGCACGTACACGGTGCCGACGCCGCGACTCACGAAGATCGCCGTGTTGTCACGCATCGCATAGCCGGCAAGCACCGGGAACTTGCGTCCCGCGGCTGCGCCGAGGTGCGGTATCACCACCTGGCCTCCATGCGTGTGCCCGGACAGCACGAGCTGCACATCCAACGCGGCCGCTTCGACGAGGCGCCGCGGATCGTGGGCCAGCAACAGCGTGGTGCCGCCCGTGCCCTTGAGCACCGGCGCGATTTCAGACGGTGTTCGCGTCCAGAACTTGATGCCCGCGATGTCGAGCCGCTCGCCCTTGATGGTGAGCTGCGTGCGCTGATCCTTGAGGACCGTGAAGCCGCGCGCGGCCAGCGCGGACGGCACGTCTTTCTCGTCATCGTGATTGCCGAGCACCGCGAATGCGCCCTGCGGCGCGTCCGCAAGCGGTGCAAGCAGTTCGGCGACAGGCGTCACGTAGGTTCGGTCGAAAAACGACACGTAGTCCCCGCCGAGCACGACAATGTCCGGAGCCGCTTCCTTGAGCAGCGACACGGCGCGGATGACATCCGCGGACGAGACCACGGCGCTATGGTGGATGTCGGTGATCATGCCGACGCGCAAGCCGTCGAGAGCGGGCGGCAGCCCGCGGACCGTCACCGCACGCGCGATCCTGGTGATCCGGTGGCGTTCGTACGCGATCCCGTACGCGCCGACACCGGCAACGGCGCCGACCGAGATCGCGGTGGCTGAGCGAATAAACTCCCGGCGCGTCACGGCCACGGCCTCAGTATATTAGGACAGCGCCATGAGGCCATCAGGCCCGAGGGCGTTCCAGGAATCGCATGAATCTGTTTGATGAGTTTCAGTGGCGCGGCATGGTCTACGACGCGACCGATGGCACGCAGGCGATGCTCGGGTCGGAGAAAGTCACCTGCTACATCGGGTTCGATCCGACCGCGTCCAGCCTGCACGTCGGCTCGTTGCTGCCGATCATGGCGCTGGCGCGGTTGCAGCGCTTTGGCCATTCGCCGATCGCGCTCGTGGGTGGCGGCACCGGGATGATCGGCGACCCGAGCGGCAAGAGCCAGGAGCGCACGCTGCTGTCGATCGAAGAGATCGACGCAAACGCGCGCGGCATGCGCGCGCAGCTCGAACGCTTCCTGGATTTCGACGCAAAGCCGAACGCGGCGCGGATGATGAACAACGCCGACTGGCTGCGCGCGATCGGCCTGCTCGAGTTCCTTCGCGATACCGGCAAGCACTTCACGGTGAATTACCTTCTCGCCAAGGAGTCGGTGAAGCGGCGGTTGGGCAGCGAGGACGGCATCTCCTTCACCGAGTTCAGCTACTCGCTCCTGCAGGCGCATGATTTCCTGCACCTCTATCGCGCCGTTGGCTGCACGCTTCAAATGGGCGGCAGTGATCAGTGGGGCAACATCGTTGCGGGCTGTGACCTGATCCGCAAGGTGGCAGACGGCAAAGCGCATGGTCTCGTGCTGCCGCTCGTCACGACGTCGGCGGGGACGAAGTTCGGCAAGACCGAAGCGGGGACCGTCTGGCTGGATCCCTCGCGGACGAGCGTGCGCGACTTCTATCAGTTCTGGTTGAACACTGACGACCGCGATGTGATCAAGTACCTCAAGTTCTTCACGTTCCTCGACCGCGCGGCGATTGATGCGCTGCAGGCGTCGCTCGAGCGTGACGCGGCGTCGCGTGTCGCCCAGCGTCGACTTGCGGAAGAAGTGACGCGGCTCGTGCATGGTGACGACGCCGTGACGCAAGCGCAGAGCGATGCGGCGCTGCGTTTCGGCGGCGCGCTCACCGCAGAAGCGCTCCAGCAGGTGACGCCTTTCGCAACGATTGCGCGTCAGAGGTTTGTTGATGGCTTGCCGGCGACCGAACTGGTGATGCTTGCCGGTCTGGCGAAGTCGAAGAGCGAAGCGTTCAGGTTGATCGAACAAGGCGGCGTTTCGATCAACGACGCGCCGGCCAACGATCCCAGGGCGTTGGTATCTATAGAGCAGGCCCTGGGGAACCGGCTGAAGGTTGCCAAGGGCAAACGGAATGTGGTCGTCGTGGAAATCACCCCATAAGTAGTGGTGTTGACAACCATTTGTTGATCACCTACATTCGATAGACACGAACTACGCAGTTTCCTTGGTCTAGGGAGCTGCGCTGCCCGAGCAAGTCTCCTAAAGATTTTTTCGCCGAACGCGAAAAAAAGGTTGACGAGGGAAGGTTAGTCGTCGTAAGTTTGGAAGGTTCCCCCAAAAAGGGCCGGAGCAACATCCAAGTGGTTGGATGTCGCGTCCGCGGGGAGCGGTCGAGAGGCCAAAGTCCTTGGTTCTTTGAAAACTAGATAGAGCGTGCAACACATTCGATAAGAGCGAACCCGAAAGGGTGAGCTCGAGTCGAGCAACCAGCCCGTCGAGTGTCAGCGCCCTGTGGCAACACAGGGCAACACAAAGACGAAGTAACAAAGTAATTGAGAGCCTTAAATCGCTCTCTCAAAGTTAAACTTGAGAGTTTGATCCTGGCTCAGAATCAACGCTGGCGGCGTGCCTAACACATGCAAGTCGAACGCGAAAGGGGCTTCGGCCCTGAGTAGAGTGGCGAACGGGTGAGTAACGCGTGGGTGATCTACCTTCGAGTGGGGGATAACGTCCCGAAAGGGGCGCTAATACCGCATGACGTTCTGGGTTTAAAGACCTAGAAACCAAAGCCGGGGACCGCAAGGCCTGGCGCTTGAAGAGGAGCCCGCGTCCGATTAGCTAGTTGGCGGGGTAATGGCCCACCAAGGCGACGATCGGTAGCCGGCCTGAGAGGGCGGACGGCCACACTGGAACTGAGACACGGTCCAGACTCCTACGGGAGGCAGCAGTGGGGAATTGTTCACAATGGGCGCAAGCCTGATGACGCAACGCCGCGTGGGGGATGAAGGTCTTCGGATTGTAAACCCCTGTCGA
This sequence comes from uncultured Acidobacterium sp., assembly GCA_964495855.1. GTDB lineage: Bacteria > Acidobacteriota > Vicinamibacteria > Vicinamibacterales > UBA2999 > 12-FULL-67-14b. The sequence goes on along the minus strand of CAZBYY010000123.1, from coordinate 466 downwards.
ACGGGACGAAAGACCCGGAAGCTAATCATTTCGGGAGTGACGGTACCGTTAAAGGAAGCCACGGCTAACTCTGTGCCAGCAGCCGCGGTAATACAGAGGTGGCAAGCGTTGTTCGGAATTACTGGGCGTAAAGGGCGCGTAGGCGGCCATCTAAGTCAGACGTGAAATCCCCCGGCTTAACCTGGGAACTGCGTCTGATACTGGACGGCTCGAGTTTGGGAGAGGGATGCAGAATTCCAGGTGTAGCGGTGAAATGCGTAGATATCTGGAGGAATACCGGTGGCGAAGGCGGCATCCTGGACCAACACTGACGCTGAGGCGCGAAAGCTAGGGGAGCAAACGGGATTAGATACCCCGGTAGTCCTAGCCCTAAACGATGAATGCTTGGTGTGGCGGGTATCGATCCCTGCCGTGCCGAAGCTAACGCATTAAGCATTCCGCCTGGGGAGTACGGTCGCAAGGCTGA
>CAZBYY010000122.1:0-10035 GCA_964495855.1 uncultured Acidobacterium sp. | reverse complement strand
TGGTGGAATCTGTATCGCTGGGATCCGTCGGCGCCGCTGAGCGCGGGTGGTGATCCCGTCGACGCGATCTGTCCGATGCCGGCGGAGTTCGGCAAGCCGCAGTGGACGTTCAGCATGGTGACGTATGCGTTTGCGGGACGCGATCGAATCGCCGCGACGTATACCGAGGGCGGGCGATGGAAGCTCGCGATGATCGATGTCGAGACGAAGCAGTTTACGCCCTTCGACCTGAATGGACTCGAGCCGCTCGAATCGATCAAGGCGACGACGAGCGAGATCAACTTCATCGGCGGATCGCCGAGCGACGCGCCGGCGATCGTGATGTTGCAGGCGGATGCGACCGGCTTTCGTCGCCGCGTGCTCCGATCGTCTGTCGGTGAACCGATGGCTGCGGAGTGGATCTCCGTTGCTGAAGCGGTGACCTACACGGCCGGCGATCGTGACGTGCACGCGTTCTACTATCCGCCGACGAATCCTGAGGCGCAGGGGCCCGCGGGCGACCTGCCGCCGCTGATCGTGATCACGCACGGCGGGCCGACGGGCGCGACGCTCGACGTGCTCGATCCGAAGATCCAGTTCTGGACCAGTCGCGGCTTTGCGATGCTCGACGTGAATTACAGCGGCAGCACCGGCTACGGCCGCGCGTATCGCGATCGGCTGAAGGGGCAGTGGGGGATCGTCGACGTCGAGGACTGCGTCGCCGGTGCGCGCGCGATGGTCGCGATGGGCAAGGCGGATCCGCATCGCCTGATCATCCGCGGCGGCAGTGCGGGCGGATACACGACGCTGGCTGCGCTGACGTTCCACGACACGTTCAAAGCGGGCGCGAGTTACTACGGCATCAGCGATCTCGAGGTGCTGCAGCAGGACACGCACAAGTTCGAATCGCGCTACAACGAATCGCTGATCGGCCCATATCCTGCCGCGCGTGACACCTACATCGCGCGATCGCCGATTCACTTCACCGATCGCCTCAACGTGCCGATCATCCTGTTCCAGGGACTGGAGGACAAGGTCGTGCCGCCGAATCAGTCGGAGATGATGGCGAACGCCGTCCGGGCCAAAGGGCTCAAGGTGAAGTACGTCACCTTTGAGGGTGAGCAGCACGGTTTCCGCAAGGCGGAGAACATCATCCGCTGCCTCGAAGAGGAACTCGCCTTCTACCGCGACCTGTTTAATCAACCTGCTTGACTTTTACGAAAGACGTAAATCTGACGACGGCATATTGATTGCGTTTGCGGAGGCGCTCTCACAGGGAGGCGCGTGATGCCGCAACGTCGAATTGTGCCGGACAGATCGATTCACCACATCACCAACCGCGGAAACGATCGGAAAACGATCTTTCCGCATCTTGTTGATTACGGGTCGTTTCTCGTCTTGTTACGAGAGGCGCGGGAGCGCTTCGAGGTGCATCTCTACGCGTACTGCCTGATGCCGAATCACTTCCACCTGCTTGTCTGGGCCGCGGACTTGGCGGCACTTTCTGCGTACATGCACTACGTTCAACGTGAACATGCTTGCGACCTGAGATCGTGCGACCGATCGAAGGGGCATGGGCACATCTTTCAGCGACGGTATTGGAACGACGTCGTCGAGGGTGACGGCCATTTGCTGAACGTCATGCGGTATATCGAAGCGAATCCGTTACGTGCCGGCCTTGTTCGGGCCCCCGAACAATGGGAGTGGGGCAGCTTGTGGGACCGCGAGACGGGCGAGCGTGACCTGCTGCATCCTTCGCCGATTTCGCTTCCTGCCGACTGGAAGACGATCGTCGGCGTGCCTCAGGAGCGCATCGATTTGGACGCGATTCGCCGGCCAATCAGAATGGGGCGTCCCGCCGCGAAAATTTACGTATCGCGTAAAAGTCAAGCAGGTTCCCTTATCATGGGGGAGGGATCCCCACCATGATTGTCAAACGATTCTTCGAGCCGCTCATCGCGCAGAACAGCTACCTGATCGGCTGTGCCGCGGCGGGCGAGGCCATCGTCATCGATCCGCATCGCGACATTCAGCAGTACATCGACGCCGCTGAGACCGCGAAGCTGCGCATCACCCACATCACCGAGACACACATCCACGCGGACTTCGCGTCCGGAGCCCGCGAACTGGCGCAGCGGACGGGCGCCAGCCTTTGTCTCTCAGACGAGGGCGATGCGAGCTGGAAGTACCTGTTCCCCCACGATCGCAAGCTCAAACACGGCGATCGCATGACGATCGGCAACGTCAAGGTCGACGTCGTCCACACGCCCGGCCACACTCCGGAGCACATCATCTTCATGATCACCGACGGTGCCGTGGCCGATCAGCCGATTGCCGCGGTGACGGGCGACTTCGTCTTCGTCGGCGACGTCGGCCGTCCAGACCTGCTCGAGAAGGCCGCCAAGATCATGGGGACGATGGAGGCGGGGGCGAGGACGTTGTGGAAGAGCCTCCAGGCGTTTGCGAAGAATCCTGACTGGCTGCAGATCTGGCCGGGACACGGCGCCGGATCGGCCTGCGGCAAGGGCATCAGCGCCGTGCCGCACAGCACGCTCGGCTACGAGCGGATGTTCAACTGGGCGTTCGCCTGCAAATCGGAAGATGAATTTGTCGGGAAGGTCCTCACCGGCCAACCCGATCCGCCGCCGTACTTCGCGGTGATGAAGCGGATCAACAAAGAGCCGTGGGACATGGCGCCGGCGATGCGATCCGTCAAGCCGACGATCGACGAACTGCTGCTCGAGGGCAGCCTCGTGATCGACACGCGTCCCGCAGCGGACTATGCCAAAGGCCATCGCACCGGCACGCTGAACATTCCGCTCAACGGGTCGTTCGTCACCTGGGCCGGATGGTTCATTCCGTACGAGCGAGATTTCTACGTGATCACCGATCGCATCGACGAAGTGCGTCGCGCGCTCGGCCTGATCGGGCTCACTCGCATCGCGGGCGACTTCGCGTCGTTTGCCGGCGAGGGCGGCGAGACGATTCCGCAGATGACGGCCGAAGAGCTGGCAACCAAGCTGCCGGCGAACGGCCTGATGCTGATCGACGTGCGCAACGACAACGAGTGGAGCGACGGGCACATTCCGTCGGCGGTGCACATCCCGCTCGGCCGGCTTCCTGAGCGCCTGAACGAGGTGCCGGCGGACACGCCGATCGTGCTGCAGTGCCAGACGGGTGCGCGGTCGTCGATCGCCGCGTCGCTGCTGCAGAAGATGGGTCGCAGGCAGGTGACCAATCTCGCGGGCGGCTACAGCCGATGGATCGCGTCTGACGCCGCGAGGGGCGCGCTGACGGGACAGGCCCGTTGAAGAAGCTCCTCACCGGCTGCCTGATCGTCCTCGTCATCGCGCTCGTTGGCTTTGGCGTGGCCGGCTACTACGCGTACCGGTTTGCGAAACCGATGATCGACAACGCCGGCGGCTACGTGGCGCGGGCGCGCGAGCTGTCGCAACTCGGCGATCGCGTCACGATCAAGACCCCGTACGAGCCGCCGAAGAGCGGCGAGTTGACGCAGGCGCAGATCGAACGCTTCATCGCGGTGCAGACCAAGGTGCGAAACGAGCTCGGCGGCCGCTGGTCGGAAATCGAGACGAAGTCCGCCGAGATCCGGAAGAAGACCGAGGGCAGCCAGCCGTTATCGCTTTCGGAAGTCACCGGGATCTTTTCCGATCTCGCCAACATCTACATCGATGCGCGCCGCGCGCAGGTGACCGCGCTCAACACGCAGAAGTTTTCCGACGCCGAGTACGACTGGGTCCGGCGACGCGTGTGGGAAGCGGCCGGCATGCACCTCGCCAGCGGCATCGACATGTCGAAGATCGAAGACCTCGCGCGCGAAAGCGCGAACAAATCGAACACGCAGATTCCAGATATTCCGATGCCGGAAGTGCCGCCGAAGAACATCGCGCTGATCAAGCCGCACGCCACGCAGCTCAAAGAGTGGATTCCGCTCGCGGTGCTCGGACTCTAGCAGGCCAACAGGCCAACAGGCCAACAGGGCAACAGGCGAACGGGCGATGAGTCGACTCGAACAGATCTGGATCAAGCGGGTGAAGCGCGGGCCGATGGATCCGGTGTCGTCGGCAACGCTGAAGGCCGGACGCGGTCTCGTCGGCAACGCGAACCAGGGCGGGAAGCGCCAGGTCACAATCCTCTCGCGCAAGCACTGGCAGGAGATCACCGACGCGATGGGCGCCACGATCGATCCCCGTCGTCGGCGCGCGAATCTGCTCGTCTCCGACATCGACTTCGACAACGCGCGCGGCAAGATCCTCAAGATCGGATCGGTGCGCGTGCGCATCTACGGTGAGACGCGCCCGTGCGAGCAGATGGAGGCCGTTGCCGGCGGCTTGCAGAACGCGATGAGCATTCCGTGGGGCGGAGGCGCGTTCGGTGAAGTCCTCGGCGATGGGGAGATCCACGTCGGAGACCCGGTTGAATTCTCGGGTGCCTAGTCCTCGTCAGTCGCGCGCGGGCGGGTGGGGTCGGCCGACCATTCGGACCACGATCCCGGGTAGATCTTGGCGCCGTGCAAGCCGGCGTGCTCGAGCGCGAGCAGGTTGTGGCACGCCGTGACGCCGGAGCCGCAATACATCACCACGTCGCGCGCATCGCGTCCCTTGAGCACGGCATTCCACTGCGTGCGCAGATCTTCCGGAGACTTGAACGTTTTCTCCGCGGTGAGGTTCTGCATGTAGAAGTAGTTCGCCGCGCCGGGAATGTGACCGCCGACCGGATCGATCGTCTCGCCGATGCCGCGGAATCGCTCCGGCGTTCTGGCATCGACCAGCTGCCGCAGCGGGTTCTTCAAGTCCTTCAGCACCTCGTCGGCGCTCAGACGCCATCCAGGACGCGGTGAACCCTTGAAGTTGCCAGGCGTCGATGACTCGACGCCGCCCCGCACCGCATGTCCTTCATGCAGCCAGCGCGCGAGGCCGCCATCGAGCACGGCCGCCGCATCGTGACCCATCCACCGCAGCATCCACCACAAGCGCGACGCGTACATGCCGGTGTCGGCGTCGTAGGCGACGACCTGCATGCCCGGCGAAATGCCGAGGTCGCTGAAGTTGCGCGTGATCTGATCGATGTCGGGCAGCGGATGGCGCCCGTTCTTTCCGGTCTTCACGCCCGACAGGTGACGATCGAGATGCGCATAGCGCGCGCCGGGAATGTGCGCCTCGCGATACAGCTCTTCGCCCTTCGCCGGATTGGCGAGATCGAATCGGCAGTCGACCACGATCCAGGTCTTGTCTTCGAGCTTGCCGGCGAGCGTGGAGGGATCGATCAGCGTCTTAAACATGGGCCTTCAACTGTTCGGCTAACTGGTGGAGGAACAATCCTACATCGGTGACGATGCCGATGGTCTGCGTCGAGCCGCGATCCGACAGCTTCGTCACGACGGCGGGGTTGATGTCGACGCAGATCACCTTCACCCACGACGGCAGCATGTTGCCGACGCCGATGCTGTGCAGCATCGACGACAACATCACGACGACATCGACATCGGCGAGCGCCTTGCCGTACGCATCCTGCGCCGCGATCAAATCCATCATCGTCTCTGGCAGCGGGCCATCGTCGCGGATCGATCCGGCGAGGATGTATTTCACCCCGAAGGTGTGGCACGCGTGCATCACGCCTGTCTTGAGGATGCCGCTGTCGACGGCCTTGCCGATGCCGCCGGCGCGGCGCACGGCGTTGATGGCGCGCATGTGATTTCTGTGGCCGTGCTCGACGGGATGGCCGCTGCTGAGGTCGATGCCAAGCGACGTGCCCGACAGCGACACTTCGATGTCGTGCACGGCGAGGGCGTTGCCGGCGAGCAGCACGTCGACGTAGCCGTGTCGGATCAGGTCGCAGAAGTACTGCGCGCCGCCGGTGTGAACGACGACCGGGCCGGCAACGAAGGCGATCTTGCCGCCGTCCTTCTTGACGCGTCGCATCATGTCGGCGACGCGCGCGACGGCGGTCTCGACGCGCCGCTCGGACGACACTTCGTTGCTCATGAAGCCGAAGCTCGGCTTGTCGCGCGACTGCACGTCGGGCAGCACGCGAATGCCCTGCATGCCGCAAACGATCTGATCGCCCTTGCGGATGTCGCGGATCTTGCGGCACTCGACGCGCGGGGGCTGGGCGCTAGCCGACACGACCAGCGCCGCATCCATGCGTTGGTTGTCCACCAGGCGCCATTCGCCGTTCAGGAAGACCTGCGTGCGGTGGTTGGTGGTCGAGTAGAAATCTTCGGGCGCAGCGCCGTCCATGTCCGCGGCGCGGACGATCGCCTCGGGGGTGCCTTCGACGAAACAGCCGAACACCGAGAGCTTCGAGAGCAGATCCTGCAACCGCTCATCGGTGTCGGATGTCAGTTTCAGCGTGAGGTGCGAACCTTCTGCGTTGGTGCGCCCGACTTCGAAGCGAAGAATCTCGTACTCGGAGCCGTGCTCGACCACCGTGGTCAGGATCGACTGGAAGTTACCTGAATCGATCAGGTGGCCTTCGGCTTCAACGGTTTCGGAAACCACGCCCAAATTATAAGGGCCCGCCGGAGCGGGCCCTTACGTATTCCGTAAAAGTGAAGCAGGTTCCTTTTTACTGGAGGCGCTGGAGGGCGGCGATGCGCTCTTCGAGCGGGGGGTGCGTCGAGATCAGGCCGCGCAGGCGCGCGCCGTTGATCTTCATCGCGGCCAGCTCGGGGTGGCCCTGGTCGACCATCGCCTGGTTGGCGGCGAGGCGCTGCAGCGCCGCGATCATGTTGCCGCGGCTCGACAGCGTGGCGGCGCCGGCGTCGGCGCGGAATTCGCGCGCCCTCGAGAACCAGGCGACGACGATCATGCCGAGGAAGCTGAAGATGATGTCGAAGACGATGGTCGAGACGAAGAAGACCAGGTTCGACATGCGCTCATCGACCAGCTGCCGGATGACGTTGGCGATCACGCGCGAGAAGAAGATCGAGAACGCGTTCACCACGCCCTGGATCATCGTCATCGTCACCATGTCGCCGTTCTGGATGTGCGACACCTCGTGCGCGAGCACGCCTTCGATTTCCTCACGGCGCATCGAACGCAGCAAGCCGCTCGACACGGCGACGAGGCTGCTGCGCTTGCTCGGGCCGGTCGCAAACGCGTTCACTTCAGGCGAGTCGTAGATGCCGACTTCCGGCATCGGCAACCCGGCCTTGCGCGTGAGCTGCTCGACGGTGGCGTGGAGCCAGTCGAGGTCCGGCTGGCCGGTGCGGCCGTCGACGAGCTGGACGCCCATGGCGGTCTTGGCCATCCAGCGCGACATGGCGAGGGAGATCAGCGCGCCGCCGAAGCCCCACACCAGGGAGAACATCATCAGCGCGACGTAGTTCAGACCCGACGGGGTCACGAACTTGCCGACGCCGAGGATCGCGAGCACGATCGACAGCGTGATCATGATCGCGACGTTCGTCAGGAGGAACAGGAAGATCCGTTTCATGGTTCCAAGGATAGCAAAGCGCTGAAGGTTCGGAAAAATACGTTATTTGAAGGCAATACTTCGATTTTACCGATGCAGCCTACTGGGCCCTGGCGTAGCCGTCGGCCAGCTTCTTGCGGGCCGCCTCGACGTCGCGGTGGAACACGAACAGCGGATCGGCGTTGCCGTCCTTGTCGGGCAGCGTGAAGTTCCACGTCTTGCCGCCCTTCTGCTTCACGCGCAGGTTCTTCTGCAGGTAATCGACCGCGAAAGTTTCGACTTGCGGAAACGCGAGCGTGAACGCATCGCCCTTGTTGGTGGTGTCGTAGCGGAGTCCATCGAGCGTTGCGGACAGTGTGCCCTCGCATGACCCCATCGCGTGCTTGTGAACGACGTTGATCTTCGCGTTGAGGCTGACCTCCTTGACGCGAATCGAGACCGTGTTGGGGCCGGGATTCAGTTCGACCATCTTCTGCACGCTGTCGAACCCCGTGGCCGTGATCTGGATCCGTTTGGTGCCCGGCTCCAGTTTGTCGAGCGAGAGCGGCGTGTTGCCGACGAATTGCCGATCAATGAACACCGACGCGCCCGGCACATCCGTTTCGAGCGTCAGCGATGCCGTCGTTGGCGCGGCTGGGGCGACCGGGGCGGCAGGAGCCGCCGGTGCGGTCTCTGCCTTCTTCGGTGCGGCCTTGCGCGGCGTGTCCGCCGCGGGTGTCGTCGGGATGGGAGTCGGCGGATCGACCTTCTTGGGAACGATGCGCGAAGGCGGAGGCGCCGCGGAAGACTCTCGCTCAGGGGGAGCGCTTCGCGGGCCATGGAGATAGAAGGCAAGCGCGAGGGCGATGGCAGCGGCGACAACGGCGGCGACAAGGCCTTTGTTCATATTGGGTGACTGTCACCAAATAATAACCTCACGGCGATAACCCCCTTCGTTTCGTGGAAGTTATCGCGCCGTTCTCATCGTGGCCGCGAGCGAATTGCGCAATAATTGAGGCCCGATTTTGCGCCCCTGAATGGACGAGACGACGCTCAACCCCCCGTGCGCGAAGTGTGGCCAGCCAGTGCCGCAGGGCGCGGGGTTCTGTCCCAAGTGTGGCACCCCGACGTTGCTGGCCTCGGACAGCGCGATCGCTTCAGCCCGTACGGCGTTGGGCGTCCCGACCGGGTTGCCGACCGCTGCCACGGGGTTGCCGCAGACGGTCGCGACGCCGAGACCTTCCGTTGCTGACGCCGTCACGTTCGATCCGGCCGCCGCCGTGACCAATCTGAACAGCCCCTCGCCGAAGCCGACGCGGCTGGGTGATGGTCCCTTCCAGGCGGGGCAGCAGGTCGGCCCGCGGTACACGATCCTCAAGTTGCTCGGCGTCGGTGGCATGGGCGCTGTTTATCAGGCGTTCGATCACGAGCTTGGCGTGGCGGTGGCGATCAAGGTGATTCGTCCGGCCGCGCAGTCTAGCCAACCTCTGCCTTTTGCACAACGAGTTCGGCATTTAAAGTGATGTGTGCAAAATCCGCCAGACCCGGTCGGGTAATGTGGATTTTGGCCGATTTTGGGCCATTTAAGCCCTCGTGGTCGCAGCCGCGTTCGGGTTTGCGCGATAATCGACGCGGCTCGTTGTAATGCAGACCTCAGGTGCCCCTTGCGCCAGTTGCGGCCAACCCACGCCACCGGGGGCGCAATTCTGTCCAGCGTGCGGATCGCGGACGCAAATTTTGTCGGCTCCGGTGAGCGCCGAAGCCGCCGCGACTCGGATTGGCGACCCCACGCCGTCGATGCCGACGATGGCGATCCCGGCCGCGCCGACGATTGGCCCGGAGGGCGTTGCCACATCGCTCGGCTCGGCCCGTCCGGGGGCTGACGGCCCGTTCCGCGCCGGCGATCAGGTCGGCCCTCGCTACACGATCATCAGGCTGCTCGGCGCCGGCGGCATGGGCGCGGTGTACCAGGCGTTCGATCACGAGCTTGGTGTCGGCGTCGCGATCAAGGTGATCCGCCCGGCTGCGCAATCGGATGCGACCGCGGCGCGCGATCTCGAACAGCGCTTCAAGCGCGAGTTAGTGCTCGCGCGGCAGATCACGCATCGCCACGTCGTGCGCATTCACGACATCGGCGACGTGGACGGCATCAAGTACCTGACGATGCCCTTCATCGAGGGGCACACGCTCGCCGACATCCTGCGCCGCGACGGCCGCGTGCCCGTTGCGCGGGCGCTGATCATGGCGCGGCAGATCGCGCTCGGCCTCGCCGCCGCGCACGACAAGGGCATCGTCCATCGCGATCTCAAGCCCGAGAACATCATGATCGAGAAGGGCGAGCCGCCCGATGGCGGCGACGCGCTCATCATGGACTTCGGTATCGCGCGCACCGTCGAGCACGGTAGCACGCAGACGGCGAAGGGCTCGGTGATCGGCACGCTCGAATACATGGCGCCCGAACAGGCGCAGCGCCGGCAGCTCGACACGCGCGCCGACATCTACGCGTTCGGGTTGATCCTCTACGACACGCTCGTCGGCCGCCAGCGCATCAAGGGCGACGACACGGCGATGTCGGAACTGCTCGCGCGCATTCAGGCGGCGCCGCCGCCGCCGCGCACGTTGAACAGCGACGTGCCCGAG
>CAZBYY010000121.1:0-10041 GCA_964495855.1 uncultured Acidobacterium sp. | reverse complement strand
AAGGGCTGACGCACTGCAACCCGTCGCCCCGGAGTGGGCGACCACGTTTTCTTCTACGGCACGCTGATGTCCCCGTTCAACCGGCCGGGACGCCAGCGCATCACTCCAAAGCTCACCTTCATAGGGCGCGGCACCATCAGGGCCGCGCTGTTCGACCTCGGCATCTATCCCGCGGCGATTCCAGCAGACGATGACGGTGTGGTGTGGGGCGAGGTCTACGCGGCATCCGACATCACGGGCGTGCTCGCAGCGCTCGACGAGATCGAAGGCCACCGTCCCGCAGAGCCGTCACGTAGTCTTTACACGCGCGTGTTGGCAGACGTGACGCTGGATAGCGGCGCCATCGAGAAGGCGTGGGCGTACTTCTACAACGCGCCGCTCGGCCGCGCCGAGCGCATCAGCTCCGGCGACTACCTCGCGCACCTCGGACTCTGACCCGGCTACTTGCCGGCCTTTTCTTTTTCCTTGGCGATCTCGTCGACGAACAGCGCGATGGCGCTGGCGACGCGATCGGACAGCTCGATGAATTCGATGCCCGATCGATAGGTGATGATGTCCTGATCGACATCGCTGATGCGCGAATGCGCGATGCGGCCCTTGACCACGACCGAGCGCTGGCCGAGGGTGAGACGGAAATCGTGAAGGGAATCGAGCTGCAGCGGGAAGCCGGTCTCCACCTGCATGCCGCCATGACTCATCTGGCGGATGGCTGCAGGCTGGAAGACCATCACCTCACCGTGCAGCGCTCCCAGGAACTCGACGCGCTCGGAATCCCGCTTGTCCGAGGCCATTGGCTCGGGATTATAGCGTAGGGTTCTCCCTCGATATAGGTGAGGATCGGCAGGCGGCGGGTCGACGGATCGAGCTGCAACATCTGCAACACCTGGCACGCCTCCTCATCGTCGGGCGCGAAACACAGCACCACCAGATCGGGCCGCCGCCGGCGGATGGCCATGTACGGGGTCGCATCCTTGTCCAGGAAGTCGACGCGGAAGCGGTTCGAGCCAAGCATCGGCTCGATGCCGATGAGCGCCTCCGGCCCGGCTCCGATGATCAGGGCGCGGGGGAGGATGCTGCCGGTGCTGGCGGGTGCGGGCCTCATGAGCGTGGTCTCCTGACCCGGAATCGATACAGGAACCATGCCAGACGCTTCTGGCGCTTTCGCGACAGAAATGGCCGAAGTGCGACCGTTTAAGGTGACAAGAAATAGAATCTACGGATGACGTTTTTTGGCAACTTCATCTCCGGACAGTGGCTGCCCTCGGATTCTGGCGCCAAACTCGAAAACCGTAACCCCGCCAACACCAGCGACCTCATCGGCCTGTTTGCGGATTCAACCGCGAGCGACGCCGAGCGAGCCATCGCCGCAGCGAAGCACGCCTATCAGTCGTGGCGGCTCGTCCCTGCGCCAAAGCGCGCCGAGATCCTCTTCAAGGCGGCGCAGATCATCGAACGGCGCAAGGAAGAGTTTGCGCGCGACATGACGCGTGAGATGGGCAAGGTGCTGGATGAGACGCGCGGCGATGTGCAGGAAGCGATCGACATGACGTACTTCCTCGCGGCCGAAGGCCGCCGCCAGCATGGCCAGACCGCGCCTTCCGAGCTGCGCGACAAGTTCGCGATGTCGATCCGCCAGCCGCTTGGCGTCTGCTCGATGATCACGCCGTGGAACTTCCCGATGGCCATCCCATCCTGGAAGATCATTCCCGCGCTGGTCTGCGGCAACACGGTCGTCTTGAAGCCGTCGGAGCTCACGCCGCTGTCGTCGGTCAACTTCGTCAAGGTCCTCGAAGAGGCAGGCGTGCCACCCGGCGTCGTCAACCTCGTCGTCGGCGGCCCTGCAGTGGGTGAGATCCTCACGACGCATCCGGACGTGTCGGTCGTCTCGTTCACGGGCTCGACCGCGGTCGGCAAGCTCGTCAATCAGAACGCGGCGCCGCACTTCAAGAAGGTCCATCTCGAAATGGGCGGCAAGAACGCCATCATGATCATGGACGATGCGAACCTCGAGCTGGCGCTCGAGGGCTGCGTGTGGGGCGGGTTTGGGACGACGGGCCAGCGCTGCACCGCTGCGAGCCGCGTCATCGTGCACGAGAAGGTGCACGATCGATTCGTCGAGCAGTTCGTGGCCCGCGCCAGGGCGCTGCGCGTCGGCGATGGTCTCGATCCGAAGACGCAGATGGGGCCGTCGATCAGCGAGAAGCAACTGCAGAAGGTGATGAGCTACGTCGAGATCGGCAAGCAGGAGGGCGCGACGGTCGCGTGCGGCGGCAACCGCCTGTCATCCGGCGCGTTTGCCAACGGCTTTTTCCACGAGCCCACCGTGTTCACCGGTGTCACGCCGCAGATGCGCATCGCGCGCGAAGAGATCTTCGGGCCGGTCGTGTCGGTGATCAAGTGCACATCAGCAGACGAAGCCGTCGCCATCGCGAACGATGTCGCCTACGGATTGTCGTGCTCGATCTACACGCAGGACATCAATCGCGCCTTCAAGGCGATGCGTGACGTCTACACGGGAATTTTCTACGTCAACGCGCCGACGATCGGCGCCGAAGTGCACTTGCCGTTCGGCGGCACCAAGGCGACCGGCAACGGCCACCGCGAGGCCGGCCTCGCGGCGCTCGATGTGTTCTCTGAATGGAAGTCGGTCTACGTGGACTTCAGCGGGAAACTTCAGCGAGCGCAAATCGATTAGGGACTAGGGGCCCAGCCCCTAATCCCCTAGTCCCTAGTCCCTAGCCCCTAGAACTTCAGGCGCGCGCCGAGGAACGCGCGGCGCGGGTTCACCCAGGCGATCTCGTCACCGAACTTCGTCGAGCCGGTGCCGGCCACGAGGTCTTCGGTGCGCGTGGCCGCTTGGTCGTCGAACAGGTTGAACACGTCGACGAAGAACTCCGTCGTCAACCGGTTCGCCAGCTTCTTCACGTACTGGGCGCGGACGTCGAACTGGCCCCAGGACGGGTTCTGCACGGCGCCGATCGCACCGGGCGCGACCCAGTTGTCGGAGATGCCGCCAAAGGCGAACGGCACGTCGACCTGGATCGGCAGGCGGCGGTTGGAGGCCAGCTGCGTCTTGTTCACGATCGTGCCCGAGTTCCAGCGATAGCCGGCGCCGAGCTCGATGCCCCAGCGGGTGGTGTACGAACCGCCCGCCTTGAACAGGTGATGGATCGTGCCCGGGATCGTGCCCTGCATGTTGGGCGCGCGCGGATCGAGCCAGAACACGTCACCGGCGAAGTCGGCGTTGCCGTCCGACACGGTGTTGCCCTTGGCGTCGAGGTAGCTGTACGACATCAGGCCCTGCCAGTTGTTCGAATAGCGCTTGCGGAACACCAGCTCGAGACCGTTGTAGTTGCGCTCGCCGCCCTTGAGCGTGCTCAGGAAGAAGTTCGCCTTCGGCGGGTTGTTCGGATCGAAGCCGAAGTACTGCCAGCCGAGGAACAGCGAGTTCGGCGCGTTGACGTCACCGCCGTACTGCGACGGCACGGTGTAGATGCCCGGATCGAAGTCCTCGAAGATGTCGCGGGTGCGGCGGTTGTAGTACGCCGCCGAGATCGCCATGTTGTTGCCGAGATCCGACTCGTACTGCAGCTGCAGTTCGTCGGTGTACGGCGTCTTGGTGTTCGGCGCGAACAGGCCGTCGGGCACTGCCGAGAAGCCGCGCACGCGGTAGGTGACCCACTGGTTATTGATGAACACCTGCTCCTCGCGCGTCGACCCGTTGGTCGTGCCCGCGAAGTTGGTCATGTCCATGCGGATCGGGTCGTAGTAACGGCCCCAGTAGGCCGACAGCTTGTGGCGACCGTCGCCTCTGAGGTCGTAGGCGGCGCTCAGGCGCGGCGCCAGCGTCCAGTCGAACTTCTGGATCGTGTCCACGGTGCGCAGGAACGCGCGCGTATCCTGACGTCGCGCGTGTCCTTCAGGTAGCGCCAGCTGCCGAAGCCCCACGCCTTGTTCTTGAGGAACGGCCCGCCGATGGTGAACGCCGTGTCGAGCGAGCTGAAGCTGTTGTCGGGGTTGTGCTTGTTGGCCGCGACCAGATTGTCGTTCTGGAAGAAGTAGTTGGCCGAACCGGAATAGCTGTTGGTGCCTGACTTGGTGATGACCGTCGAGATCAGGCCCGAGGCGCCGACGTATTCCGCGGGAATGCCGCCCGTGATCACCTTCTGTTCCTGGATGATCTCGGTGTTCAGGTTCGCGCCGAACGTGCCCGCGACCGGGTCGGTGACGTTGATGCCCTCGAAGTAGTAGAAGTTGTCGGTCGAGTACCCGAGGTTGTCGTTGGTCTGCACGTCCTTCCAGTTCATGCCGGACCGCGACGCGGGATTGCCGGTGGCATTCTGGCTGTCGGGCATCACGCCCGGCACCAGCTGCAGGTAGCTCTGGTACGAACGTCCCGTCGGCAGCGACTCGGTCAGCTGCAACGTGATGTCCTGACCCGACGTGGCGCTGCGCACGTCAACCACCGGGCTCGCCGCCGTCACGGTGACGGCTTCGGTGAGGCCCGCGATCTGCAGCGTCACGTTGAGCGACACCGACTGGCCCGACCGGACAAGCACGTTCTCGCGTGCCTGATCGGCAAAGCCGGCCAGCGTCATCGTGACTTTGTACTGGCTCGATGGCGCCAGCGCTTCCAGCACCGCAGTGCCGGTTGCGTCCGTCACGGCGGTGCGCTTGGTGACGACGTCAGCGGCCTCAGCCGTGACTGTCACGCCGGGAAGTCGACCGCCGTCCTTATCTGCAACGACGGCCTGAATCGTGCCCGTCGTCGCAACCTGCGCATGTGCGGATCCAGCGAACAGGACCGACAACGCAGCGACGATGGCACTTAGGCTCTTACGCATAAGTGATCTCTCTCCTTGAATGGACTGACGAACGCGCTCTCCATGCGTGAATGCCACGCCGGCGAACGCGCTCAAACGAACGTTCAGGAAAGGAAAGTCCGTGCCACGCGTCGTGGGACGAATGAATTTCTAAAGTGCCTGTTTCGTTTTACTTAGACGATGAGCCGATTGCGGGCCGTGACGAAAAAAAACAAAAGGAGGGAGATGGCGTTCGACAATTTGAATTCGCGCGTGTGACGAGTGACGGATGGTGTGACGAACGCCGGCGCGAGCTCATCTTATTTTGCTCTCGCGCGAATCGCTCGTTCGAGTTCCGGGTTCACCTTGAAGCCGGTCTTCTTTGCCGCATCGATCGCTTGCTTGGCGAGATCGAACCGCTGCGTTTCGAGATACACGACGGCGAGATTGCTGAGTGCCTCGCCTGACTTGCCGTCGGCGGCCACCGCGGCCTTGAATTCACGTTCGGCGTCCTCGAACTTGCCGGACCTGAAGTACGCGCTGCCGAGCGAGAGCGACACCCACGCGGGCACCGTGTTCTCGATCGTCATGTTGTTACCGCGTGCGATGTATTCCTGGATCTGGCGGCGCTGTTCCTGCAGCTGCCGCAACTGATCCTGCGTCTGGATCGTTTGCGGGCCGGTTTGCACCTGGCGGATGCGTTCGTCGAGGTCGGTGATGCGGTCCTGCCGGAATCGCTGCGCTTCCTGCTGGTTGGTGAAGTGCCGTCCGGCGATGTTTTCGTAGAGATTCTTGCAGCGGGTGAGCGCGCTCGTCGCCGAGACGAACTGCTTGAGCGCCAGGTGGGCGCGGCCGAGTCCGTACCACGGCATCTCGAACGTGGGGTCGGTCTCGACGGACTGCTGGAACGCCTTCACCGCGTCCTCAAATCGCTCGCTTTTCATGTAATCCCACCCGAGTTGATTCTGCAGGCGGGCCTTGGCGCGATCCCCTGGCGACTGCGCGGCGGCGGGTACGGCGACGGTGAGAACAACAACCAATGCGACGAGTGAGCGCATGCTGATCTCCACAAACAACAACGCCCCGCGGATGCGAGATCCGCGGGGCGTCGATCTTTACACGAGCGCGTGAACTAGAACAGGAACTTCACGCCGAAGCGGGCCACGAGCGGCCCCTGGAACGCGTTGTTCATCAGGAAGCGCGGATCCTTGGCGACGTTCTGCGCCGTGATCAGCGATGCCAGCGTCTGGCGTCCCGTGAAGAACAGTGTCTCGTCCGGCACCACGCCGTTGACCTTCTGGTAGGTCGAGTACTTGCCCGTCGCCACCTTCTGGTCGAAGAGGTTCAGGACGTTGAGGCTCACCTGCACGCTGCGGCCGCCGGCCATCTTGACCGTGTGCTGCACGACCAGGTCGGTCTGCGAATACATCGGGGTGCGGCCGTCGCTGCCGCGGCCCAGGTACTGGACCGGCAGGTTGCTGCTCGGGTAGATGCCGAGTTCGCGGGTTACCGGCAGGCCGCTCGCCACGTACTGGTTCAACCCGACGCTCGTGCCGAAGTTGAACTGGTAAATGAACTGCGCCTTGAACTGGTGCGGACGATCCGTCGCGAGCGGGCCGTAGGCTGCCTGGCCGCCGTCCTGGAACATCATCACCGGGTAGTCGAACGCGCGGCCGACGTTCGGGCTGGTGCGGCCGTTTTCATCCGACTGCGACAGGCCCGAGTAGTTGCCATACAACCGGCTCCACAGGTAGCTGGGGCGGAAGTACCAGTTGTTGCGCATGCGCTTCTCGAACGCGAATTCGACGCTGTCGTAATCGCGCTTCGCCTTCGGCAGCGGCACCTTCGGGTTGGTGTAGGCCAGCGCCGCGAGACCCTCGCCCGGGTTGGCGATGATGTAGATCTCGTTGCTCTGCGCGTCGAGCGAGCCGGTGTCTTCAATGGCGCGATCGATCTGCTTGTGCACGTAGTGGACGCCGACCGACATCGCGTCGTTCAGCTGATGGTCGAGGCCGAACGTGGCTTCCTGCTGGCGCATCGGCTTCAGGTTCGGATCGATGGCATCCGAGCCGAAGGACGGGTGACGGAAGTCCGTCGTGCGGAGCAGCGTGCCCGGGCAGGCCGGCGGGCAGTTCGACCCGTCAACCAGCGTGTTCCAGTTGAAGGTGTCGAGCGTGTAGTAGTACTCGAGCCACTTGTCGCCGCCGAACGAGCCGCGCGGCAACTCGAGCTTGAAGATGTCGTAGAAGACACCCCAGGAGCCGAACACCTTCCAGTTGCCGTCGCCCTTGATGTCGTAGGCGAAGCCGACGCGCGGCGCCAGCTTGTCGGCGAAGTTGAACTGCACGCCGTACTGCGGGATGCCCGCGCCGCTGGTGTAGGTCGGGACGCGTTCACGCTCGGTGCGGACGCCGACGTTCACCGTCAGCTTGTTGTTGATCGTCCACGCGTCCTGCGCGAAGAGACCAATGTTGGTGGTGTGGATGTTGCCCTCGGTGATGAAGCCCTGGCGCGGTGCCACACCGTTGCTGCGCACCGAGTAGTAGCCGTAGGGGCCTCGCTGGCCGGAGAGCGCCGCGTTCCAGAAGATCGAGACGCGGTTGCGCGATTCGCCGCTGAGCACGTCATTGCCGACGCGGTCGGCCTGCACACCGAACTTGAACTGGTGATCACCGGCCAGCTTCGCGTAAACGGTGCTGTCGGCCTGGAAGTAGAGGCGCGTCTGCTGATCGCGCGTCACCTTGGTGTTCGACGGGATGCTCACGAAGCCCGTGCCGCGCTGCAGGCTGGCCGGCACGTCGAGGAACCCGATGTTGTTGGTGTTGGTCCAGCGATACAGCGGCTGTTCGGTCACGTTCGAATCGTGCTGATTCGACATGTAGTAGCCGCCGCGGACGCCGAAGAGCAGCTTCGACGAGGCGACGTAGTCGAGGTTGCCCGACGCCGAGTAGTTCGGGAACTCCGAGATCTTGGTGTAGTTGCTGCCCGCGGGATCAAGGCCCGTCAGCGCCGGCAACAGACCGTCGTTCTTCGTGTAGCTGTTGTTGTAGGCAATGCGCAGGCGGGTGCTGTTGTTCAGCTGCGAGGTCACGTTGCCGGTGATGTACTGCACCTGCTGCTTCTGCGTCGTCGCGATCGACGCCGCCGCGGGGTTGACCGCCGTGCTCGGGCTCACCGAGCGATCGATCGTCGTCAGCGCCGGCTGGTAGGCGCCGAAGAACCACATGCGGTTCTTCTTGATCGGGCCGCCCAGCGCGAAGCCGGGTTCGTTGCGCTTGCGCTCGTCCTTCGGATAGCTGATGTACTCAGCCACGTCCGAGTTGGTCAGCGTCGTGCGCAGCGTCGGCCGGCGGGCGCTTTCGAGCGCGCTGCCTTCGAAGTTGTAGAGCACGCTGCCATGCAGATCGTTCGTGCCGCTCTTCGTCACGGCGTTGATCACGCCGCCGGTCGCGCCGCCGAATTCCGCGGTGTAGCCGGACGACTTGACCTGCACTTCTTCGATGAAGTCGACGATGACGTTCTTGCCGGAGGTGCCGGACTGCAGGTTGGTCGTCTCGATGCCGTCGATGATGTAGCGGTTCTCACCGGCGCTCGCGCCGTCGATCGAGAGGCCGCCCAGCTTCGCTTCGGTGTTGGCGCCGGGCGCCTGCGTCACGAGCGTGGTGAAGTCGCGGCCCTTTGGCAGCAACTCGACCTGCTCGGCGCGGATGTTCGACTGCCGCGCGCTCTGGCGCACGTCGACGAGCGGCGTTTCCGCCGTGACGTTGACCGTTTCGGTCACGCCCGACAGCGGCAGCGAGAAGTCCACCTTCTTGATCTGGCCGAGGCCGACGCGCACGTCGACCACTTCCTTGGAAACGAATCCCTGCAGGTTGGCCGTCAACTTGTAGTTGCCCGGCGGCAGTGAGGGGAATCGGTACACGCCCACCGAATCGGTCACGGTGGACACACCCGGGCCGACGTTTGACGTCGCTTCGACGGTGGCTCCAGGGAGCACCGCGCCCGATGCGTCACGAACGACGCCTTCAATTGAACCACGCTGTTCCTGCGCAAACGCCGGGGTTGCCAGCGCGGCGAGAAGAGCGAGTATTGCGAAAGGTCTTGCCATCACCTTTCCTCCTTGAGAGGACAACAAAAACAGGAAGCACGAAACGGCGGCAGTCACCCGCCGACCCCACACAAAGGGCCGACTAGGATTTTAGTCCAGTCGCGGGCGGAATGGTGTGATGAATGAACGTTCAGTAGGGCTGAGTTCACCGGATTCTGGTGCAAATTCATAAATCCGACCATCCGGAGGTGTGACGGAACGCGCTAATTTGAACACCTGTTTGATATTATCGGCACACGATGACAAGCCGCGACGTGGTGATTCTGGGGGCCGCCCGGACCCCGATTGGCAAGTACGGGGGCTCTTTCAAGGACGTTCACGCCGCCGAATTGGGGGCTGTGGCCTCGCGCGCCGCGCTCGAACGGGCGGGTCTGCAGCCCGCCGACGTCCACGAAGTGCTGATGGGGCACGGCCGCCCCGCCGGGGTCGGCCCCAATCCCGCCCGCCAGGTGGCCCACCGGACCGGCGTGCCGCACGGCGCGCCGGCTTTCACGATCAACAAAGCGTGTGCCGGCGGCATGCAGGCGCTCGCCTCCGCCGCGCAAAGCATCATGTTCGGCGAATCGGAAGTGGCGCTCGCCGGCGGCATCGAGAACATGAGCCGCGTGCCGTATCTCGTCGACGCCGCCGACGCGCGCTGGGGCCACAAGATGGGCCACTTCCAGTTCGTCGATGCGATGTATCGCGACGGGTTTGCCGATCCGCTTTCTGGATTGATCATGGGCGAGACGGCCGAGGTGCTCGCGCGGCAGTACGGCATCACTCGCGATCAATCGGATCAGTTCGCGCTCGAGAGCCAGCACAAGGCCGAGGCCGCACAGAAGGCCGGACACTTCGACCGCGAGATCGCGCCGGTCACGATCACCGAAAAAGGCAAGACCGTCGAGATCGAGGCGGACGAGCATCCGCGCCACGGCACCACGATCGAGGCGCTGCGCAAGCTGCCGCTGACGTTTCCGAAAGTCGATGGCCACGACGGCATCATCACGGCGGGCTCCGCGTCGGGTATTACCGACGGCGCCGCCGCACTCGTGCTCGCCTCGGGTGACTTCGCGCGCGCACGCGGGCTGAAGCCGCTCGCCCGGATCGTCGGCTGGGCGAGTGCCGGCGTCGATCCGCGCATAATGGGCA
>CAZBYY010000120.1:0-10132 GCA_964495855.1 uncultured Acidobacterium sp. | reverse complement strand
GATGTGACCGGGCTGAAGGTTCACGCGCCCACCGCCACGAACACCGGTGCGCCGATCGTGGAAACAATCGCCGCCGTCTTCTACGTCGATGCGCCGACCGCTGAAGTGGCGGTCAGCGACGTGCCGAAGTATCCGCCCGTGGATCCCAACGATCCGGCGGCCGAGCTCACGGTTCGTGATCTTGTCTGGGACCGGCCGACGGTGCTGCCGCGCTCAAGTTGGAGGTTCGTCAAGCCGGAGCCCACCTCGGGCGCCGGCCGGTGCGGTCCCGGGACCGAGTGCCCTCGGATTGCCCTTGCCAGCGGCTTCGAGCCGGGACGCATGTACGAGATTCACTACCGCGCGCAGAATCCGCCCGTTTCAGGCGTCGGTCTGGCCGCGATTCGCGATGTCGCGTCCGCGGTGAAATACGGCGACGCCGCCATCGTTCCCGTCCGCGGCCAGTACTTGCACGTGTACGGCGCTTCTCAGAGCGGACGTTTCCTGCGCACCTTCCTCTACGACGGCTTCAATGCCGATGAGAAGAACCGTAAGGTCTTCGACGGCGTGATGCCGCACATCGCCGGCGCGGCGCGCGCCGACTTCAATCAACGCTTCTCCCAGGCGGTCGGCCTCGATCAGTTCGCGGCGTTGCGCTTCCCGTTCAGCGATGCGTCCGAGCGCGATGACACAACCGGGCGCAGCGACGGGCTGCTCAGCAAGTACACGGCGGAGCAACAACCGAAGATCATGTATACGAATTCGTCGGTTGAATACTGGGGCACCGGCCGTGCCGCGGCATTGATTCATACGTCGATCGACGGCAAGACCGACCTCACCCTGCCCGCGAATGTGCGCGCCTACATGTTCGCGGGCACCCAACACGGCCCGGCGGCGTTTCCGCCGCGCGCCGCGTTGGGCGACGGCGCCAACGCACGCGGGGTGGGCGCGCAGTTACCCAATCCGACCCTGCACATCGAGCAGCGCGCCCTGCTGATGGCGCTGGACCGCTGGGTACGCGATGGCACCGAGCCGCCGGCGAGCAAGTATCCGCGTCTGGCGGACGGAACACTCACGCCGCGCGCTGCGCTGAAGTGGCCGGCCCTGAAGAACGTGACGCCGCCGTCGCTGATTCCAGAACCGCGCCGTGCAAAAGTCGACGCGCCAGCCGCGCCGAAGCCTCTTGGCGAAGGCGGGTGGCCGTTCCTCGTGCCGCAAGTTGATGAGGACGGCAACGAGATCGGCGGCATTCGACTCCCCGATCAAGCCGTGCCGGTCGGCACGCTCACAGGTTGGAATTTCCGCACGCCATCCACCGGCAATCCGAAAGCGATCGTGCCGCTGGCCGGCAGCCTGATTCCCTTCGCGAAGACCGCCGCCGAACGCAACGGCGATCCGCGCACGTCGCTCGAGGAACGGTATCGCGGCAAGACCGATTACGTCGGCCGGGCGACCGCCGTCGGCGTAGATCTCGTGAAGCAGGGATACGTCCTGCGCGAGGACCTGCCCTTCCTCCTCGAACGCGCCGCGGCGATGTGGGATTGGGCGACGTCGCGATCAACATCGACGTCGTCGCAGCAATAAGACGCGATGTGAAGCGCTGGCTCAATCCGCTGCCGGCAGCGTGGCTCGTTGCGCTGCCGAGGGTCGCCAGCGAAACACCGGCACGCCGAGCGCCACCAGGCCGACGCCGAACAGCGATTGCAGTGGCTGCTCGGAAAACGAGTTGATTACGAGACCGATCATCGCAAGTACGAATACGCCCGGTACCCACGGATAGCCCCACGTGCGGTACGGCCGGGCCATCTCTGGACGCCTCCGCCTCAATTGGAACAGCGCCAGCCCGGTGACGACGTGAAACAGGATGCTGGAAAAGATCGCATACGAAAACAGCTGTTCGTAACTGCCACTCAACGCGAGCACGGATGACCAGATCGCCAGCGTGATGATGCCGCCGCTCGGCGTTTCGCAGCGCGGATGGATCGTCGATAGCCAGCTGCACGCCGGCGCGTCCTCGGACATCGGCAGGCCAAGTCGCGCGCTGGCAATCGTCGCCGACGCCAGGCAGCCGAAGATCGACACCAGCACCGCGCCCGCGAGCAGGCTGCCCGGTCCCGGTCCGAGCAGTGCGGTCGTCGCCTGCTCGCCGATGCGCGTCGAGGCGCCGATCGTCTCGATCGGCAACGCGCGCAGATACACCAGGCTGACGAGCAGGTACAACAACCCGACGAGCACGGCGCCGCCGATCATCCCGAGCGGCAGGTTGCGCTCCGGGCGCTTGATGTCGCCCGCGCACAGCGTGGCCTGATACCACCCGTCGAAACTGCCGATGATCGCAACGATGGCGACACCCGCGGCGGTGAGAAGGTTGATCGGCGGGATCGGCGCGGTCCAGTCGGGATGCACCTTCGCCGGCGCCAGCAGACCGAATCCGATCAGTGCCGCGACCGACAGCACCTTGATGCCCGTCAACACACCCTGCACGCTGGCCGCAGACCTCGTGCCGAAGTAGTTCAAGGTTGATAAGCCGACGATCGCCGTCACACCGGCCAGTTGCGCCGTATTCGGCTGCCACTGCCACGGCCCGAGAGGAATCGTGGCGATCACGTGGGTCGAGGAGAAGAACGGCACGAACGCGCCGAGATACTCGCCGAACGCGACCCCGAGAAACGCGTTTGCGCCTGCCTGAATCGCAAACAGCGACGTCCACCCGAATAGGAATCCCCAGAGCGGGCCAAACGCCTGCTTGATGTAAACGTACTGCCCTCCCGACGATGGAAACATCGCGCCGAGCTCGGCATACGTAAGCGTGCCGGCGATCACAATCAATCCGCCGACGAGCCACAGCAGCAATACCAGCGATGCGTGCGGCACCGCGCGCGGGATGAACGCCGCCGCGACGAAGATCGCCGAGCCGAGGATCGTGCCCGCCGTAATCGCCACCACGTCCCACAGGCCGAGAACCCTGGGCAGCGCATGTGCCGGCGACTCTGCGGATGTGGATTGGACGGAAGCAGACTGCGGGGGCGCCGGCGACATCGACGAACTCTACACCACCTCAGGCGAGCGGAACGGCGCTATGATTCTGCGCATGTCGCATACCGTCGGATTCATCGGTCTCGGCCTCATGGGCAAGCCCATGGCCAAAAATCTTTTGAAGAAGGGGTTCTCCGTCATCGTCCACAACCGCAGCCGCGCCGCGGTGGACGAGCTCGTTCAGGAGGGCGCCAGCGCCGCCACATCGCCGTATGACGTGGCGCGCGCCGCGAAGTTCATCATCACCATGCTGCCCGACGGTCCCGACGTCGAGCGCGTGCTCGAAAGCCCGAACGGTGTCTTCGCGGGCATGTCCAAGGGCGCCGTCATCGTCGACTCGAGCACGATCGCGCCGGCAATCGCACGCAAGCTGGCCGCGCGCGCGAAGGAACTCGGCGCGAGCTTCCTTGATGCGCCGGTGAGCGGCGGCGAGATCGGCGCCATCGACGGCACGCTCACCTTCATGGTCGGCGGTGATGCCACGGCGCTCGAAGCGGTGCGCACGGTGCTCAACGCCATGGGCAAGCCCGACCGCATCGTGCACGTCGGAGATTCGGGCGCCGGCCAGATCTGCAAGGTCTGCAACCAGATCGTCCTGGGTGGGACGATGTCGGTCGTCGCGGAAGCGATCGCGCTGTCGCGCAAGGCCGGCGTCGATCCGATGAAGGTCCGCGCGGCGCTGATGGGTGGCTTCGCGCAGAGCCGCGTCCTCGAAGTCCACGGCGAGCGCATGATCACCGGTAATTGGAAGCCGGGCTTCAAGGCGAAGTTGTTCAAGAAGGATCTCGGCATCGCGGCGAACACGCTCGCCGAAAACGGCGTGCCCGCGGTGACGAGCGCCGTCGTACAGCAACTCGTCAACGCGCAACTAGCGGCTGGTGAGGGGGAAGAGGATTACTCGGGGATCGCGAAGGCGATCTTCCGGATGGCAAACCTCTAGCTCACTGCCAGCTGCCGTACATCGGATTCGGCAGCAGGAAGAACCGCACGCCAAACTCTGAAAATGCGGATGGCCCCTGCGTCTTCACGGACTGCCCCATCTTCGGAAAGTCCTGGATGTTGTCGCCGACGAACATCACGACGTCGACCGGAGCGCTGCTACCAACCGCCGCGCCGCTCGCGACAGCTTCGAATCGCGGATTCTTGTCCGACGGCGTCCCGGTGACGCGGCACAACATCGCATCGTAGGCAAGTTTATAGGTCGCAAACACTGCCTTGGTGTCGTCGCACTCGGTGTCGAGCCGGTTCGTCACGACGGCGATCTTGCCGCCAAGGTCATGCACGCGCGACAGAAACGCCGCGGCGCCCGGCAACGGCGTGGCTTCGCGTCTCCTCACCCATGCCGTCCAGCTGACCTACTCGAAGGCCAGTCCTTGTTTCGCCCGCTCGAGTTGATAGGTCGAATTGTTCAGGATCGTTTCGTCAGCGTCGAGCACCACCGCCCAGGTTCCGGGCTTGTGCGACGGCGCCACTTGCTCCACTCGCGCGGTGGCGAGCCGGTAGGTCTGGATGAACGCGCCCTGGTACTCAGCGGACGTCTGGACCCAACGGATCGATTCAGGTGCCTGAGGTGCCTTGGGTGCCTGAGGTGCCGGTGCCTGGCGTGCCGGTGCCGCCGTCGGATTCGAGGCACACGATGAAGACACGAACAGCGCGATAGCGAGAACAATGCGAAGCATGGTGGGATGATACGACGTCAGCGGAAGCGCCGGGGCGAGAACAACGAAATTGGGTGGCGCGCGCGACCGTCGATCGCCAGGTCCGCCAGGATCTCGCCGACGACGCTCGCGAATTTGTAGCCGTGGCCCGAGCAGGGCGAGGCGATCACGACGTTCGCTGCGTCGGGATGCGCGCCGATCACAAAATGCTGGTCGGGTGTCAGCGTGTACTTGCAGTGAACCGTCTCGACCAGCGAACCGGCGGCAAGCGCAGGAATGCACGGCGCCAGCGCCTCGCGCATCGCCTCTTCCCCTTTCACCTTCGATCGAAAGAACGCCACCTTCACCCGCTCGCCGTCGTCCGTCGGAAATCCGTAGAACTGGATGCCGTGACCACGATCCCAGATGTAGATCGGGAAATGGGTGCTTGCAAACGGCGCCGCGCCGCCGGCCGGCGCAAACCAGTGAAGTTGCTGCGGCTCCACTTCGAGCGGCAGCCAGTCGATCTTGAACAGCTGCGACGCCCACGCACCCGGCGCGAGAATCAATCGTTCACATTCGTAGCGCCCGCGCGACGTTCGGACCACGATCGCCCCACTTGGCATCGTCGACCAGTCCTCGACTCGCTCATCGAAGTGAAGGTACGCGCCGTGATCCGCCGCGACATCGAGGTGCGCGCGAATCGCTTCTTCCGGAAACACCATGCCGGCCGCGTGCTCGTAGAGCGCCACCGTCCCTCGATCAGGCGTGAGCGGGGGGAATCGCCGATGAATCTCGGCAGCCTCCAGCATCTCGTGATCCAGGTGATGCTCTCGGGCACTGCGGAGGCTTCCGGAGACGACGTCGCTCTCCGGAGCACCGATCATCAATCCGCCGGTGATCTGCAGCACGTGCCGGCCGGTGGCCTGTTCGAGCCGCCGCCACAATTCGTACGCTCGTCGCAGCAGCGGCACGTACGCGGGATCTTCGAAGTAGGCCAGGCGGATCACGCGCGAGCGGCCGTGACTCGACCCCTGGTCGTGCGCGACGTGGAACTGCTCGATGCCGAGCACGCGGCGCCCGCGTGACGCGGCGTGCGCGGCGGCGGCGCTGCCCATGCCGCCAAGCCCCACAACTATCACATCGTATCGGGACAAACCCATGTAGCATGCCACCGATGGCACGTCTTCTCGTCCTGTTTTTCGCCAGCGGATGCGCCGCTCTCATCTACGAGACGGTCTGGTTTTACCTCGTGCAGCTGATCGTCGGCGCCTCGTCGTTTTCGGTCGCGGTGCTGCTCGTCGCGTTCATGGGCGGGATGGCGCTCGGCAGCTGGTGGCTCCCGCGCATCGTTCCCGATCGCATCCACCCGTTTCGCGTGATCGCGGCGCTCGAAGCCGGCATCGGCGCGATCGGCATCGTGATACCGATCGCACTTCCCTTCGTGCAGCAGCTCTACCTGCTGCTTCCCACCCACGGCGTCCTGATCCGCGCAATCGTTTGCGTGATCGTGCTCACGCCGCCAACGATGCTGATGGGCGCCACGCTGCCCTTCGTCGCACGCGCGCTGTCGCAGCGCCCAAGCGATAGCTCAGCATCGGATGTTGGCTTGCTCTACATGGCCAACCTTGCGGGAGCGACGGCGGGCACCGTCCTGGCCGGCTTCTACCTGCTGCGCGTCTACGACACCATCGTGGCGACGGGCGTAGCGGTAATCATCAATGCGGCGGTGGCCGCTGGCTTCTTCGTGTTGGCACGCGGCACCCGGCACGCGGCACCCGAATCACCCGAGGCACCTGAGGCATCTGAGGCACCTGAGGCATTTTTGGCACCTGAGGCACCCGCGGTTCCGGCGGCGAGGGTCGTCTATGTCGCCGCCGGGTTGTCAGGTTTTACTGCCCTTGGCGCCGAAGTGGTCTGGACGCGCCAGCTGTCGTTGTTGTTCGGAGCGAGCGTCTACACTTTCTCCCTGATCCTCGCGGTGTTCCTCGCGGGTCTCGGCGTGGGCGGCTGGCTCGGCTCTCGCCTCGCCAGAACCGCGGTCGAGCCGCGCCGTTTACTCGGCATCGTCCAGGGCGTGCTTGCCGTTGCGATCGGCTTCGGTGCGTGTTCCATCGTCAACGTGCTGCCGCATTGGCAACCGACGTCGACGTTTCTGACCAGCATTCATGCTTCGCCGTCGCTCGCCTTTCTGTTCGACGCCGCGCGGTGCGCCGTCGTGTTGCTGCCGGCGACGATTTTGTGGGGCGCAAGCTTTCCCTTGACGATCGCTTGTGCGGGGCCACACCTGGCCGCTCCGGCATTCAGCCGGCATGTCGCGCGCATCAACGCCGTCAATACGATCGGCGCCCTTCTCGGCGCGATCGTCCTCACGATGGTCGGCATTCCACAACTCGGGAGCCAGCACGCGCAACAACTGCTCGTTGCGGTCGCAGCGCTGTGTGCAGTGTCGTTGCTTCTCTCGCAGCGCCTTTATGCCGCGGTCGCTATCGTCCTCGCTGTCTTGGCCGCGATCGTCGTGCCGCCCGTTCCGGGCCGGCTGATCGCGTATGGCCGCTCGGCGAATGCCTGGGATTCGATCAAGACGTTTCTGTACCTCGGCGAAGGCGCGACGTCATCGATTGCCGTAACGGAGACCACCGGCGGCGCCAAGCAGTTCCATGTTGCCGGCAAAGTCGAGGCGTCCGACATGGACATCGACATGCGGCTCGAGCGCATGCTCGGCCACGTGCCCGCCCTCCTTCATCCACATCCGAAGTCCGTGCTGATCGTCGGCGTCGGTGCCGGCGTGACGGCGGGGGCGTTGTCGATCCACCCGGAGATCGAGCGCATCGTCGTGTGCGACATCGAACCGCTCGTCCCGGTCAGCGCCCGCGCCTTCTTTGGCAAGGAGAACCATCACGTCTTCGATAATCCGAAAGTGCAGTTGGTCTTTGATGACGCGCGGCATTTCCTGCAAACGACCACGGAGAAGTTCGACATCATCACGTCGGACCCGATCCACCCGTGGGTGCGCGGTGCGGCGACCTTGTATTCGCTGGAATACCTGACGTTGTCGCGGGATCACCTCACACCCGGCGGCGTGGTGACGCAGTGGATCCCGCTCTACGAAACGGACGTGGCGTCGGTGAAGAGCGAGATTGGCACCTTCGCGCGCGTGTTTCCCGACACGACGCTGTGGAATCCTGACCTGCTCGAGGAGGGCTATGACCTCGTCGCCCTTGGACGGGCTGAAGCGCGCCCGATCAACGAGGCGCAGATTCAGGCTCGCATCGATGCGGCGCCGGCCGTGAAGCAATCACTGACCGCGGTGACGCTGGGCAGCGCGAATCAAATCCTGTCGACCTATGCGGGGCGCGGCATCGACCTCGTGCCATGGCTGGCGGACGCGCAGATCAACCGGGAACGCAACCTCCGGCTCCAATACCTGGCCGGACTTGCCGCCAACACCGATCACCGCTATGACATTTTTCAGGCGATCGTGCGGTATCGACGATATCCGGCGGACCTGTTTGCAGCATCCGCCGGCACCGAACAACAACTGCGCAGCTGGTACGAAGACCGCTGATTACCCTTTCTTCTTGCCCGTGCCGCTCTGCGTGAACTGGCCGCCGGCCATGTCCTGCTTCACCGTGAGCGCACCGTCCTTCAGCGTCAGCGTCATGACGACCGGGATGGAATTGCCCTGCATGTCCTGAGTCCACTTGAGCGTCGCTTCGTTGCCCTTGACGGTGACATCGCTGATCGTCACGTCGCCGCCGCGACCGCCGCCCAGGATCGCCGACAGCTTGCCGCCATCATCCTTGATCGTGAGGGGCCGCTCCTGCGGGCCGCGCCGGCCTTCGACCGTCAGCACCCAGTCGCCTACAAAGGCCTTCGCGTCTTGTGCCCAGGCCACGACAGGGGCCAGCATGACGGCGCAGATGAGAACGGCTAAGCTCTTTCGCATCATGAATCCACTCCTTGGAAGAGTTGCGTATGCGTGTCAATACGTCGCGGCGGGTCGAAACGCTTACCGCGCAGCGGTGGCTGTGGCCGCTCTCTTGGCGTTGACGATCGCCGGGCCGACGTTGTCTGCCAGACAGGCAGCGCCGGCCGAACCGCTCGCCGTTGCACGAATCCTGGCGGCGAAATACCCCGCCCAGCCGATCATGAGCTACATCCCGGCGCTGTCGTGGTCGAACAGTTTGCGATTGTCACAATTGACGGGCGAGTCGCAGTGGCGCGACAAGGCGATGAAGGACATCGAGGCCTTCACCTCCGGCAAGACACCGGCCATCGCCGAGCCATATCGCCTGACGAGCTTCGCCGGCGCACAGGCGTTCGCCGACGCATCTTCGATGGCCGGCAACAAGGACGCCGGCGCCCTTGCGCAGAAAGTTGGCGACTTCATCCTGCCGCAAAGTCAGGACGAGGTCATCCGCTTCGCGACGGGATGGACCGACGACATGTTCATGGCCAGTTCTGTGCTGTCGCGGCTCGGCAACGGCGCAGCGGTCAGCAAGCTTCTCCTGACCTATGCCGCGAAGCTGCAGCGGCCCGACGGGATCTTCATCCACGCCACAGACGGGCCACATGCCTGGGGACGCGGCAATGGCTTCGCGCTGCTGGGCGTGACTGAGGCCCTCACCCACCTGCCGGCGGCGTGGAGCGATCGTCCGCGCGTGCTCGACATCTACCGCAAGCACGTGGCCGCGCTTGCGAAGCTGCAGGCCGAGGACGGCAGCTGGCGTCAGGTCGTCGATGAACCGACGAGCTATCACGAGCTCACGGTGACGGCGATGACGACCGCGGCCATGGCGCGCGGCGTGCGGCTTGGGTGGATCGATCGCGCCACGTACCAGCCGATCGTCGATCGCGGCTGGACCGCGGTCGCGTCGCGCGTGAACCCGGACGGGACGGTGAAGAACGTGTGTTCCGGAACCGGCGTGGGCCCGACGCGCGAGTATTACCTTACGCGTCCCGAAGTCAACGGCGCGGATGATCGCGGCGGCGCGATGGCGTTGCTGGCGTCGATCGAGGTTGAGCTGTTGCGACGCGGGCGGTGACCATCATCGTTTGGTGATTGCGTCGACGCTGCGCGTCACCTCGGGCATCGCGTCGCGCCGCAGAAACTGCCGGAAGGCTTCCGCGATCGGCGAGAGCGGCCGGCCGGCACGCGTCACGAGGTGCCACCGAGACGGCAATGGAAAACCGCGCACCCGCAGCGTCGTGATATTGGATGGCCCCATCACGCCGAGCCTGAATGGGCGGGCCTTGGCCACGTCGGCCGATCTGCTGATCCCCGGCGCGGTGTCGCGGCGGACGTAGACGAGCGATGTCTGGCGCATCCCGGCGATGAACTTCAGGTCGGTGTAGCGCACGCGCAGGGTCGGCTCGCCGATGATCTGGTTCAGCGGATTCCAGGTGAAGAAGCCGACGTTCAGCCTCTCCCGGGCCGAAGCCTCGCCCAGCTGATTGACGCCGATGTTGCCGCCCCC
>CAZBYY010000119.1:8681-10177 GCA_964495855.1 uncultured Acidobacterium sp. | reverse complement strand
GCGCCATTGATGATTTCGACGCGGCTGATCGAGTCGGTCGGGACCAAGCCCACCTCCGCGCCGGTGCGGTCGGTCGCCTGGCGCGCCGTGTTCAGTCGCTCGCCGTCGACCAGCACCAGCATGCGCGTCGAATCGAGCCCGCGCAGGCGGGGACGCACACCGAATGGACCGTTGCCAACAGCTGTGACGTTGACCGCAGCCGACAGAGCATCTCCGGTTGATGTCGGGTTGCTCTGTTCCAGGCCGACGCCGGACAGCGTCTCGACGTGCAACGGAATCTGCCGGACTTCGCGTTCGGCACGGCTGGCAGTGACCGTCACCTGATCGGTGAGCACGCCGAGTTCCATCGAGAACGGCACGTCGATCGTGCCCTCCGTGGACTCGATGATCACGGTGCGAGCCGCTTCCGAAAACCCAGGACGGCTGACGATGACGAGATACGAGCCGGCCAGCGGCACGTCGAAGCGATACGCGCCCTTGGCATCGGTCTCGACGACCGTCTCCTGACCCGAGGCGATCTGGCGAAGGGTCACGCGCGCAGAAGGCACGGCGGCGCCGCTGCTATCGGACACGGTGCCGCTGATGACCGCGGCAAAGACAGGCGCGGCCGTCACAAGAAAGATGAAGACAAACAGGAACGAACGAAACGTACGCATGGCAGAGCTCCGCCGGGCACACCAGCCCGTCGACAAGAATCCATTAACGGGATGAATCGAAAAACGACCGAGGCTAGGCGCGCGCGGGCGGTGGGCGTGGAGCGAAGCGCGGAGCGAGCGAATTGCCGATCATGCGCGCCGGCAGATCGGCGACGCAGGGAATCGCAAACCTGGTCAACTCGCGGCGGCGCGCGAATGCCAGAGCGCCCAGCAGGAAGATCGACGCCCCGAGGCCGACCGCGGAGGCGACCTCGAGCATTACGACAACAGCTCGTTCGGGCAGCGAGGCGAGCTCTAGTGCGGAATTTTTCGCAACGCTGGGGGCGTGCAGCAGTGCGGCAAGGCCCCAGATCGCAATGGCCTTTCGGCCCCACATCGATTCGCCGCGGCGCCGCAATGCGGCGAGCGCGACGACGATCGCGGTGCCGACGATCCACCGCAAAATCACCCATGGATCATCGAGGCGGCCGGCGGCCGCCTGGGCGGCAAACACCCAGCCGTGGAAGCCGGCGAGGGCGACCGCACCGATAGCGAGCGAAATGCTCAGCGCGCGCTTGAGACCCATGCGAACCATTATTTTACGCCGGGCCATAGTGCAAACGGCGGGCCAATCTCATCCTTGCGCCAGGACGTGGCCGCCGTAGCGTTCCACCCAGAGGCTGCCCACCAGCGCAATCAGGGCGCTGGCCATCATCATGAATGCCGGGGATGCGTTGTTGTGCGTTTGCTCGATCAGTGACGTTGCGATCAGGGGGGCCGTGCCGCTGAACAGCGTGAAGCTGACGTTGAATGCCAGCGCGACGCCCGTGAAGCGGACGCGCGTCGGGAAGAGATCCGTCA
>CAZBYY010000119.1:0-8581 GCA_964495855.1 uncultured Acidobacterium sp. | reverse complement strand
CGCGCGTCGTATTTGAGCAGCGCCGACAGATACGCCGACAGGTGCGAGAAGAACAGGCCGTTGAAGCAGCCGATCGCGCCAAGCAACGCACACCCGACGGCGACGTGCGGCATGTGCGTCCGCAGCAGTTCGCGGAACGGCTGGCGCACCGCGAGGCTCTTCATGCGCGCGAACTCCGGTGATTCTTCGAGCGAGCGGCGCAACACAAAGCTCAGCACGCCGCCAAGCCCGCCGAGAATGAACGCCAGACGCCACCCGTAGGTCGGAATCAGCGCCGGATCCATGTAGGTGCGCACCGAGAGGCTCACGCCCGTCGCCACCGCCACGCCCATGGTCACGCACGCGAACACGACGCCGCAGACAAACGGCGCGATGCGCGGCGCGGTTTCGACGACATAGGTGAGCGCGCCGGGAAGCTCGCCGCCGAGGCAGAACCCCTGGATGAGACGCAGCGTCACCATCAGCACGCTGGCGCCGACGCCCCAAGCTGCGTAGGTGGGCACGAGCCCCATGCCGAGCGTCGCCGCGGACATGACGAACACCGACCACAGGAACACCGAGCGCCGGCCGTAGCGATCGCCGTAGTGACTGAGCACGATGCCGCCGATCGGCCGCGCGAGGTAGCCGACGGTGAACGTCGCGAAGGCGAGGAGCAGCGACACGATCGGATCGTGGGCGGGAAACACCGCCGCAGCGATGTCGCGCGCGAAGACGCCGAAGATGACGAAATCGTAGAACTCGAGCGTGCCCCCGAGGCTGGCGAGCAGGACGATCTTCCATCCCGCAGCCGTGATGCGATCCGTTGCCATGCGTTAGCGAAGCATATCGCGGGTCACTGCCGGATCGCCGTCGTTCTTTGCGGGGGTGACGCCGAGCAACGCGCAGAGGAAGTCGTAGACGTGGATGTTCTCGAACGCCTTCACGCGCATGCCGCTCTTCACGCGCGGCCCTGCTGCGATGAACAACGCGCGCATCGACGGCAGGCTCGCGTCGTAGCCGTGCGTGCCGCCGGGCGGATGCCGGTTGGACTCGCGCCAGCGCTGTTGTTCGCGTACTGACGTGATGAACCATCCCTCGTGCGCCACGCCGATCACGGGCGACAGGCGGGGGTGGCCGGCCAGGCCGTATTTCGCAGGCAGTTCGTGGCTGCGGTACACATCGAGCGCGGGATGCTCGCCTTTCAGCGCGGCGTAGAGCCGCTCGACATTGCCGTCCTTCGGCGACAGTGCCAGCACCGGCGCCCAATCCACCACGTTCACGGTCGACACATCGACGTAGTTGTCGAGCACGATCATGTGATCCGGCGCGACGGCCGCCATCCCGTGATCGCTGACGATGACGTAGGTCACGCGATCGTCGAGGCCGATCTTCTTCACGCCGTCGACGAGGTCGCCGACCGATGCGTCGACCGCCATCACCGCATCGCGAACCTCCTGCGAATCGGGACCGCGGCTGTGACCCGCGCTATCAACGTCCGAGAAGTACAGCGTCAGGAACGACGGCTGCTGGTTGGCGGGCAGCTGCAGCCACGTCAGGATGTGATTGATGCGCTCCTGGTGCGGCATGCGATCGTCGAACGGCATCCAGTAACTCGGCTGGCGCCCGTTGATCCTGGCCTCGGAACCCGGCCAGAACATCGCGCCGGCCTTGCGGCCCTGCTTCTCGACCGTGTTCCAGATCGGTTCGCCGCCCCACCAGCGCGGGTCCGAAATCACCTCGCGATTGTCCATCCTGAAATCGCCGGGGAGGCTGGGATCGCGCATGTTGTTCGAAATGATCCCGTGGTGCGCGAGCTTCAAGCCGGTGACGAGCGTGTAGTGGTTCGGAAAGGTCTTTGACGGAAATTGTGGAATCAACCCATCCGCAACCACGCCCGCCTTGGCGAGCTGAAGGAGATGCGGGGGTGAGAAGCGTTCCAGGTAATCAGCGCGGAATCCGTCGATCGACACGAGGATGACGATCGGACGCCCTTCGGGCAGCACTCGCGCGGCACCGGCGAGAAGGACGATTCCTGCAATCGCGGCAAGAAGACGACGGATCATGTGCGGCGAAGGTAGCTCCACGCCGGCGGCGGCGTCAAACCGGCGATCGTGAGCGTCGACACTGCGCGGGTCTTCAGGTCAACGATGCGAACAGCGTGGTGGTTGGTATCCGCCACGAACAACCGAGTGCCTGCGACCGCCAGCCCGCCCGGTTCACTGAAACCCTCCGCGACCGTGGTGACCGTGCCGGACGAGGCATCGATCGCCTTGATCTTGTGGTTGTAGGTGTCGGCGACGTAGACGGTACCCTCGTTCACGGCCACGCCCAGCGGATGCTGGAACCGGGCGATCGGACCGCGACCGTCCCGGTCGCCGAAATCGAAGAGGTCGCCGCCGGCCAATGTCGTCACGGTATTCACGGGCGGCAGCTGCACGGCGCGAATCGCATTCGCTTCTGCGTCGGCGACATACAAGGTGTTGCCGTCCACGGCCACACCCGACGGCTGCGCGAACGCGGCCTCGCCGATTGCGCCATCACGCCTCGCCTCTTCGCCGGTGCCGGCATACGGGTAGGCGCGATCGTGCAGCAGGTCGACCACCCACAGTTGATGCGTGCCGGCCATCGCAACGATCAGGATGCCGAGCTTCAGCGACAGGTCCCACGGCGAATTCAGGTTGTCGGCCACCGCCGTGTACACCGTCTTTGCCGCAAAGTCGATCGCGCGGACCTGGTTGTTCTCGGTATCGGCAACGTACAACACGTCACCGTCGAGCGCGAGACCCTGCGGGCGATGAAAGCGCGCCTGCGTGAAAATGCCGTCGGCATCCCCCGGCAGGCCGGACCCGACGGTCTCGATCAATTCACCGTCGAGCGAGCAGACGACGATCCGATTGTGATTGGAGTCGGCGATGAACAGCCGATGGCTCGCCGCATCGGCCAGCACTTTCCCGGGGTAGAGCAACGGCCGATCGTCGTGGCGCGTGCGCTCGAGATCGTGCGGCAGCGGCTCCCGGTTGATCTCGCCTCGTTCGTCGAAGACGCGGATCACGCTCCGGATCGCGTTGACGAATCCGTCGAGGTTGCCCTCACCCATCGCCGTGCCGACGAGATTCCCAGCCGGATCGATGATCACGCGCGTCGGCCACGCCTGCGCGCCGTATCGGCGCCAGATCTCCAGGTTGGCGTCGTTGGCCACCGGATGCTCGATCTCGTAACGCACCAGAATGCGTTTGAGGTTTTCGGCGCTCTTCTCGTTCGTAAACTTCGGCGAGTGGATGCCGATCACGACGAGCTCCTGGCGAAAGCGTTCCTCGAGCGTCTTCAAGTCGCGGAGGACGTGCATGCAGTTGATGCAGCCGTACGTCCAGAAGTCGAGGATCACGACCTTGCCGCGAAGCTGCTCGATCGTGATCGGGCGGCTGACGTTGAACCAGCCGACCGCGCCGTCGAGCGACGGGGCGGCGATTGGGCCTGGCTGCGGCTCGGCGTCGCTCACCGGCCGGCGTCCCGCGTCCAGTGTTTCAATTGATCGGCGTGCGCGACGGCATCCTCGCGATCGAGCCACGTGTCGACGGGCCACGGCACGCGCCACGTCCAGTTCACATCGTCAACGACGGCGGGCGTGTTGATGCGATCGCTCCAGCCGAAGACATCCTGCAGCGGCAGGAGCGTGAGCCTTGAAGCCGACGACAACAGCGATCGCAGGATCGACGCTCGCTGTTCGTCGGTCTGCCCTTCGGGTGTCGCGGCGAGCGGCTCGACGTCGTGCGTGCCGGTCGTCGCGACCGACACTTCCGGAAACGTGGCCGGATCGACCGGCGGCGTGCCCTCCTGGTCCCAGTGACGTTCCCAGCGCAGCACCTTGAGACCGGGCAAGCCAAGCCGCGCCATCGACTCGCGAACAAACGGCGGGATGGATCCGAGATCTTCGGCAATCACGTCGGGCTGCGTCCCGGCGCCACTGAGAATGCCGACAAGCTTTTCGCCAAGCGCGATCTGCTCCGCCTCGCTGGCGGGATCGAAGAATGCCGGCACGCTCTTGTCCATCGGCCGCACGTAGGTTCGATACAGGCCGACGAGGTGATCGATGCGAAAGCCGTCGTAGAGATCGCCGTAGCGACGGGCGCGCGCGCGCATCCAGGCGAAGTCGTTGTCCGCCATTACCGTCGAGCGCCACGGCGGCAATCCCCAGTCCTGCCCGGTCTCGCTGAACGCGTCCCGCGGCACGCCGATCGTGGCGTCAAAGCGGAATTCGCGCTGGCGCGCCCACACGTCGGGACTGTCGACGGAGATCATGAACGGCAAGTCGCCGAACACGCGAATCGGCCACGACAATCGCTTGGCGTCGGCCCACTGGTCCGCCGCGAGCCACTGGAGGTACGAGCGATAGTTGATCTCGGTGTACAGCGCACGTCGCGCCTCGACGACCGCCTTCTCGTCGGCGTTGGCGAGCGGATCCGGCCACGACGTCCACGGCAGCTCGTCGTGCAACGCGTGCAGCGAGCGGAACAACGCGTACTCGTCGAGCCACCAGGCCTGGCTGGTCTTGAACTGCTCAAACTTCGCCGATCGCGGCGTGCCGCGCGCCACCTCGAGCCGCAGGAAGCGATCGAAGGAGCGGCGCAGCCACTTTTCCTTGAGACGCCGGATCGACTGATACTCGATGCGCGGCGATGCCTGCAGCCGCTTCACCTCGGCCTGGTCGGCGCCGTCGAGCGCCAGCTCGGCACCGAGTCCAGAAAAGTCCGGCACCGCAGACATCGTCAGGTAAATCGGATCGAGCGCCATCGCCGTCATGGCTGAATAGGGCGACGATTCGATCGACGGCATCTCGTTGATCGGCAGGATCTGCACGATCGACTGGCCCGCTTCGATCAGCCACCGGGCAAACACCGACAGGTCGGCAAACTCGCCAAGGCCCCAGCCGTGCCGGGATGCGAGCGAGAACAGCGGCACGGCAATGCCGCTCTGCCGGCGGCCGTCGCGTACGCGTCCTGACCCGCTCATGCCTTTGTCTCCGTGGCACGGCGCAGCACGCGCGGCATCGCATCGTCGAAGCGCGCCGCGTCGATCAGCAGGCTGACGATGATGAAGGCCTCGCCGGGGAAGTCGAAGAAATATCCGGGATGAACCAGCACGTTCTCCTTCTCGAGGAGCTCGAGGACCAGCGCCTCTTCAGCGCGGAGCTGGGGCACCTTGATGACCGCGCACCAGCCGCCTTCGACCGGCAGCACGTCGGCGGCGGGAAACCGGGCGGCACACGCACGCAGCGCGTCGAGATTGCGGCGGATGCGCGCCAGAACCTGCGCGCGAATCGTGGCACCACTCTCGATCAGGTCTGCCGCCGCCGCCTGCACGGGGGTCGACACCGACAGATAGGTATCGGCGACGATCTCGTACGCCGCGAGCACTCGATCGACCTCGTCAGGCGGCCCGCCGACGCCGATCCATCCAAGTTTCACCTGCGGCAACCCGGCGGACTTCGACAGTCCTCCGAGGCTGAAGGTCACGACGTCGGCGCCGCTCAGCACGTGCGCGGCCGCAGGATTTGGATCAACCGGATAATCGGCAAACACCTCGTCGCCGATGATCGCCCACCCGCGTGACGCAGCGATGTCGTTGATTGCGGCGAGATCGTCCTTGTGCAGGAACGAGCCCGTCGGATTGTTCGGTGACACGATGAGAATGGCGCGCGTGCGGTCGGTCGCGGCCGCGCGAATCGAGTCGAGGTCGATCCGCCACGAGCCGTGATACTCGAGCGCATACGGGATCGCGTGGACGCATTCGAGGGCCGTCAGGTGATCGAAGAGCGGATAGCTCGGGTGCGGCACGAGCACGTTGTCGTGCGCGTCGCAGAGCAGCTTGAACAGCAGCGCGTACGCCTCGCTCGTGCTCGACGTGATCGCGACTCGATCAGCCGACAGCACGATGCCGCGGCGTCGGAAGTCGGCCGCCACCGCCGCCCGCGCCTGCCACAGCCCGAGCGGCTGCGGGTCGTAGTCGAGCGCCCGCGCATTGGCGAGTGGTTCGAGCAGGTCCTTCGGATACGCGAAGCCGGCCCGCGTCGGATTCGACTCCGTGAGATCGACCACGGGCACGCCGCGCCGCTGCTTCTCGGCAACAGCGCGCGCAACAGCGTTCGGCTCGAGGGATCGGGGCAGGCGCGATGAAATCATTCAGCGCGACACGAGCTCCACGCGCTCGATCACGTCACCTTCCAGGATGCCGTCAACGATGTCCATGCCGGCGACCACGGAGCCGAACACGGTGTAAATGTGGTCGAGTCTCGGCGAATCGACCAGGTTCACGAAGATCTGCGCGTCACCGGTATCGCGTCCGCGTGTCGAGACGCCAACAGTGCCGCGATAGTGAAGGCCAACTTCGTCGCGCATGAATAACGGCTCGCCGCTGTACTCGTTGGCGCCGGGACTGCCGCCCTGGATCACGAAGTTCGGGACGATGCGGTGAAACGTCAGCCCGTTGTAATAGCCCTCGCCGGCGCGGCGGGCGATGCGAATGGACGAGAGCGGAGCGGCATCGACGTCGAGCGCGACGTCGAAAACGCCCAGGCCGCGCATGTGGAAGCGCAACACTTTCCCGCGCAGGTTCGTCACCATCGCCATCGTCACGCCAGGCGCCGGCAACGGTTGCGGCGCCGCGGTACGAGGCCGACCGGTCCACTGGGTGAGGATCTCCGCGGCCTTCTGCGCGACCGCCGGATCGAAGTCCTTGACGTAGCCTTCGAGGCTCGCGGCCTGGGTCGCATCGCCGTAGGCCTCCAGCCGCTTCAAGATCGCCATGCGCGGGTCGCGCGACGTGTCCTTGTTCTCTTTCGTGATCCGGCCCAGTGCGGTCAGCAATGCCGGGGTCGCTTTCGGTGCAAGGGCCTTGTCGTCGAGCGCGCGCGTCGCCGTGATCACCAGTTGGTAATCTGTGCGCGTCAGCGATTCAAGGGCCACGGTCACGGCTTCGGGCCGTTTCAACTCGATCAGCGACGTCAACACCGCTTCGCGGACGTTGTCGTTTGGATCGGTCGCAAGGGTGGCGAGATGGTCGAGCGCGCTCACGACGCCGGCAGCTCGCGCCGCATACATGCGCACCTGCCACGTGGGGTGCTGGACGAATCGCGGCAGCGCTTTTCGCGCGGCATCGGCGTCGATCTTCGCGAGCGACGCGAGCGCATGCGCCGGCGCGTGCCAGCTTCGCGGCTCGGTGTTCAGCTGAGCGACGATCGGCGCGAGATCAGCTCCCGCCGCATCGGCCGCCGGGCAGGGCGCGCCGAGCAGGTCGATGGCCTGCAACTTGACGTGCATGTTGGCGTCGCGCAAGGCGGCCTTGATCGGCGCGCAGGAGGTCTTTTGCAGCTGCCGTCCCCACGAGCGCAGCGCCTCGAGGCGCACGCGTGGATCGGCGTCGGCAAGCGCGATCTTCACGATGCGATCGCGTTCGTCCACGCGCGCATCGGTCGCCAGTGCGGCGGCAGCAAAGCGGCGCACCTCGATATCGGGATCGTGCAGGCCGCGCTCGATCACCGATCCTGTCGCTTCATCGCCGGTAATCAGTGCGGCCATCGCGAGGCGGCGCGCGATCGCAAAACGCGGATCGGCTTGCGGCCGTTGCGCCGTCGCAACCCATCGCAGTAAGTCCCAGGTGCGCTCACTCAATCGCGGCAACTTTCTCGCGCGCACGGTGCGGGCCAGCGACTCGAATCCGCGGACGGCTCCCGCCATCGCGGCCGTCTCAACGTCGTTCATCGAGTCGGGCGCGGGCAGGCCCGTCTGCAGCCCCGCCTCCGTGTCGGCAACCTGCGCGCCCGTGTCGTAGTTCAGTCGGCCGAGGGCGGCCGCCATTTCGCCCCAGGGCTCCCACGTGTTCAGTCGCGCGTCCTCGGCCGCGCGCGCCAGCAATAACTTCTGCACCTCGGCCACGGCCGCGGGCGTGCGGGCCATTTGCGCGAGCGCGTTCGCCGCTTCGGCGCGAATGCCGACGCCGTCGTTCAGCGCCTGAGCGATCAGCGCGACGAATTCAGGACGTTCGAGCCGCCCGAACGCGCGAATCGCCGCCCGGCGCGTATTGCCCTGCAGCGCCTGTTGCAGCGTCCCCAGGTCGTTGTCGGTGGCGGCACGCGCGTCCTCCGCCTGCATCAGGCGCTCCTGGATCGGTTGCGCCCACGCGGGTGCGGCGCAACTGCACAGCAGCAGGAACAGTAGAAGTGTCTTTCGCATGATCAGGTCAGCGCGCCTGCGACGGCGCGGAGTACTCGAGCATTTGCGTGGTCAGGTCGCAAGGATACGAGATCTTCACATCAACGATGCCGCCCGTTCGGTCGGTGACCGGCGTCAGCTTCGGCATGACGAAGCCGGTATACGACGGCAGGTTCAGGTGATCGACGCGAGCCACTACTTCGTCCCGCATGTCGGGATCGAAGTGCACGCCGTAGGTCTCAAACAGCTCCTTTGCTGCAGCGTAATCGCCTTCCGACTTGATGCGCTGCACTTCGGCCAGGAGGCGTCCTACGCCGGCATGAAATGCATCGGTGTCGGCGACCACGAAGTAGGTCTTGTCGTCGCGCCGCCGCACGTCGATCGCCCGCGTGTTG
>CAZBYY010000118.1:0-10298 GCA_964495855.1 uncultured Acidobacterium sp. | reverse complement strand
AACAAGGACGGGAAGATCGACGTGATCGCCAATTCGCTCGGCGTGCGCGAGCTGGCGTGGTACGAGAACCCGACGTGGCAGCGCCACGTGATCGTGTCGGACACGATGCAGATCGTGAACCAGGCGCCCGCCGACCTCGACGGCGACGGCATTCCCGAGCTCGCCTTCCAGAGCTCGTTTGCGATGCAGGCGGCCAAGAGCGAAGGCCTCAACTGGATCGCGCGCTCGCAGGGTCCGGGCCAACCGTGGAAGATGGAGAAGATCGATACCTTCCCGACCTCGCATCACATCGTCTGGGCCGACCTCGACGGCGACGGGAAAAAGGAACTGATCAACGCGCCGCTGATCGGGCCCAACAGCCTGGCGCCCACCTACGATCAGGACAAGGCGTCGATCTTCTGGTACTCGCAGAAGGACTGGAAGCGGCACATGGTGACCGACAGCATCCCGGGCATCATCCATCGGGTGCGTCCCGTGAAGTGGGACAACGGCCCGCGCGAACAGTTCCTCGTAGCAAGCTTTGAAGGCATCGTGTTGTATCGCCCGAGCGGGAGCGGTGACAGCATGAAGTTCGAAAAAGTCGTGCTCTCGCACGGTCACGAGGAGAAGGCGCCGCGCCTTGGTGCGAGTGACGTCGGCGTCGGCATGCAGGACGGCAAGCGGTTCTTCGCGTCGGTCGAGCCGTGGCACGGCAACGAGGTGGTCGTCTACACGGGAAGTGGCACCACCTTCACGCGCCGCGTGATCTGGGACAAGGTCGCCTCAGGACACGAGATTGCCGTCGTCGATCTGAACGGCGACGGCCGCGACGACATCGTGGCCAACGACAACGCGGTGAAGTCGCCGCGCAATCCCGACGGACCGATGGGCGGCGTGCACATTTTCTACGCGCCGGAAGATCCGGCCAAAGGCGAGTGGATCTACCAGCGCCTTGAAGATCAAGCGGGCATGAACAGCTGCGTCGGCGTCGACATCAACGGCGACAAGAAGATCGATCTCGTGTGCGGCGGCGCCTCGGGCATCGTTCGGTGGTACGAAAATAAGGGCAAATAAATCGTCAATGGGTGATTGACGATTCCTTGATTGACGATTGTTGGGCGATTTGAAATCTGCAATTGGCAATCGCCCAACAGTCAAGGATTCAAGCCATCACCCAATCTCCAATGCGCCTGATCCTGGCGAGTCGCTCACCGCGACGGTCTGAACTTCTCAAGGCGGCGGGTATTTCGTTCGAGGTACTCGCCGCGGACATCGACGAAACTCCGCGCCCCGCGGAAAATCCCGCACGCTACGTCGAGCGTCTCGCGATCGAGAAGGCGCGCGCCGTCTATCAGCTTCGGCCGGACGCCCGGGTGCTCGGCGCAGACACGACGGTCACAATCGGGGGAGAGATCCTCGGAAAGCCGGTCGATGAGGATGATGCCGTCCGCATGCTGCGCAAGCTGAGCGGCACGGTACACGACGTGCATACTGGGGTAGCGTTGGTCAGCGCACGCGGCGTGCGATCGGCGGTCGAGACGACTCGCGTGTGGTTCAGCCCGATGACAGACGAAGACATTGCGTGGTACGTCGCGACAGGTGAGCCGGTGGATCGTGCCGGTGCGTATGCAATCCAGGGCTTTGCGTCGCGTTTTATCCCTCGAATCGACGGTTCTTACAGCAATGTTGTAGGGTTGCCGGTCACGGTGGTCAGTAGTATCCTGAAAGAGGGTTAACTCCAACATTATGAGCAACAAAGCGGTCAAGGTCGGACTAACGAGTGTCGTGCTCGCCGTGACGTTCGGCGCGTTGATGTATTCAACGATGGCCGAGGGCACCGAATACTACAAGCACGTCGACGAGGTCATGTCGCAGCCGGATCAGTGGTACGGCAAGAAGTTGCAACTCCACGGCTTCGTCGTACCGAACTCGATCATGCGCAAGCCGAACACGATGGACTACTGGTTCCAGGTCCAGAGCAACGGCCAGACGGTGAGTGCGACCTACACGGGGGTCGTGCCCGACACCTTCAAGAGCGATTCGGAAGTGGTGTTGAAAGGCACGCTGGCGTCGGACGGCTTCAAGGTGGTGCCGAACGGCGTGATGGCCAAGTGCCCGTCGAAATACGAAGCCAAGCCTGGGGGAGCACCAACCTCCGGCGGTAAGTACTAGGGCCGCATGGCCTCACTCGGCGCAACGCTCCTTCTTCTCGCGTTCGTGGTCGCGGCCTACACGGTTGCGGCCGCGGTCGTCGGCGGCCGCCGGCGCAACTCCCGGCTGGTCGAAAGCGCCATCGGCGCGTTCTACACCGTCGCGGCGCTGATGACCGTCGCGTCCGGCGTGATCATCTACGCGTTTGTCGCGGGTGATTACTCGATCCGCTACGTGCGGCGCTATTCCGATAGCGTCCAGCCACTGTTCTACAAGATCACCTCGTATTGGGGCGGCCTGGACGGTTCGGTCATGTTCTGGGTCTTCCTGCTGTCGGTGTTCGGCGCCGTCGCGGTGAAGGTCAATCGCGAACGGCATCGCGAGTTGATTCCCTACGTCGTCGCGGTGATCGCCACGGTGGAGATGTTCTTCCTCTTCCTGATGGTGATTCACAACAATCCGTTCACGACCTACCTGACTGAGACGCCGGCTGATGGCCGCGGCTTGAATCCGCTGCTGCAGAACTTCTACATGGCGATCCATCCGCCGACGATGTATCTCGGGTTCGTCGGCCTGACGATTCCGTTCGCGTTCGGCATGGCGGCGCTCTTTACCGGCTACCTCGATGACTCGTGGCTGCGCGCCGTGCGCCGCTGGACGATGTTCTCGTGGTTCTTCCTGTCGCTGGGACTGACGCTCGGCATGATCTGGGCGTACGAGGAGTTGGGCTGGGGCGGCTACTGGGGCTGGGATCCGGTTGAAAACGCCGGCGCGCTGCCGTGGTTTACGGCGACCGCGTTCCTGCATTCGGTGATGGTCCAGGAGCGGCGCGGCATGCTGCGCGTCTGGAACGTCACGCTCGTGATCGTCACGTTCCTGCTGACGATCGTCGGCACGTTCCTCACGCGCTCGGGCGTGGTGCAGTCGATCCACGCGTTCGGCGAAGACCCGATGCTGGCGCGGTACTTCATCGCGTTCATGGTGACGACCACGGTGTTCTGCTTCGGCTGGGTGATCTACCGCCTGCCGTTGCTGAAGGCGCGGCACGAGCTCGACTCGTGGATGTCGAAGGAGGCCGCGTTTCTCGCCAACAACTGGATCCTGTTGTTCTCGGCACTGTTCATTCTTTTCGCGACGTTGTTCCCGACCATCACCGAGGCGATCAACGGTGAGCGCCTCACCGTTGGACCGCCGTTCTTCAACCGCTGGATGGTGCCGATCGGCCTCATCCTGCTGTTCCTGACGGGGGTGGGTCCGCTGCTGGCGTGGCGCAAGTCCACGATCATGAACCTGCGCGATCAGTTCATGTGGCCGGTGCTGGCCGGCATCGTGGCCGGCGTCGTGCCCGTGGCGCTCGGGGTGCGCGTGTGGAGCTCCGGGTTGTGCTTTGCGCTGTCCGGGTTCGTGACCGGGACGATCGTGCAGGAATTCGTGCGCGGCGGCGCGGTGCGCCGTGGCATGACGGGCACCGACCTGATCACGGCGATCATCGGCCTCGTGTCGCGTAACAAGCGCCGCTACGGCGGCTACATCGTTCACCTCGGCATCGTCTTGATCTTCCTTGGCTTTGCCGGCGAAGGGTTCAGCCGCGATCAGCAGCTGCTGTTGAAGCCGGGCGAGGAGCAGAAGGTCGGCGACTACACGATCCATCTCGACGCGCTGCGCGTGACCGACGATGGGCAGAAGCAGATGATCACCGGCCACGTGACGGTGAAGGACCGCAACGGCAAGGAAATCGATCAGATGCGCCCGGCCAAGTGGTACTTCCGCAAGCACGAGGAGGAGCCGACGACCGAG
Source organism: uncultured Acidobacterium sp. (assembly GCA_964495855.1). GTDB lineage: Bacteria > Acidobacteriota > Vicinamibacteria > Vicinamibacterales > UBA2999 > 12-FULL-67-14b. Next base: position 6,371 of record CAZBYY010000118.1, on the reverse strand, counting down.
GTTGCGATTCGACGATCCTTCGCCGAAGACCTCTACATCGTGATGCCGGCATTCGAGATCGAGCAGCAGACGGCGAGCGTCGAGGTGCACATCAACCCGCTCGTGAACTGGGTGTGGTTTGGCTTTGGCATCCTGGCGGTCGGCACCGGCATCGCGCTGCTCCCTGAATCGTCGCTGTCGTTTGCGGCCGCGAGACTGCCGGCCGGCGCGGCAACGGCCGGGCTGTTGCTGCTGTCGTTGTTGCTCTCGGGCGGCACCGCGTTTGCGCAGCACGTCGAGACGGGGCAGGACCCGCGGCTGCAGCTGGTGTCGCCGAAGTCGCGTGAGATCGCTCACAAGCTGGCGTGTTGGTGTGGCGGGTGCTCGCGGTTGCCGGTGGGGCAGTGTTCCTGCGGGCACTGCGCGCTTGAACGATCGAACATCGACGCGATGCTGAAGGACGGCAAGACCGAGGAACAGATTCTCGCGTCCTACGTGCAGACCTACGGCGGCAACCAGATCCTGAGCGAACCGCCGGTGAGCGGGTCGGGCCGCGTCGTGTGGGCGATGCCGATCGTCGGTGGCGTCGGCGGCTTCCTGGCGATTGCGTATCTCGCCATGCGGTGGTCGCGTCGGCCCGCGGTTGCCGGCATGCCGGCGGGTGCCGAGGACGCGGAGATGACCGCCCGCCTTGACGACGAACTTCGAAATCTTGACTAGCAAAGCGAGAGATCTCACCTCCGAGGCGCGAGACGTTCGAGACGACGGCGCGATCCAGCCCTGGCAGTTCTTTCTACTTGGCGGCATGCTCGCGGCGACGGCGACCGTGTTGATCGCGACCGGCCAGCAGCCCGCGAACATCATCGTGTTGAGTCTCACGGTTGTGTCGGTGAGCTTTGTCGGCCTAGGCGCCTATCGCGCGCTGGCGCCACTTGTGTCTGAGCACGTCGAGACGCCGATCACTTACGAAGGCCGCACGCGGATCGCGCTCGAGCGGGAGAAGAGCCTCGTGCTGCGTTCGATCAAGGAACTCGAGTTCGATCACGCGATGGGCAAGATCGCCAAGAGCGATTTCGACGAGATGTCCGGGCGCCTGCGTGCGCGCGCCGCTGGATTGATCCGCCAGCTGGATGCCGGCGGCGGATACCGCGAACAGATTGAGAAGGAAGTGGCCAAGCGCCTCGAGGGCGAGGCGCCGGCCACGCATCACGCGCCTGCAGCCGCGGCGGGCTGTGCGCAGTGTGGAACCGCGCACGACGCCGACGCCAAGTTCTGCAAGAACTGCGGAGCCCGGCTGTGAAACGGAACCTGCAACATTTCCTGCTGCTCGCCCTGTGCGCGTTCGGCATCACCGCGCAGGCGCAAGACATGCCGGATCCAAGCTCGATGGCCGGCCAGCCGCTGCCGGCTGGGGACCTTGCCAACGGTACGATCACCGTTCGAGTGGTCCGTGAGCGGATGGGAAACAATGTCCAGGGCCAGGACGTCACGCTGACGATCGGCCAGGACAAACGCACGGTCAAGACCGACGCGCAAGGCCGCGCCGAGTTCAGCGCACTCCCCGCAGGCGCGACGGTCCAGGCGATGGCGACCGTCGACGGCGAAGCGTTGAGCTCGCAGTCATTTCAAGTGCCGGCTCGCGGTGGTATTCGAGTCGCGTTGATTGCCGGCATTGCGAAGGTCAAGGCGGCCGAGCAGGCCGCCAACGCGGCGGCCGCGAAGGAGCCGGCGCGGCCTGGAGTCGTGGAGATCGGCCCCGACTCGCGCATCATCCTGGAGTACCAGGACGACAACCTGACGGTGTTCTACCTGCTTGAAATCATCAACAACGCGCGCACGCCGATCGACATCGGCGGACCCTTGTTGATCCGGTTGCCGCGAGGCGCTGCGGGCGCGTCGATGATGCAGGGCTCATCGCCGAATGCCAGCGCGAAAGGCGACCTGATGACGGTGACGGGACCGTTCCCGCCGGGCAAGACGGTGGCCCAGGTCGGCTTCTCGTTGCCGCAGGCGGAGGACACGATCACGATTCACCAGACGTGGCCGGTGGCCGTCGCGCAGATGTTCGTCGGCATGCAGAAGATCGGCAACATGCAGATCCAGTCGCCGCAACTGAAAGACGTGCGCGAGATGAACTCGGACGGCCAGCCGTTCCTCATGGCCACGGGCGGACGCATGAACGCCGGCGAGACGCTGGTACTGAACCTGTCGGGATTGCCGGCACACAGCCAGACGCCGCGCCGCGTTGCCCTGGTCGCCGCCTTGCTGATCTTCATCATTGGCACCTGGTTTGCCTTTTCCCCGTCGGAATCGGCGCCCGACGACATCGGAAAGCTCAAGGCGCAACGCGAGCGCCTGATGAACGAAGTCGTGGCGCTCGAACGCAAGCGCCGCCAGCGCGAGCTGACGCACGGCGAGGATGCGCGCCTGCAGAAGCTCACGACCGACCTCGAACGCATCATCGCGGAGCTTGACCGAGGTGCCGCGGCGTGAACGCACTTCGCGTCGACGATGTCGCGAGGTTCTACGGCCGTCGAAAGGCGCTTTCGCAGATCACGTTCACGTGCGAGCCGGGCGAAATCATCGGGCTCCTCGGTCCCAACGGCGCCGGCAAATCCACTCTCTTGAACGTGCTCGCCACGTTGCTTGCGCCCTCGCGCGGCACGATCCGCTACGGCGAGGTGTCCGGCGAAGGCGCGGCCATCCGGGCGCAGCTCGGGATGCTCGGCCACGATCTCTTCCTCTATCCCGAACTCACGGCGCGCGAGAACCTGACGTTCTTCGCGCAGTTGTACGGCCTGCCTGATGTGCGCGGCGCCGTCGATCACGCGCTCGACTGCGCAGGGCTGTCGGACCGCGGTGACGATCTTGTGTCCGGATTCTCCCGCGGCATGCGCCAGCGCGTCGCCCTCGAACGCGCGCTCCTGCACGATCCCAAACTGATCCTGCTCGACGAGCCCTTTACGGGTCTCGATCAAGCATCGACCCGCGCGCTCATCGCACGCCTGAAGGATCGCCAAGCGGCCGGGTGCATGATCGTGCTCGCCACGCACGATCTCGATGTCGCCGACGGTTTGCTGACGCGCGCCATCTACCTGAAGAACGGCCGCATGATCGGCAGCGACAGTGAGACGTCCGGTCTCGCCGAGCGCTACCGGCGGGCGATTCAATGATCAGTAACTTCTTTCGCGTTGCATGGCACGTGATGCGCAAGGACCTCACGGTCGAAGTGCGCAGCCGCGAGGTGCTACTGACCACCCTGTTCTTCGCCGTCTCGGTCGTGCTCGTCTTCTCGTTTGCCATCGTCCGGGAAGGCCGCGCGCCGGATGATGTGGCGGCCGGCATCCTGTGGGTCGCGATCTCGTTTTCCGGGACCCTCGCCATGGGCCGCACCTTCGAGCGCGAGCGCTACAACGACACGCTGCGCGCGCTGATCCTCGCGCCCGCGGACCGGCCGGCCGTGTACATGGGGAAGTTGCTCGGCCTGCTGTTGTTGCTGACGCTCGTCGAGATCATCCTCGTGCCGCTCATCGCGCTGTTGTTTTCGGCGCCCGTGCTTGCGTATCCGGGTCTGCTGCTGTTGCTGCTCCTTGGCGGCACGCTGGGCTTCTGCGCCGTCGGAACCCTGTTTGCGGCGATGCTGGTGCGGGTCCGGAGCCGCGACACCTTGTTGCCGGTGCTGCTCTATCCGATCACGGTGCCGGTCATGATCGGCGGCGTGCGCGGCACGGCGGCGCTGTTCCAGGCGACGCCGGACGAGCCGATGGCGCGCTTCTGGATCGCCCTGCTGGTGTTGTGGGACGCCGTGTTCCTGACGCTGGCGTTGTGGACGTTCGAGCCGCTGATGACGGAGTAGAATTCAGGAATCCTGATGCGAGCGCTAACCCTGCCGTTCATCGGCCTGTCAGCCGTGATGTTGCTGGCCGCCCCGTGGATCATCAATGCCGCGCCGTACGAAGCGACGATGGGGCTGGTGCAGAAGGTGTTCTACTTCCACTTTCCCTCGGCCATCCTCTTCATGACGGCGGCGATCGTCTGCGGCATCAACTCGTTCCGCGTGCTGTTCTACAAAACGCGCAAGGCCGACGCCTGGGCCCTCGCGGCGGCCGAACAGGCGGTGCTGTTTGGTGCAATCACGCTGGTGACGGGGCCGCTCTGGGCGCGCAAGGCGTGGGGCGTGTGGTGGGTCTGGGACGCGCGGCTGACGATGAGCCTGGTGCTGTGGATGATCTTTGGCGCCTACCTGTTGCTCCGCCAGTACGGCGGTCCTGGCTCGGATCGCCTTGGCGCGGGCATGGCGCTCTTCGGCATGGCGAACGTGCCGTTCATCTACATCTCGGTGAACGTGTGGCGCACGCTGCACCCGATGACGACTGTCGTCCCCAAGCTGCCGGTCGACATGGGGATTCCACTCTGGTTCTGCTTTGCCGCGTTTACGATGCTGTTTGTGGCGTTGCTGCAGTTGCGCGCGCGACTCGAGGAACAGCGGTGGCGTGTCGAAGCGTTGTATCTCGATGAGGATGAAGCGTGATGCGACTTCTGCGCGTCTGTCTCGTGGTGCTGGCGCTCACGGCGCCGGCGATGTCATCAGCCGCGGCGGCCGGCGGCTTGCAGCCGCAACCGCCGAAAGAGTTCGTGCCGGTGGACTCGATTCCAGCCGGCGAACAGATCCCGGCGATCAACCTGGTCGCGGCGGCCTATGGATTCGTGTGGTTCGCCGTCCTCGGCTACGTCTGGTCGATCGCCCGGCGCTTGAAGACCGTTGAGTCCGAACTGACGACGCTCGAATCGAGGAAGCGCTGATGGATTTCAGCGCGATGCCGTCAACGCACTTCATTTTCATTCCCGCCGTGATGCTCGTCGGCGTCGTGATCGGCTGGATTCTCGGCTCGCGCGCCGCGCAGGATGCCTACGCCGCCGAACTGAGACGGCGCGACGGCAAGAAGTCGACCTAGCTACCGCCCGAGCGCGAGCCGCTGCGCGAGCACGTCCGGCAACCCTTCCTCGAGGATGCGCGCCTGCGCCTTCGAGATCGGATACTCCACGCGGTGGATCGTCATCTCGCGTTTCGCGGTGTCGACGATGCCAAAGCCGGCGCGCGGATCGCCGTCCCGCGGTTGCCCGACCGATCCTGGATTCACCAGATAGCGATTGTGCTCGTTGAGTGCAATGGTCAGGGGACGCTGGTCGTCAGGAGTGGCGAGCCCGAATTGCTCCTTCGACAGGAAGTGGCCGACCTGCACGTGCGTGTGCCCGAACAGGCACAGCGGCCGCCGGGCTGAATGCATCGCTCGGAGCGCGTCGAGGTCATCGAACACGTACGCGTCCTCGTCGAACGGGGTGCCGTGGCAGATCTCGATCATCTCGTCGACGATCAGCGGCCCGGCCGGCAGCGCCGCGAGCCATTCACGGTTTTCCCTCGACAGCGTGTTGTAGGTCCAGCCGATGGCGTTGCGCGCCACGGCGTTGAATCCTTCGGGGCTTTCGACCCCGGAGCCGACCTTGTCGTGATTACCCCGGATCAGCGCATCGGGCTTGAGGTCGCGGATGCGGTCGCAGATCGCGTTCGGATCGGCGCCGTATCCAACGAGGTCGCCGAGTAGCAGCACCTTGTCGTAGCCGAGCGGTTTCGCCGTCGCCATGACCGTTTCGTACGCCTGCAGGTTGGCGTGAATATCACTGATGACGAGATAGCGCATGCGGTGCCTAGGTGGTTTCCAGCCACTCCACGATGTGATCGACCAGCTCTTCCACGGAGCCGCGTCCTGCATCCACCCGGAGGTGCGCCTGGCGATAGGCCGGGAGGCGCCGATTATAAAGCTGTTCCATGCCGGCGCGGTCGGCGGCGAGAGGGCGGCGCCCGTCGAGGGGCACGCGTTGCAGGACGGTCGACAGCGGCGCATCCAGCCACACGACGCCGCCGTCGCGCAGCATGAGCTCTCGATTGACGGGATCAACGAACGTGCCGCCGCCGGAGGCGACCACCGTGCCGCGTTCGGGCAGCAGGGCGATCAGCATCTCGCGCTCTTTTGCACGGAAATAGGCTTCGCCGCGCTCGCGAAAGATCGTCGGAATGTCGCGGCGTTCGGCTTGTTCGATCCGCGCGTCGATGTCCTCGATCTTCCAGTCGAGGCGCTTGCCGAGGGCGCGCGCGACGCTGGACTTGCCGGCGCCCATGAATCCTACGAGGTAGACCTTGTCGGCCTTCACGCGCGCGATCCGCTTCCTGCGCGCTGCACCACGCGTCCGAGATCGGTGAAGAATGCGGGGTAGGACACCGCGACCGCGTCGGCGCCGTCGATGTGGGTGTCACCCGTGGCGCCGAGCGCGGCGATCGCAAACGCCATGGCCAGGCGGTGGTCGTGTCGCGCATGCACCGTGCCGCCCGTGAG
>CAZBYY010000117.1:0-10421 GCA_964495855.1 uncultured Acidobacterium sp. | reverse complement strand
CGGCCTCGGGCCGGAGGCGATCAGCGCGGCCGGCGTCGGCAACTCGATGCACATCGCCTTCGCGATCTTCGGCATGTCGATCATGCTCGGCCTCGACACGCTCGTGTCGCACGCCTACGGCGCGCGGCAGGTCCGTGAATGCCACCGCTGGTTCTTCGACGGCCTCACACTCGCAGCGCTGATGACGCTGCCGATCATGCTGGTGCTGGTGGGCGTGTGGTTCGCGATACCGGTGCTCGGCTTTCACAGCGCCGTGCGCCCGCTGCTGCAATCGTATTTCGGGGTCCTGATTCTCAGCACGCCGCTGCTCCTCTTCTACGCGGTGTGCCGCCGCTACCTGCAGGCGATGCACGCCGCCACGCCGGTCATGATCGCCCTCGTCACGGCCAACGCCATCAACGCCGGCGCCAACTGGGTGCTGATCTACGGCCATCTCGGGTTTCCGGCGATGGGCGTCGCCGGATCGGCGTGGGCCACGGTCGTGGCCCGTGCCTACATGGTCGTCACGCTGCTCATCTCGGTGTGGTGGATCGATCGCGCGCGAACGGGCGACAGCCTGTGGCACGTCGATCGCGGCTTCGACGCCGCCAGGCTCAAGCGCCTGGTCACGCTCGGCTTCCCCGCCGCATCGCAGGTCGGCGCCGAGGTGGGCGTGTTTGCGATGGCGACGGCGCTGTCGGGCATGCTCGACCCGATCTCGAGCGCAGCGCACCAGATCGCGTTGAATCTGGCCGCCGTCGCGTTCATGGTGCCGCTCGGCCTTGGGTCTGCGGGCGCCGTGCGTGTCGGCCACGCGGTCGGCGCGGGGGATCGCATTCGCGCCTCCGCCGCAGGGTGGACGGCGATCCTGCTCGCCGTCGCGTTCATGACCGTGTCAGGGCTGGCGTTTGCGACGATGCCACGGCAGTTGATCGCGCTGTTCAGCACGGACGCAAGCGTGCTGCGCGTCGGCACGGCGCTGCTGTTGATCGCCGCCGTCTTCCAGTTGTTCGACGGCATCCAGGGCGTGATCACCGGCACCCTCCGCGGGCTCGGCAACACGAGCACCGCGATGCGCGTGAACCTGATCGCGCACTGGCTCCTCGGCCTGCCGACGAGCTACGTGTTGTGTTTCGTGATCGGCTGGGGCGTCTACGGCTTGTGGGTCGGGCTCTCGCTCGGGCTGATCGTGACCGGCATCGTGTTGTTGTGGGTGTGGACGATCGAGATCCGCGAGTATCGCGAGCGAGGGACGCCGCCCTCGCCCGCGCCACGCTGGCGTCGGTGACGCTCGACGCGCTCGTCAGGTAGTGCGCCGCTTCAGTGCGGCAGCGCTTCGGCAATCACCCGGCGCGAAATGTCCTCATGGCTCGCCACGCCCGGCGGGCCGGTGCGGCGCTGGATGATGCCGACGAAGATTACGTCGTTCGTGGGATCGATCCAGAACCACGTGCCCGCAATGCCCCACCACCAGTAACTGCCTTTGCCAACCTGTCGTTTTGCCGCATCCGGATCGAGCACGACCGCGAAGTCAAAGCCGAATCCCTGCGCCGGCGAGAAGCGGGCCTGGCCAATGCCGTTATTGCCGTTGAGCACCGCGTCGCTCAGGACGTTGGTGTGCATCATCTCGACCGTGGCCTTCTTCAACACGCGCTTCCCGTCCAGCTCACCGCCGTTGAGCAGCATTTGCGCGAAGCGGAAATAGTCTGCCGCGGTTCCATAGAGGCCGCCTCCACCGGACGGAAGGCCTGGCAACGTCGAGATCCTCGGATCGAGCGGCTCGGGCGCGAGTGCGCTCTTCGCGCGGTCCCACGAATAAATCGTCGCGACTCGCGAGACCTTCTCTGCGGGCACCGAGAAACCGGTGTCGGTCATGCCGAGCGGATCGAAGATTCGCGTGCGAAGGAACTCCGGGAACGTTTTGCCCGACAGCTTCTCGACGAGATAACCCTGGATGTCGACCGCTACGCTGTAAACCCACTTCGTGCCCGGTTGATACAGCAGCGGCAGCGTCGCCATGGTCTTTATGAAGTCCTGCAGCGACGGTTGCCCCAGCGGATTCGCCGCCTGATAGAGCTTGTCGACTGGCGTGTTGCCAAACAGGCCGTAGGTGAAGCCTGCCGAATGCGACATCAACTCGGCCATCGTCGGCGGATGCACCGGTGCTTCGTAGACCGGCTTGCCGTCCTTGTCGCCCGCATAGACCTTCAGGTTGGCGAATTCGGGAATGTATTTCGCGATCGGATCGGACGGCTTCCACTTGCCTTCCTCATACAACATCATCATCGCGACGCCGGTGATTGGTTTGGTCATCGAGTAGATTCGCGCGATGGTGTCGAGCTTCATCGGCGTGTTGGTCTCGAGGCTCTGCACGCCGTAGGCCTTGTGCTGCACCACCTTGCCGTGCCGAGCCACCAACGTGACGATGCCGGACAGATGTTTCTTGTCGACGAGATCCTGCATGCCGGCGTCCATCGCGTCGAGTCCGGTTGCGCTGAAGCCGACGGCTTCCGGCTTCGCGACCGGCAGCGGCGCCAGCGTGGCAACGCGGGTCTGCGCCTGCAGCGACGCAGTCGACAGCAGCAGTGCGATCAGTACCGAGCGGCGGAACATGGTCATTTGATCTCGACGATCTCGATCGCGATGCGATCGGGGCCTTCGATCATCGCCGCCCGCGAATTCCCCCACGGGTGGATCTCTTCGAGGAACTTCACGCCTTCTGATTTCAAACGCTTCACCGTTTGATCGAGATTGGCGGTGCTCACCGCCCAGTGATCGACGAGCTTGCCGCGCGTGCTCACCAGGCCGCCGCCCGGCCACGGGCGAATCAGGATCGAGATATCGTCGAAGTTGACGCCGCCTGCGGGATCGCGGACGAATCCGGTCTTCGCAAACGACGGCCACGTCGGCGGCGCATACGCCTTCGTCTCACAACCGTCCTTCGCCGGTGGCGGCGTCGGCTGTCCCCCACGCGACGGCATCGTCGCGCCCAGGTGCGTCACATACCAGTTCATCGCGCAGTTCGGATGCTCGTGATACATGTGCACGTGATTGAACCGCTCGACGTTGCCGGACTGCGCGTTCTCGATCATCGCGCCGTCGGGTCCGCGCAGGTAGCCGAAGCCGCCTTCGCGCGTCGGCTGCACGCCCTTCTCGCGCATCGCGAGGATCTGCTCCTGCGTCGGCAAACCCGGCAACGTGTCGCTCGACATGTCCACGAGCTTGCCGTCGGCGGCATCCCACATCTGCGCAATCGTCAGGCCCATCGCGCGGAACTTCTCGTTGTATTGGCGCGAGTTCGGCGTGTTCCATCCGAAGTGCCACACCGACGTCTGCGGCCCCGTGAGTTCGTTCTGCGGGGGCGTGGCCACCTTGGCGAACAGCAGGTAGACGTTGCCGGTCTTCACCGCTTCAAACCCGTTGAACGTCGTCGCGACCGCCGTCTGCGCGAACGGCTTCGGGTAGTACGCCGCGGCGGCCTTGGGATCGACGGAGTTCAAGTGCACGTGATGGAAGTGCAGCGGCTCGATCGCGGTCTGTGCGGATACCGACAACGCGAGCGTCGCGATGCCTGCGGCGACGGACGACCCCCACAACATTTGCTTCATCGACTTACCCTTTCGGCACCGGCTTGATCGCCGGGAAAATGGCACCGTTGCCCACTAGATCCTTGACGACTGCGGGTAGCTTTGCAACGACGGCGTTGGCCTGATCGATCAAGCCCGGCAGCGCCGCCCGTACCTCGCGCACCTGCATCATCTGTGTGTTGGTGGGCAGCGAGGTCGATCCCATGATCTGGCCCTTGAGCTGACCGAATCGCCCGCGCAGGTTCTCGTTGTTGCCGCCGAAGCCGCCACCGCCGCCCTGCTGGCCAAGACCCAACCGGCGGCGAACCGCATCGAATTCCTTCACGAGGTTGTCGAGTTGCTGCTTCGATGCGGCAGGCACATTCGCATTCCGCGTCTGCTGCTGGATCGTCTGCACCTGCGCGTACGCGGTCTGCACCATCTCGGCCACGTCGTTCGCCTTCTGCTGCAGCTGGTGCAGCTCGCGCGCGGTCTCGAACCAGGCGCGGCGATCGGTGTCGCTGATCTGAATCTCCGGATCGCCCTTGACGGCGACGTCGATCGTGCCCGTATCGCGGCCGTTCACCGTCAGCGTCGCCTTGTAGGTGCCAGGCGGCACGAACGGTCCATTGTTGCCGCCACCACCGAACCCGCCGCCACCGCCCTGCCCCTGCCCGCCGCCGGGAGGCGGCGGCAACGGCTTGAGCGGCTGAATGCGAAGGTCCCACTTCGCGATATTCAGTCCGGCCTTGTTGCGATCCTTCAGGTCGGCGTTGCTCAACTCGCGCACCGTCGATCCGCTCGCATCTTTGATCGTGATCTTCACGTCCTTCGCCTCAGCCTTCAGGCGATACGCCAGCGTCGCGCCCGGCGCCGGATTCTTGCCGAGGAAGATGCGATCGCCTTCGAAGCCCTTCATCTGGTCGTTGGCCTGGTTCATGATCACGGCCGGCTCGCTCGAGAACAGGTGCGCGTCGGCGCTCTCGGATTTCGCCCATTCCTGGATCGGCGTCGGATCGTCGAGGATCCAGATGCCGCGCGCGTGGCTCGCCAGGATCAAGTCGTTGTCGCGCGGATGCTGCTTGATCTCGTAAATCGGCATCGTCGGCAGGTTCGCTTTGATGCGCGTCCACTGGCCGCCCTTGTTCCAGCTCACCCAGAGGCCCGTCTCGGTGCCGAGATACAGGATGTTGGGATCACGCCGATCTTCTGCGAGGCCGCGCGCCACTTCGCCCTTTGGCAGGTTGCTGACGATGGATTTCCACGTGGCACCGAAGTCGGTGGTCGTGAACACGTAGGTGTTGTAGTCGCCGCCGCGATGTCCGTCGAACGCGACATACGCCGTGCCCGCCTGCGCGCGTGACGGGAGCACGTCGGCCACGTAGGTCCACTTCGGCACGCCCGGGATCTTCGACGTGACGTTGGTCCACGTCTTCCCTGAATCCTGCGTCACGCTCACCACGCCGTCATCGCTGCCGACCCAGACGACGCCCTGCTTCGCGGCGGATTCTTCGAGCGTGACGATGTTCCCCCAGGAGGTCACGCCGTCGTGCTTGGCGAGCTTGATGTCCTTGCCCACGACGCCCATGATCGAGAGCGTCTCCCGATCAGTGTTCGTCGTCAGGTCTGGGCTGATCGGCTGATACGATCGGCCGCGATCCGCTGACTTCAACACCATGTTCGCGCCGATGTAGATCGTCGCCGGATCGAACGGCGACAACTGCATCGCCGTGTCCCAGTTGAATCGATATTGATTGGTCGTGTCGCCCGGCTTCTGCTCCGCCGGCTCGGGACGAACCGTCGTGCGCTCGTTGGTCCGCCGATCGGTGCGGCTCATGCGGCCGTCCTGCGATTCCGCATACACGATGTTGGCGTCAGTCGGATCCATCAGCGGCTGAAAGCCGTCGCCGCCGCTCACCACGTACCAGTCGTCGTTGATGATGCCGCTGTTGGTGCGCACCGCGCTCGGGCCGCACCACGTGTTGTTGTCCTGCAGGCCGGCGCACACGTGATACGGCGTCTGCATATCGAACTCGACGTGATACGCCTGCGCGCCGAGCAAGTTCGGGAACCACGCCCACGTCTCGGATCGATCGTGCGACACGCTCACGCCGCCGTCGTTGCCGATCATCAGGTGGCGTGGGTCCTTCGGGTTGATCCACATCGCGTGATGATCGACGTGGATCTTCTCGGCGCCGTCGTTGCGGAACGTCTTGCCACCGTCGTCCGACACGGTGAGCTCGACGCCGGGCACGTAGATCCGCGCGTCGCTCTGCGGATCGATCTTGATCACGCCGAAGTACATCGGCCGCGGATTGTTCGCGCTCATCTTGCGCCACGTCGCGCCGCCGTTGTCGGAGCGATACACGCCGCCTTCGCTCTCGTGCTCGATACGCGCGTAGACGACGTTGGGATTGCGGCGGTAGACGTCGATGCCGATGCGGCCCTTCGGTCCTGCGGGGATGCCGGATTCGAGCTTCTGCCACGTCGCGCCGCCATCCGTCGTCTTCCAGATGTTGCTGCCGGGGCCGCCGCCGTTCATGCCCCACTGCGCGCGCCGCCGCTGATACGTCGCGGTGTAGATCGTCTTGTTGTTCGTCGGATCCATCACCAGCTCCGTCGCGCCGGTGTCATCGTCTACGTGCAGCACGCGATTCCAGGTCACGCCGCCGTCGGTCGTCTTGTAGACACCGCGTTCGCCACCCGCGGCCCACAAGTCGCCGAGGGCCGCCACGTAGACAACGTTGAAGTCGACCGGATCGACGATGATCTTGGCGATCTGCCTGCTGGCGCGAAGGCCCATGTTCTTCCACGAACGGCCGCCGTCCGTCGACTTGTAGATGCCGTCGCCCCACGATGAACTCTGGCGATTGTTGGCCTCGCCCGTACCGACCCACACCAGGTTTGCGTCGGTGGGCGCGATCGCGACGGCGCCGATCGAGCCGCTGCCTTCGTTGTCGAACACCGACGTGAACGTCGTCCCGGCATTCGTCGTTTTGTAGACGCCCGCGGTCGCCATCGCGACATAGAACGTGGTCGGATCGGTTTCGAGGACGGCGAAATCATCGACGCGACCTGATGGTGTTGCCGGTCCGATCGAGCGGAACCAGAGTCGATCGAGCGGCCCGGTGCCGGGGGAATTCTCGGTCATCACCGGCGTTGGCTGTGGCGGCGCCTGTTCGCCCTGGAGCACAGCAGCGCTTAGGCTCGCGATGACGAGGAATGAGATGATGATCGGCCTGCGGGTCATGGAATCCTCCGAGCGCGCAAATTCTACTACTGCCGAGCGGGCTCCTGCGGACTTCGCCGACTGGCTGCTTGCGGCTGCCGTGGCGGTGTCGATTCTCATCGCGACGGTGGGCATCGACCTCCGCATCGGCGGAATGTCGATCCGCGCGCATGATGCGTGGCGCAGCCTGATGCTGGTTGCGGTGGTCGCCGGCATTCGCCTGTGGATCGGCGTCGGGGCGTGGCCTGCGTGGATCATTCGCATGACACTGCTGACGGCGATCGCCGGCAGCATCGCGACGTGGTTTCGATTCCTGCTCGCGACGATCGGCGGCGCGGATTCGTGGGGCTACGTGAGCGCGGCCGAGTTGATCCGTCGCGGGCACCTGGTCGAACCGGCGCCCATCGCGAATTGGCTGTCGGCATCGAATCGACTCGCGATCGCATCGCCGCTCGGCTGGGCACCGGCGCCCGACGGATCCGGCATCGTTCCAACGTATCCGCTCGGGCTGCCTGCGGTGATGGCGCTCTTCAGCAGCATCGGCGGATCGCACGCCGTCTTCTTCGTCGCGCCGGCGGCAGCGCTCCTCACGCTGTTGCTCGTGTATCGGCTCGCGCGCGAGTGGTACGACGCGCGGACATCGCTTTTCGCCGCGGCAATCACGTCGTGGAACCCGGTGTTCATCGCGTATGCGAAGCAGCCGATGAGCGACGTGCTGGCGACGATGTGGATCGTGCTGGGGCTGTGGATGTCGCAACGCGGATCGGTCGCGACCGCAGTGATCGCCGGAGCCGCGGCAGGAGTCGCGCTCGCCACGAGGCCGGTGCTGATCGTCGCCGGTGGCGTGATCGTCTGGTTGTGCCGCAGGGGCGAGGCGCCTCTCGCGCGCATGGTGGCTGCCGGCGCGACATTCGCGCTGTGTGTGGTCGCGCAGATGGCGCTGCAGAATCACTTGTTCGGATCGCCGTTCTCAACGGGCTATGGGGGCGCCGGCAACCTGTTCGCCCTCGCCCACCTCGGCGACAACCTGAAGATCTACGGCGCACAGATCTGGTCGGCGTTGGGACTGTTGTGGCTGGTCGGCTTATTGATCGGCGTGATGGCGGCACGGCCCGAGCCACGCAGCAACCCGTCACTGGTCTTCGGCGCGGTGGCGTTGCCGTACCTGTTCTACCTTCCGTTCGATCACTGGGAGACGCTGCGGTTTCTGATGCCCGGCTTGGTGCCACTATCGGTGCTCGTCGCGGACGGCTGGGGGCATATCGGTCGACTGCAGAAGGCCTCCGCGATTGCGGCGTTGATCATCTGCAGTGTCATGGCGATCACGGTGTGGCAGTCGACGAGCCTGCTCCGGCACGGCAGCGTATGGAAAGTGGCATCGCTTGAAGCGCGCTACCCGCTCGCCGGCGATTGGGTCAACGTCGACACGCCGTCAAACGCGATCGTGCTCGCCAATCAGCACAGCGGGTCGTTGCGGTGGTACGGCAAGCGCCAGACGTTGCGGTGGGACTTCATCGAGCCGCAGCAGCTCACGACCACGGTTCGCGAACTGCAATCGCACGGCGCCACGGTCTACGTGGCGCTCGAAGGCGACGAAGTGCAGATGTTCAACACCCGCTTCGCCGGAGAAATGAACCTGCTACAAATAGATCCGGTCGGCCACGTCCGGAACGTGAGCTTCTTGCGAATTAAGTGAAACTTCTGCCACGTGCCAAGCCGCACGTTTACGAACCGCGTAAAAGTGAAGCAGGTTCATCTTCCAAAGAGGTAGTCGAGCGCGAGGTTCGTCATCACCTTCACGCCAACCGGCAACGCCGCCTCGTCTGCGAAGAACAGCGGCGAGTGGTTCTGCGCCGCCTTTTTGTAGTCCTGGTCACGCGGCGTCACGCCGAGGAAAATGAACATCCCAGGCGCGCTTTGCTGGAAGTACGAAAAATCTTCCGCCGTCCCCGTCATCGGCGCGACCCACAGATCTTTCTCGCCGGCGACCCGGCGCAGCGTCGGCAGCATCCGCTCGGTCAGTGCCGGATCGTTGCGCGTCACGGGATATCCAGGCGTGATCGTGACATCAGCGGTGCCGCCCGCGCCTTCGGCGATGCTCGTCGCCAGTGATTTGAGCCTCGCCTGGATGGCCTTACGCGCGTTCTCGTCGAACGCGCGGATCGTCCCCTCGAGCTCGACGGAATCGGGAATGATGTTTGCGCGGTTGCCGCCGGTGATGCGTCCCACCGTCACCACCGCGGGAGCCTCGGTGATGTTCACCGATCGGCTGATGATCGTCTGCATCGCCGTGACGATCTGCGCGCTGATCACGATCGGATCCACGCCGCCCCACGGCACCGCGCCATGCGTGCCGCGGCCGTTGACGCGAATGATGAAGTTGTCCTGGCTCGCCATCAGCGGCCCCGAGCGATACAGGATCGTGCCGGTCGGAAACGGGAACACGTGCAGCCCGAACACCGCATCGACCTTCGGGTTGTCGAACGCGTTCTCCTTCAGCATCTGCTCGGCACCGCCCACTTCTCCTGGCGGCGCGCCTTCTTCGGCCGGCTGAAAGATCAACTTCACCGTTCCAGGCAGCCGGTCCTTCATGCGCGCAAGCGCGGTGGCCGTGCCGAGGAGGATCGACATGTGCAGGTCGTGGCCGCACGCATGCATCACGCCCACGTCCTGCCCGTTCCACGGCGCCTTCGCCGTTGACTTGAACGGCAGATCGGCCTGCTCGGTGACCGGCAGCGCATCCATGTCGGATCGCAACGCCACCACGGGACCGGGCCGGCCGCCCTTCAGCACGCCGATCACTCCCGTCGTCGCCACGTTCGTCCGAACGTCGTAGCCAAGCTTTCTGAGTTCATCGGCGATCACCTTGGACGTACGCGCCTCGCGATTGCCGAGTTCCGGATTCTTGTGGAAGTCGCGCCGCCAGGCGACCACCTGCGGGTTCAATTCGGTCGCGAGTCGATCGGCCTCGGCGGCGAGCGGGTTCGACCCCGTTGGCGTCTGAGCGATGCCGGGTTCAACTGCAAGCGACACGAGTGTCGCCAGGAGCATCATCGTATGTCGCATATCGATCTGTGTTCTCCAACGCGTGGCGCGAGTCATAAGCCCTTACCGATGTTCTTGCCAATCCAGGTGAACGGCCCTCCGGGGCTGGACTTCACCTCGTCCCCAGCGAACTTCTTGCTCACCTTCCAGAGAAAATCCATCTCGGTCATGATCGCGCTCAAGGCCATCCGCGATTCGATGATCAGCAGCACCGAGCCATACAGCATGAACAGGCTGCCGACGAGGCCGAGGACGACGCCAATCCACGTGAAATTACGCGCCATCGCCGAGATCACGGCAATCGCCACGCTCGTGGCCACGAACACGCCGAGCGCCGTATAAAAGGCGACCATCGCGCGTTGAATCAGCCGCGCGCGAGAGGTCTGGCGATCCAGCTGCGTGAAGATCAGCCTCCGGCGCTCATCAGCCATGTCGTCCTTCTCGGGATGAGCCGCCAGCTCCTGGAATCGATCGGAGAGGATGCGCACGCGATCGATCACGCGACCAAGACGCGAACTCGTCGAGAAGATCAGCGCGCCGCACGCCGAAATCAACACTGCCGGCGTGATCATCGCAGTCAGCACCGAGAGCGCGTTCTGCGG
>CAZBYY010000116.1:0-10435 GCA_964495855.1 uncultured Acidobacterium sp. | reverse complement strand
CGCCCTGTACCTCGCGTATCTCACCGTCGTCGGATCCCTGCTGGGTTTCGTGCTTCACGGCGATCCTGACACCTACCGCTACATTCCCGAGTCGATCCGCCGCTACCCGGGCGCGCGTGAGGTCGCGGCGCTGCTCCACGCGCGCGGCTTCGAACATGTGTCGGTCGTGCCCTTGCTCTTCGGACTGATGTCACTTCACATTGCACACCGATCTCGATAAGGATCAGAGCGTCTGCAGCCGATGATTGGTATGTAGGGCGCAGTGCGCGCGTGCAATCACGCGCAACGGCGCTCAGTCTCGAGCATTTGTGGCCCTAGTCGATTCTCTCCTTGCCGCAATCGTGCGCGCTGACGGCGATGCGCTCGTCATGCACGTCGGCGAACGTCCGTACATCGTCGTCGGCACGCAGACGACGCACATCTCGACGCATGACCTGAACCTCGAGGCGATGACCGGCATGCTGATGCAGTTGCTGCCGTCGGAAGCCCAGGGTCAGCTCGAGGAGTTTGGCGCCGTCGAGCACCGGCTGCCCGGCCTTGGTGACGACCGGTTCACCGTGGTCGCCGCGCGGGGTGGCGACGACATCTGGATCGAGATTCGGCGACGCCGGCCTGCGGTCGCTGCGCAAGCGCAACCGCCGCAGATGCAGGCGCAACCCGAACAGGCTGCTCAGCCGGCTCTGCCCGCGCAGCCCGTCGCGCCTGTACCGGCCGCATCGCCCGACGCGCCGATGCTCGCGGCTGCGGAGTTGCCCCCAGCCGCTGTGGAACAACCCGAGCAGCTCATGCCGGTCGAACCGCTCGTCGCGTCGCCGACGCCACCCGAAGTGCCGATCGCGCAGCTCTCGGCAGTCGATCCTGAGCCGGCGCCCGCACCAGTGATTCCAGTTGTGCCTGCGCAGTCGGTGATCGAGAGCTTCCTCGCGGAGTCCGAGTCCGTCATGCCCGTCTACGACGCGCCCGCCGCTGACCCGGAACCCGTTTACGAGATGCCGTTGTCGATGAGTGAGATCGAATCAGCGGCTTCGATCGAGTTCGTCGCGGAAGCGGGCTGTGAGCCGCCGATCGTTGAGCTCACCCCGCCTGCGCCAACTGCCGCGGAGACGTGGTCTGACGCCTTCTCGATCCCAGACGTCGTGGCGAGCGCCGAAGCTTCGCCGTCATTCGAAGTGATCGACGATGCCGCACCGGAGGAACAGACCGTCCTCGCAGAGCCTGAGCCGGCAACGCACGCGGTTGCGGCTCCGGAGATCGCGCTGCCCGCCGAGCCCGTCCACGTGCAGGCCGAACCGCAGCCGGAACCGCCGGCTGTCGTGCCCTCTTCGGAGCCGATCCGCATCGCTGCGTCGATCGAACCTGAACCGCGGCACGCGCCAGCCGTGACCGAGCCGGAGCCGCCGCGGATCGCGGCGCCTGAGCCGCAGCATGAGCCGGGCGTCGTGGTGCCGATGACACGCACCGTCCGCATCGAAGTGCCCGCCCGCGCCGTGGCATCGACGCGAACGGCGACCAATGTCGAACGGCTCTTGCGCGTGGCCGCCGCGCGCGGTGCTGCGGCGTTGTTCCTGACGTCGGACTCGCGACCGTTCATCCGCGTCGAAGGCGACATGCGCCTGCTCGAATCCGAGCCTGTGCTGGCGCGCGCCGACGTCGAAGCCGCCATCCTCGAGATCGCGCCGGAAGGCGGCGACGAATCGATCGATGCCGCCGAGGCCACCGAGTGGATCGCCGAATTCCAGGACGTGGGCCGCATCCGCTGCACGACGTTTGTCGATCACCGAGGACCGGGCGTGTTGCTGCGCATGATTGCGACGCGTGCCGCAACCGCTGAGCAACTCGGCCTCGCTCGAGAAGTCCAGGCGCTCGCCACCGAGACCCAGGGCCTCGTGTTCGTCGCCGGTCCGCGCGGCAGCGGCAAGTCGACGATGCTCTCCGCGCTCGTGGACCTGGTGAACCGGCAGCGGGCGGAGTTCATCATCACGCTCGAACGGCAGATTCGCCTGGTGCACGACAACAAGGCGGCGCTCGTGAGCCAGCGCGAGATTCGCGGTGGCGCTGATGCGGCGCTCATCGCCGCGCGATCGGCGCTGCGCGAAAGTCCTGACGTGATCGTCGTCGACGATCTCGTCTCAGCCCAGATGGTGCCGTTGCTGCTGACGGCCGCTGCCGAGGGCCAACTCGTGTTCGTGTCGATGTCGGCGCCGTCCGCGACGGACGCGGTGCAGCGGTTCGTCGAAATGGCCACGCCCGAGATGCGCAAGAGCGTCCACGCCGCGCTTGCCGAGTCATTCCGCGGGGCGGTCGCGCAGGTGCTGTTGAAGAAGACCGGCGGCGGCTTGATCGCGGCGCGCGAAGTGCTGCTGGCCACTGCCCCGGTGGCCCGCCTCATTGGCGACGGCCAGTTGACGCAGTTGCCGCTGGCCCTCGACAGCGGGCGCAAGCACGGCATGGTGTCCTTCACGGACGCCCTCGTCGACGTCGTGCGCACCGGTGTCGTCGATGTGCGCGAGGCGTTCCGCAAGGCGCCGGATCGTCAGCGCCTGCTCGAGAGCCTCAAGCGCGACGGCGTCGATACGTCGGTCGTCGAAAGACTCGCGTAGAGCCAGGCGTCGGCCACGCATCGGGCATACAATTGAGTGAATGGCTGACGTAGGAGTAGTCCGCAAGCGCGTGCGCTTTGCGATCGAGCAGGCGCGTCGCGATCAGGCTGAGCGTCGCGCTCGTGTCGTCGAGGCACGGAAGACGTACGAAACGTTTCTCGACACCGCGGCGATTCCGGTGTTCAGGATGTTCGCATCGATCCTGAAGGCCGAAGGATTGCCCTTCGAGGTGATGACGCCCGCGGACGGCGTGCGCCTGCAGTCTGAACGCAACCGCGATGACGCGATCGAACTCGAGCTCGATACCACCGCCGATCCCCCGCAGCCGCTCGTCACGATCACGCGTGCGCGCGGCAGCCGCGTGATTCAGACCGATCGCACGATCAAGGGCAGCAATCCGCTGGTGCAGCTGACCGAAGATGACGTGATCGAGATGTTGCTCGAAGAGCTGCGGCCCTGGCTCGGCTAGATCACGTTCTTCGCTCGTAACGCGGCGATCGCCGCGGCGTCGTATCCCAATTCCTGCAGGACGCGATCGGTGTGCTCGCCCAGCACCGGCGGCGGCGTGCGCACGGTTGCCGCGTTCTCCGACAGCTTGATCGGCGCGCCGATGACCCGCGTCGCCCCCACCGTCGGATGCATCAGCGTCCTGATCATCTCGCGCGCCTCGAGCTGCGGATCGGTGAGCATCTGGCCGATGTTGCGGACCTCGCCGTTGGCGACGCCGGCGGCGTTGAGGATCGCGATCCATTCGGCGCACGTCTTGGTGCGGAACATGCGGTCGATGGGCGCACGCATCTCGTCGTAGTGCTGCATGCGATCCTTGTTGGTCGCAAAGCGCGGATCGGCGGCGAGCTCAGGCAGGCCGATTGCGGGGCAGAACTTCCGCCAGGTGTCGTCGTTGCCCACCGCGATGACGATGTCGCTGTCCTTGGTCGAGAAGGTTTCGTAGGGGGCGATCGTCGCATGCCGATTCCCCTGGCGCGGCGGGATCTTGCCCGTGGCAAACCAGTTTGCCGCCTGATAGGTAAGCAGCGCCGCGGTCGTGTCGAGCATGCCGATATCGACACGCTGTCCCTTTCCCGATCGCTCTCGCGCCAGTAACGCCGCGGTGATGCCCTGCGCGCAGTACAGTCCGGCGACCATGTCGGTGATCGCGACGCCGAGGCGGTAGCCGGGGCGGTCCGGATCGCCGGTGACGCTCATCAATCCGCCTTCAGCCTGCATGATCGCGTCGTACCCGGCTTCCTCCCGGCGAGGTCCGGTCTGGCCGTACCCCGCAATCGATGCGTAGACCAGGCGCGGGTACTTGGCGTGCATCGCCTCCCAGCCGAAACCCGCGCGATCGATCGTGCCCGGCCGGAAGTTCTCGACGAACACATCGGCGCCTGCGACCAGCCGTTCCAGGATCTCGCGGCCTTCGGCAGGCTTGAAGTCCAGCGTCACGCTTTCCTTGTTGCGGTTGATGCTGAGGAAATACGCGCTCTCGGTCGCGAGGAACGGCGGCCCCCAGTGCCGGGTGTCGTCGCCCTTGCCCGGCTGCTCGACTTTGATCACGCGCGCGCCGAGATCCGACAGGATCATCGTGCAGTACGGACCCGACAGCACGCGTGTCAGGTCGATGACGGTAAATCCATCCAGCGGTCCGGCCATCACAGCTCTTTCAGTCGTTGGGAAATGCGGGAAATGTCGCTGAGCAGGGCATACGCCGTCTGCGTCAGGTTGCCGCCGCGCTGCACGATACCGATCTCGCCGAGCAGGTCGGTGGTGAGATACAGCGCGTTGTTGAGATCGACGAGGTGCGCGAGCGGATCATGCTGGTCGAGCAGCTCGGGTTCGACGCGCGCCCGCACTTTGCCGCCCTGGCGCGTGGCTGATGCCACGAGCCGGATGCGCTTGTTGCGCCCGCGCGCGTCGCGCACGTCCAGCCCGGTCAAGTCACGGATACCGGTGCGTTGCACGTGATGCGGCGTCATCACGCCGCCCATCAGTACGTTCACGAGGGCGGCCGTCTTCGCGGCTGAATCCCATCCATCGATGTCGAGCGACGGATCCGCCTCCGCGATGCCGCGCGCCTGCATGTCTGCGAGCGCGCGATCGAATTCCTTGCCGCGCTCGAGTTCCGACAGGATGAAGTTGCACGTCGTGTTGATCACGCCGCGGAAGCCGTCGATCGCGATCGCCGGCATCGTCTCGCGTACCAGGTTGAACACGGGAACGCCGTCCATCACCGCACCTTCGAAGAAGAAGATCCGGTCTACGGACTCGGCCAGCGCCTCGAGCTCGTGATACGCGAACGCGGCCGGCCCCTTGTTGGCGGTGACGACGTGCGCCTGGCCTTCGAGGGCCGCGCGGACGTGCGATACCGCCGGCTCGCCGCGGTCGATGTCGAGCACGGTCGTTTCGATGCACACCAGCCGTCCTTCAGCGGCCTCGTCCGCCATTGCATCGGCGACCTGCCGGATCACGTCGATGCCGCTGCGTTCGCGCGGCGACGGATCGAGCCGGTCGAGCGACTTGCCCCCTTCGACGGTGGCGATGGCGCGCTGCGTATCGATGCCGTCTGGATCAACGACGCTGCCGTGATGGCGTGTCGAAATACCGACCACCCTCCACGTGAAGTCGAGGCGATCGGCCGTCTCGCCGAGCAGCTGGACGAATCGCCGCGCGACGTTGCCGAACCCGATCAGGACGAACGAGAGCTCCGGCTGGTTCATTGAGGCGGGCGTCGCAGTGGAATTGTCGCGAGCAACTCGCGCAGGCGATCGAGGCCGGCCCGGTTGTATGCCGGCGGCTCGCCGAACCCGAGCCTCAAGTATCCATCCATGCCGAAGTGATCGCCCGGCACCACGAGCACGCTCTTCTCCTCGCGCAGCCGCGTGACGAGGGCGGTCGAATTGATGTCGTGATCGTAGCGGACATACACGATCGCGCCCGCTTCGGGCCGCGTCCAGTTGAAGCCGCCCGTCTCCTGCAGCCACGCTTCGATCAGCGGCAGGTTGCGGCGCAGGATGGCGCGCGTGCGTTCGAACAGCTGCGCGCGCCGCTCCGGCTGAAGGGCCACGCGCGCGAGGCGATCGCTGAGCGCACCGGGCGCGATGGTCGTGTAGTCGTGGTACGACCAGAGCTTCGCGATCAGCTCCGGCGGCGCCGCGATCCAGCCGATGCGCAATCCCGGCAAGCCGTACGCTTTGGACAGGCCGCTGGTGATGATCGCGCGCGGCGATCGCCCCCACATTGTCGCCGTCATCTGCCCGTCGATCTCGGCGCCGCGATACACCTCGTCGGACAGGATCCAGGCGCCGTGCCGGTCGGCGATTGCGGCAATTGCATCGAGTTCCCCGGCCGTGAGCCTGGCGCCGGTGGGATTGTTCGGGTTGCAGATCACGATCAGCTTGGTGCGCGACGAGACGAGCTGCTCGAGCTCGTTCAGATCGGCGCGCCAGCGGCCCGCCGAGCGATCCTCCCTGAGGGGCCATTCGCGAATGGTGCCGCCGAACGCACGCGACAGTCCCCACGTCTGCATGTAGTTCGGCACCAGCATCACGACCTCGTCGCCCGGCTCGACGAGCGTCAGGGTGACGATGAAGTTCGCCTCGGAGCCGCCGTTGGTGACCTCGATGTGGTTGATGCCGGCGCCGTCGTACATCGACGCAATCTCGCGCCGAAGTTCGATCGTGCCGTTGGACTGCGTATAGACCAGCGGCTGGTCGAGCAAGCCTTCGAGCCCCGCCGGATCCTCGACCAGTTCGCGCGGTGTCAATGGCCGGACGCCGCTTTCCGACAGGTTGAATTCCACGAGATTCTCGTACGTGGACTGCATCCGTTCCATCGCAAACTGTTCGAGCTTCATGTCCCCGGCAGTATACTTTTGGCCACAGAAGCCGCGGAAATCACAACAGTCACCATGCGCGAGGATCTCATCCCGCGCTTCGTTCGCATCCCCGGCCGTGAATTCGCCATGGGATCGGATGACGGCGCGGAGGACGAACGGCCGTTGCACCGCGTCCAGGTCGATACGTTCTTTGCATCGATCCACCCGATTACTGTCGAACAGTACGCGGAGTTCACGCGGGAGACGGGGCACGGCGCGCCCGCGATTCGCGAGCTGCCGATGGTCGTCACGCCGGCGCACGAGTCGGCGTTTCGCGACCTGGCGACGCCGTATGTGTGGCGGGGCGGCGACCCGCCTCGCGATCGCGCGCGCCATCCGGTGACGCTCGTGACGCACGCGGATGCGACCGCGTACTGCCGCTGGTTGAGCGGCCGGATCGGGCGGCTGGTGCGGCTGCCGACCGAGGCGGAATGGGAGCGCGCCGCGCGCGGCGAGCGCGAAGGCACGCGCTATCCGTGGGGCGACGACGTCGACGCCTCGCGCGCCAACTTTCTTCCGGATCCCGCGTTGAAGCGCCATCGGGGCACGCGCCCGGTGGGCTGTTATCCGCCCAACGATCTGCAGCTCTACGACATGGCCGGCAACGTGTGGCAGTGGATTGCGGATTGGTATCGCGCCGACGCGTATCGCAATGGCGAGTCGCGCAATCCGCGTGGCCCGAGCAGCGGCACGCTCCGCATCGTCCGCGGCGGCTCGTGGGTGACGCACGACGTGGATCAATTGCGCTGCGCGCACCGCCATAAGGTGCCGCCGGATACCTACGCGTACAGCAT
This sequence comes from uncultured Acidobacterium sp., assembly GCA_964495855.1. Lineage (GTDB taxonomy): Bacteria > Acidobacteriota > Vicinamibacteria > Vicinamibacterales > UBA2999 > 12-FULL-67-14b. The sequence goes on along the minus strand of CAZBYY010000116.1, from coordinate 3,167 downwards.
CGGCTTCAGGGTCGTGTATTCCGACGACGGATCGGGCGACGAGGCGGCAGACTGAGACTCTGCCACAGGTACCACGCGGCGATCGATCGGTACGGCCGCCACTTCTCGCCAATCGTCCGCAGCCGCCTCTCGTCGGGGCGGGTCCTTAATCCGTAGGCGCGCTGCACCGCGTTCATCAGGCCCAGATCGTCTGCAGGGAAGATGTCGGCGCGGCCGAGCCGGAACATCAGGAAGATCTCCGCGGTCCACCGGCCGATGCCTTTCACCGCCACGAGCTGCCGCATCACCTCATCGTCCGGATGCCGCTTCAGACCCGCGAGGTCGAGCCGACCATCACGGACATGTAATGCGAGATCACGGACGAACGACGCTTTTGCGCGGCTGAAGCCGGCGCCGCGTATCTGTTCGTCGGTCAGCGTCATCACACCTTCGGGGGTGGGTGTGCGGTTTGGGAAAAGATCGCAGAACCGGCTGAAGATCGACGCTGCGGCCTTGGTCGAGAGTTGTTGTGACGCAATCGACATGCAGAGCGCATGGAATGGATCGCGTGAGGCAGCGGCGTGCAGCCGGCAGGGGCCGACGCGTTTGATGATTCGGCCGAGCTTCGGATCCACCTTTGATAGATGCGTTTTTGCGATGGCGTAGCCGGCCTTCACGCATTGAAGAATACGTTAGAGTGAGATTTTTCTAGTTGGACATGGACATACCCACGATCACCCCTGGCATCAGCCCATCGATCGTCGATCTCGTCGGCGACACGCCACTGATTCGTTTGCGGCGGATCGAGCAGTCGTTCGACGGCGTCGAGTTGTACGCAAAAGCGGAGTGGAAGAATCCCGGCGGCTCGGTGAAGGATCGCCCGGCCCTGCGCATGATCCAGGAAGGCATTGCGTCGGGGCGGCTTGTGCCCGGCAAGGTGATCCTCGACGCCACGTCCGGCAACACGGGCATCGCCTACGCGATGATCGGCGCGGCGATGGATTACCGCGTCACGCTGTGCGTGCCGGAGAACGTCACGCCCGAGCGCAAGCGCATCCTGCGCGCCTACGGCGCCGAGTTGATCTTCACCGATCCGCTCGAAGGATCCGACGGCGCGATTCTCGCGGCGAAGGCTCTGCACGCCTCGAATCCCGGAAAGTATTTTTACGCCGACCAGTACAACAACGATTTCAACTGGCGCGCGCATTACGACACGACCGGCCCGGAGATCTTCCGGCAGACCGCCGGCCGGCTGACGCATTTCGTCGCCGGCCTCGGCACGAGCGGCACGTTTGTCGGCTCCGGCCGACGGCTGCGTGAGTTGAAGCCGTCGATCGTGCTCGCATCAGTGCAGCCGGACTCACCGTTACACGGGCTCGAAGGGCTGAAGCACATGGAGTCGGCGATCGTCCCCGGCATTTACGACCAGACGCTCGCCGACGAAGACGTGCGCGTCGGCACCGAAGAGGCCTACGAGATGACGCGCCGCCTCGCGCAGGAGGAAGGGCTGCTGGTCGGCATCTCGAGCGGCGCGAACCTCGCGGGCGCCTTGACCCTTGCGCGCAAGGGCGCCGTAATGGTCGTGGTGTTTTGCGACGGCGGCGAGCGCTACCTGTCGGAGCGCTTCTGGGAGAATCCGCCTGAAGGCATCCTCGTCGGCGGTACGAACTGATGGCGATTATCTTGACGCCCGCGGTCGACGCCGCGATTCGCGAGCACGGCCGGGAGACCTTTCCACACGAGTGTTGCGGTGCGATGCTCGGGAAAGACGGCGTGGTCCACGAGGCGTTCACGCTGCCCAACACCACCGAAGAGGGACCGCGGCGCCGCTTCCTGGTGCGGCCGAACGACTACCGGGCTGCCGAGGCACGCGCCCGCGAAGCGGGCTTCGAGCTGCTCGGTTTCTATCACTCGCATCCCGACCACCCGGCGCGGCCCTCGCAGTACGATCTCGATCACGCGTGGCCGTCGTTTTCGTACGTGATCGTGTCCGTTATTTCAGGCAAGGATGAACGGCTGACGTCCTGGCGTTTGAAAGAGGATCGTTCGGCTTTTGATGAAGAGACCGTCACCCATGGCAACTAAGATCCTGATTCCCACCCCGCTGCGTCCATTCACGGACAAGCTCGACACCGTTGAAGTCGACGGCGCGACCGTCGGAGAACTGCTGCAGAACCTGACGACGAAATACGCCGGGCTGAAGCAGCATCTCTACGCGAGCGACGGCAAGTTGCGCTCCTTCGTCAACATCTACGTCAACGACGATGACATCCGCTATCTGCAGAAGGAGCAGACGCCGCTGAAGGGCGGCGAGACGGTGAGCATCATCCCATCGGTCGCCGGCGGCGCGCCGGCCGTCGCGGAACGCGCCCTGCCCGAACTGGGCGGCGATGAAATCAAGCGATACAGCCGGCACCTGATCATGCCGGAGGTGGGCGTCGAGGGCCAGCGCAAGCTCAAGGCTGCGAAGGTGCTGTGCATCGGCGCGGGCGGCCTCGGATCGCCCGCCGCTATGTACCTGGCCGCCGCCGGCGTCGGCACGCTCGGCATCGTCGATTTTGACGTCGTGGACTTCAGCAACCTGCAGCGCCAGATCATCCACGGCACGCCGGATGTCGGCCGCCCGAAGCTCGAATCTGCGAAGGACCGCATCAAGGCGCTCAATCCGAACGTCCACGTCGAGACCTACGACGAGGCGTTGAGCTCTGAAAACGCGCTGCGCTTGTTCGAGCCGTACGACGTGATCCTCGACGGCACCGATAACTTTCCGACGCGCTATCTCGTGAACGATGCGTGCGTGTTGACGGGCAAGCCGAACGCCTACGGCAGCATCTTCCGTTTCGAAGGGCAGGCCTCGGTGTTCGCGACCAAGGATGGCCCGTGCTATCGCTGCCTCTATCCCGAGCCGCCACCGCCGGGACTCGTGCCGAGCTGCGCGGAGGGCGGCGTGTTCGGCGTGCTGCCGGGCATCATCGGCGTGATTCAAGCGACCGAGACGATCAAGTTGATCCTTGGCGTGGGCGAGCTGTTGATCGGCCGCTTCCTGATCTACGACGCGCTGCGGATGCGTTTTCGCGAATTGAAGTTGCGGAAGGACGCGGATTGCCCCGTATGCGGCACGCATCCGACGGTGACGAAGTTGATCGACTACGAGCAGTTCTGTGGTGTGGCGCCCCACCAGGTGGCCG
>CAZBYY010000115.1:0-10505 GCA_964495855.1 uncultured Acidobacterium sp. | reverse complement strand
GATCCGCGCCGGCAACTGGCGCCCGAAGCAGGCGGAGAGCGACGAGCCGATCGCCCACCAGGCGGACGCACGCCCTTCGACTCGCGACCCCCTCGCGTCGCGAGCGGGTCACTCGCTCAGGGTGGGTGATGACGTCCTAAAGATTGCGTATCACCCAGAAGACGATCCGATGGAAAAGCACGATCACCCGACAGCGCGACAGCGGCTCGGCGACCTCGAAGCCGGCCTCGGGTCGGCGGCGACCATGACGTTTGCCGACGCCGATGCGATCCGCAAGATGCCCGGCGTGCAGTACGTGGCCGGCGGCATTCACGAGAACGTGCGCGTGCACACCGGTGATGCATCCGCGGCCTCCGGACAGGGCCGGCGATGGTTCACCCGCATGCACGGCACGGACGTGATGATGCCGTCGATCAAGCGGACCTGGTCATTTACCGCGGGCCGATTCTTCAACGAGCGCGAACAGTCGCGCGCCGAGCAAGTGCTCGTCATCGGCCAGGTCGTGGCCGACAAGCTCTTTGCCGGCGCCAATCCGGTCGGCCAGTCGGTGATGGTCTGGAACCAGCCGTTCGAAGTGGTCGGCGTGATCACGAGCGCGACCTGGGTGGTGCAGCCGGCGCCGGGCGACGATCAGTTCGACGCCGTCTACATGCCGTACACCACGACCCAGCGGCTGCTGAACCTGTCGAAGCTGAACGACATCACGGTCACGGCGGAATCCTCCGGTGACGTGTCGCGCCTGTCGCGCGACATCACCAAGCTGCTGCGCGTGCGTCACGGCATCGGCGACAAGGATCCGGACGACTTCACGATCATCACGCAGGCGACCAAGGCGCTCACCACGGGCGGGCTGCCCCCGAGCGTGGCGCGCGCGGTTGCGGCCAACGTCGCGGAACTCGAGAAGGTGACCCTCGAGCAGCTGGCGCTGACGATGGAGCGGGCGAGCCGCACGATGACCTGGCTGCTGGCCGCGGTTGCAGCGGTGTCGCTGGTCGTCGGCGGCATCGGCATCATGAACATCACGCTGTTGTCGGTGACGGAGCGCACGCGCGAGATCGGGTTGCGGATGGCGCTCGGCGCCCGCCGCCGCGACGTGATGCGGCAGTTCCTGTTCGAGGCCGTCGTGATCAGTGCCGCCGGCGGCCTGCTCGGCATCGTCATTGGCGTGATCGCCTCGTTCGGAATCGCGCGATCCCTGCAGTGGGCCACGGTGGTGTCGCCGCTCTCCGTGCTGCTGGCGTTTGGCGTCGCCACGGCCGTCGGCGTGTTCTTCGGCTGGTATCCGGCGAGGCGCGCCGCGCAGCTCGATCCAATCGTCGCCCTGCGCCGCGAGTAACCGATGGTTCGATTCATTCTCGTCAGCGCGCAGATCGCCTTGCGCGCCCTCAACCGCAACCGCATGCGCACGACGCTGACGATGCTCGGCGTCGTCATTGGCGTGGCGGCAGTGATTGCGATGGTGGCGCTCGGGTCCGGCGCGCGCGGCTCGGTGCAGACGTCGCTCAAGTCGGCGGGCACGAACATCATCCAGGTGAGCGCCGGCAACTTTACGCGCGGCGGCGAGAGCATGAACATCGCGATCGGGCTCGGCAACGCCACCACGCTGACCGTCGACGATGCCAACGCGATGCGCGGCATCGCCGGCGTGACGGCGGTGGCCCCGGGCGTGCGCACGCGCACGTTCGTCAAGTCGTCGCATCGGCAGTTTTTCACGCAGGTCCGCGGCGTGGATCCGGTGTTCGCCTCGATCAATGGGTGGGAGTGGCTCGGCGGAAAGTTCACGGGCGCCGCCGATGCCGCGGTGATGGGCCGTGCCGCGGCGCGCGAACTGTTCGGCGAGGGTTTCGATCCCGTCGGCGAGCGCGTCACGGTCGGCAGCCAGTCGTTCACCGTCACGGGCTACTACCGCACCACCGATCCCGAGATGGATGAAGGCGTGTTCGTGCCGCTGCTGGCCGGGCAGGCCTTGCTCAATGCATCGTACCTGCAGACGATCACGATCTCGGTGGAGCAGTCGGGTGATGCGAGCCGCATCGCCGAAGAGATCACCAACCTGCTGCGCGATCGGCACGGCCGCGGACGTCAGATGGCGAAGGCGTCGGGCCTCGGTGGGAACCAGCTCCCCGGCGTCGCGAGCCCGTCGGCCGACGATTTCACCGTCAAGACACAGGCGGCGGCGAACGTCACCAAGGGCCTCTACACGTCTGTCGCCGCGTTCGCGCTCGCCAACATGCCCAAGCTCGATGAGGTGACGCTGCAGGAAATGTCCGGCACGCTCAATCGCGCGGGATCGACGATGACGGCGCTGCTCGGCAGCATCGCGGCGATCTCGCTGATCGTCGGCGGCATCGGCATCATGAACATCATGCTGGTGTCGGTGACCGAGCGAACCAAGGAGATCGGGTTGCGCCTCGCCGTCGGGGCCCGCCGCCGCGACGTGATGGTCCAGTTCCTCGTCGAAGCGATGGTGATGAGCCTGATCGGCGGCGCGATCGGCGTCGGCGTGGGCCTTGCGACCGCGCGCGTGCTGACCGCGGTGCTCGACTGGCCGACCGAGATCTCGCCGGTCACGCTCGCATCCGCCTTCGGGATTGCGGCCGCCGTCGGCATCCTCTTCGGCTACTATCCGGCGCGCCGCGCGTCGCGGCTCAACCCGATCGAGTCGCTGCGCTATGAATAGCGACCTGCCGCACCCTCCGCATCAGCAGATCCGCTCCAGGTTCCGCGCGCACTTGCGGACCAACGTGCAGATTGCGGCGTTGCTGCTGGCGGTGTCACTGGCGATCGGGATGGCCGGCTATCACTGGCTTGCGCCGATGGGGTGGGTCGATGCGTTCGTCAACGCCTCGATGCTGCTCGGAGGCATGGGCCCGGTCGATACCCTTGGCAACGACGAGGTGAAGGTCTTTGCCGGCGTGTACGCGCTGTATTGCGGCGTTGTCTTCATCGCCACCACAGGACTCGTGCTGGCGCCGGTCGGCATGCACCTCCTGCATCGCTTTCACCTGGACCAAGACAAGTAGGCCTCAGGCATCAGGGGACAGGGATTTCCACCTCGAACGGCTCGCCCTTCATCGAGTAGGTGACCTTGACCATGTCGCCGCTGGCCAACGGGTGGCCGTCGGCGATCCAGCTCTCGCCGCTCTCGTCGATCTTGAGGGCGAGCGTCTCAACCGATCCCATTTTCGGCGTGACGACCATGACGACGTCTCGTGCGATCGAGGCGGGCAGATCCTCGCGCACGGCGTCGCTGAACCAGACGCGATGCTTGCCCGCGGAATCGAACACCACCTCGTAGTGCACGTCGCCGGCCATCATCACCAGCCCGCCGTGATGCGGGGTGTGGTCGCCGTGTGGTGTCGTGATGCCCGAGTGTTGCGCATCCTTCGGCTTTTCAACCGCTGCGGGCGGCGCGGGCGCGGGTTTACTGGAGCAGGCGGAGGCCGCCACGAGTGCGGCAATGAACATGCGTTTCATTTGAAGATCGACTTCGGCATCTTGACGTGCACGCCCATCGTGCCGTCGACCAGCTGGGTGATGGCCACATCACCGGCGAGGCTGGTGAGTTGATACGCCTGATGCTTGTCCATCTTCTTCGTCGCCGCAAGGAAGTCGACCATTTCCTGGATCGCGACCTTCGTCGCCTTGGTGAGATCGACGTCGGTGCCCATCGCAATGAAGTGGGTGGTGGTTTCGGCGCGCGGCCAGGACAGCTTCATGCCCTTGCGAACGGTGAGCTGGATGCGGCCGCGCAACGACGTTTCGATCGCGGTCTGGTCGACCTCGCCGTCGCCTTGTGCCGCGTGGCCGTCGCCGACTTCGAACAGCGCGCCCCGGGCATGCACCGGAATGAACAGCGTCGTGCCCGCCACGAGCTCCTTGTTGTCGAGGTTGCCGGCATGCGTGCTCGGCGGATTGCTGCTGATGCGCCCGACTTCCGGCGCCGGGGCGACGCCCATGCTGCCAAAGAACGGCTTGAGCGGAATGACGATGCCCGGCAGGAACGTCGCCGTCATGTTCTTGCGATCGAGCCGGATGATCGTTTGCGGCCGGCCCGGCTCGCAGTTCTCGCGGACGAAGCCGCTGCAGCCGTTGTAGCCGTAACCGATCGGCAGATCGATCGACAGGATCTTCACTTCGAGCGCGTCGCCGGGCTCGGCGCCCGTCACATACACCGGTCCGGTGAGGATGTGGCCGCCGGGCCCCCGGTCTTTGACCTGGTCGACGATCGCGCGCAGCGACGCCTGCACTTCCGCGGCCGGCACGCCCGAGCGCTCGAGCCGGTCCGGCGTGTTCGTGAGCAGCGTGTCGACGTCGATGATGTCACCGGACGCGATCGTCAGCGCCGGCTTCATGTCGGCCCAGTAGTGCCCGTAGGCCACCGTCGACGGCGTGGCTTCGAGCCGATGCACCTTGGGCTGCGTCTTCGGCGCCTGCGCCGTGAGATCGACGGTGACGATCAGAGACACAACGAGCGGCAGCAGGTAGCGTCGCGGCATTGGCGCATTCTACAGGTTCCGGGGCTCCCGGCTCCCGACTAGAATGCTCAGCACATGTCTCAACCTTGGTACCGCGAGGTGTCCCGTCAGCAGTGGAAGACGTTCCTGACCACGTTTGCCGCCTGGACGCTGGACTCCTTTGACTTCACCATCCTCACCTTCGTGCTGATCGACATCCAGCACAGCTTCTCGGTCAACAAGGCGCTGGCCGGGGCCCTGGGCACGGTGACGCTGTTCTTCCGCCTCTTCGGCGGCATTTCGGCGGGGACCCTGGCGGATCGCTACGGCCGCAAGGGCCCCATCCTGTTTTCGATCGCCTGGTACACGACGTTTGCGGCGCTGAGCGGCATGTCCACGTCGTACGTGATGCTGTTTGCGATGCGGGGCCTGTTCGGCCTCGGCATGGGCGGCATGTGGGCGGCCGGGATGCCGCTGGCGCTCGAGCAATGGCCGGCCAAGCACCGCGGCATCGCGTCGGGCATCCTGCAGGGCGGCTACTCGACCGGCTTCCTGTTGTCGTCGATCGTCTATCAGCTCGGATATCCGTTGATCAGCGATCGACCCGAGTGGGCATGGCGCATCATGCTCTGGGCCGGCGTCGTCCCGGCAATGATCGTGTTCGCCGTGATGTGGCGCGTGCCCGAGAGCCCGATCTGGCTGGAAGAGCAGAGTAAGCGCGTCGCCTCTGGCGCCGGGAACCGGCTGTCGCTCGCGCGGTTGTTCGACAAGGACCTGCGATGGGTGACCCTGCACACGTCGCTGCTGATGGGCGCGTTCGTGTTCATGTACCAGTCCTCCACGTTCTGGTATCCGACGCTGTTGGGGCAGCTCCAGCAAAAGCCGTTGGCCTTCCTGATCCTGCTCAACATCGGTGGTTCCGCCGGCTCAGGGGCGTTTGGATGGCTGTCGGAACAGATCGGGCGCCGCGGCTCGGCCACCGTCGGCGTGGTCGGCGGGCTGCTGTCGGTGTACTTGTTCCTCTACTCGACGAGCACCATCGGACTACTGGCGGGAGCGGCCATCTTCGGCACTGCGTCGATCGGCGGATGGGGGATGGTGCCCGGGTACCTGGCCGAGCGGTTTCCGACCGAGGCACGCGGCGTCGGCACCGGCTTCGCCTACCATCTCGGTGTCGGCATCGCCGCCTCGTCTCCGTACATTGTCGGCGCGCTGCAGGACGGCGGCATGGATCTGCGCCAGGCGATGCTGATGTGCATCGCCGGCGGCGGATCGATGATCCTGTTGTTGTTGTGGCTGGGTCCCGAAACGAGAGGGACAGAACTCTGATCGCGTTGGGAACTGGCAACTGCCAGCTGCCAACTACGCGAGCGCTTTAATGATGTCCCAGCGCGTGATGATGTAGGTGGCGTCGAGCTTGAAGTCGCGCACGAGGACGGCCGGGTTTTCCGGCGTCAGCATTTGCGCGAGCGCATCCACGCTCGTCGAGATGTCGGCGAAGGGCAGCGCAGGCTGCATGATCGCCTCCACCGGCCCCTTCAGCGCGTCCGGATTCTTGACGATCTCCGAATACAGGTAGCCCTCGTTGACGGTGCCGATGAGCCGCCCGTCGGCCGTCACGGGGATCTGCGAGTACGCGTTTTCGGTCATGATGTGCGCCGCTTTTTCGACCGTCTCGCTGCGATCGATCGTGACGAGCGGCGCTTTCTGCCGGTTCACGACGAGGTCGCGCGCGGTCAGGCCCTTGCGGTCGAGGAACCCCTTTTCGCGCATCCAGTCGGGGTTGTACATCTTGCCGAGGTAGCGCGTGCCGTGATCGTGGAAGATCACGACGACGGTCTCGCCCTTCTTGAAGCGATCGGCGAGCTGGATCAAACCCGCCATCGCCGACCCGGCCGAGTTGCCGGCGAAAATGCCTTCTTCACGCGCGATGCGCCCGGCCATGATCGCGGCGTCGCGGTCGGTGACCTTTTCGAAGTGATCGATCAGGCTGAAATCGACGTTCTTGGGCAGGAAGTCTTCACCGATGCCTTCAGTGATGTACGGATAGATCTCGTTCTTGTCGAAAATGCCGGTCTCTTTGTACTTCTTGAACACCGACCCGTAGGTGTCGATGCCCCACGCTTTCACGGACGGCTTCTTTTCCTTGAGGTACTTCGCCACGCCGCAGATCGTGCCGCCCGTGCCGACGCCGACGACGAGATGATCGATCCGCCCTTCGGTCTGCTCCCAGATCTCAGGGCCGGTCTGCTCGTAATGCGCGATGGCGTTCGACGGATTGTCGTACTGGTTCGCCTTCCACGAGTTCGGCGTGTCGCGCTCGAGACGCGACGACACCGAATAATACGACCGCGGATCCTCGGGATCGACGTCGGTCGGGCAGACGATCACTTCGGCGCCGAAGGCGCGCAGCGCATCGACTTTCTCCTTCGACTGCTTGTCCGTCGTGGTGAAGATGCACTTGTAGCCCTTGACGACGGCGGCGATGGCGAGGCCCATGCCGGTGTTGCCGGACGTGCCTTCGATGATCGTGCCGCCCGGCTTCAATTTGCCGGAGCGCTCGGCATCCTCGATCATCTTCAGCGCCATGCGGTCCTTGATCGAGTTGCCTGGGTTCGTGGTTTCGATCTTGGCGTAGACGTCGGCAGCGACGATGCCCTTCGGAATGCGATTGAGGCGCACCATCGGCGTGTCGCCGATCGATTCGAGGATGTTGGTGTAGATTGGTCTGGGCATCGCGCGGATTCGTGCTTTCATTCAATCATACACGGGCGGTCGTGCTGGCGTTGGTCGTGTTCCTGCTGCTGGCGGCCGCCCATACGTGGCCGCTCGCATCCGCGCCGTCTCACTGGTCGCGTACCGATCCCGGTGACGGCGCCCTCAACACGTGGGCCGTCGCGTGGGTGGGGCACAACCTGCTCCAGCCGTCGAAACTGTTCGAAGCCAACATTTTTTACCCTGAACATCTCACCCTCGCGTATTCCGAGGCGATGCTGGTGCAGGGCGCCATTGCGGCGCCCGTGCTCGCGGCCGGCGGATCGGCCGTCCTCGCCTACAACGTCGCGCTGCTGGCCGGTCTGACGCTCACCGGATGGGCGTTCTGCCTGCTGGTGTGGCGGTGGACCGACAGCTGGGTCGCCGGTTATGTGGCCGGTTCGCTCGCTGCCTTCAACGCGTTCTCGCTGGCGCACGTCACGCACATGCAGTTCCAGCATGTGGAGTTCTTCGCCGCGATCCTGTTTGCCGCCGATCAGCTCATCACGACCGGCCGCGCGCGTGCGGTCATCTTGCTGGCAATCTCCATGGCGGCGCAGGCGCTGACGTCGATCTACTTGCTGGTGTTTGCCACGTGGGTGATCGTGTTTGCGATGCTGTCGCGTGTTCGAGACTGGTGGCGGCGAGCCGGTCCCCTGATGATCCGCGTGGCGGCCGCCGCGATGGTGTGCGGGGTCCTGCTGGCGCCGTATCTCTATCAGTACTGGCGCGTGAATCAGCTCATGGGGTTCGCGCGCGGCGCCGGCGACTCGGAACCGCTGGCGTGGGCCAACTTCCTGGCGACAACCGCGCGCGCGCATTACGGCCTGTGGAGCGAGCGGTTCGTGCGCATGTCAACCGCCAATACGTTTCCAGGACTCATCGCGGCTGTGCTGATCATCGTTGCGGTGAGCGATCGTCGAGTCACCGGCGATGGGCGCTTCCGGATGTGCGGGGCGATCGCGATCGGATGCCTCGCCGTCGCGGCGGCGCCACTGCTGCCGTTCTACCCGCTGGTGCACCGCGTGATCCCGTTGTTTCAAATCGCGCGGCAGCTTGCGGACATCGGGCAGATCGTGCTGCTCATGGTCGCTGTGCTGGCAGGGTTCGGCGTCGCATCGGCGTACCGGCGCTGGCAGCCGCGAGCCTGGCCGATCATCGCGGGCGCCATCCTGCTCGGCGTGAATTTGGAAGCGACGCGCGCCCCGATGGGGTTCGTCTGGTTCGATGGCGTGCCCGCGGTCTACGACGTTCTCGCCAAGGATCCTGATGCCGTCGTCGTCGAACTGCCGTTTCCTCTGCCGCAGCAGTGGTTCCTGAATACGCCGTACATGGTGAACTCAACCGCGCACTGGCGCCCCCTGTTGAACGGCTACAGCGGCTTCAGGCCCAAGTCCTACGTCGAACACTACGACCTGATGCGCAAGTTCCCGTCAGACGAGGCGCTGATCGAACTGACGCGGCGCGGCGTCACGCACGTTGTGGTGCACCAGCGCGCGATGAACCAGGGCGGGCAGGACGATCGCTACAACCCGTTCGAGGCGGTGCAGTCGTTGCAGCTGCTTGCGCGAGACCAGGACGTGTTGATCTACCGGCTGCGAGGCCGTTGATCGTGTCAAGGACGTTGCAACGCCGACGCCCCGTCGCCGGCGCATTTGGCGTTGCTGTAGCCTGATCGAAATGGCGTGACCTGACCCGTCTTCGCATCGAAGCGATGCCGCGTCACGCAAGCGGTGTCGTTGGCGAGCAGGTGGATCGATATCGACGGCGTGTCGGACGCGGTCTTCACGTAATGAATGTCGTCGAGCGGGGGAATCAGCGTGTAGAACTGCCCGTGGGTCACCCGTTGTTGCCGTGCGATCTCGAGCGCGGCCTTCCGTTCGTCGCGGCCATCATCGGTGCGCCGATAGACGGTTTCATCCTGGACACCGCGATACACCCCGATCAATCCCCACGCGAGGTGATCGTGAATCGGCGTCTCGGCGCCGGCAGGAATCACGAGCGAGAACAGGCAGAGCGACCCGTCTTCGGCGCGGTAGAGCGCGTACTGCCCGATGCCGCCGCCCATGCCGCTCGTATGATCGGGCTCGCCGAACTCCTTAGGGAGCCAGCCGTCCGCCGCCAGCAACTTGCCGAAAGCGGGGCGCAGGGCCTGGACGCGCTGATTGACGTCGGCGATCTCGGCCGTCAGCCGGCGCGTTTCCTCAACGAGCGCGCGGATTTCGGGGACGTCGACGAGGAAGCCGTAGTCCTTGTGATCGTGCTGGTGATGCTGGCCGAAGTCGCACATAGGCTAGAAAAGGTGCATTAGTGCATGGGTGCATGGGTGCGCGGTGCGCGGTGCCTCGTGCGCAGTGCGGTGCGGCACGGCGCGGCACTACGCACTGTGCACCGCGCACCACGCACCCATGCACCCATGCACCTTTGCACTCATGCACCCGTTAATTTCTTGAGCTGCGCCTCGATCGCCGCCATCTCCTTCACGAGATCGTTATAGCGATCGTAGGCGTCCTTGCCGACCTTTTGGTCCGCCTGCGTGATCATGCGCTGCACGTTCTGCAGCTGATCGATCAGCATGCCCTGCGTGTAGATACCGGGCGTGGTGACGACCTTCGCGTAGAGTGCACGCAGTGGATGATCGTATGTGGTCGTCGACGGCGAGCTGCTGACCGCGCCCGGTTCGAGGCCTGGTTTCAGTCCGGCTTTCTGCATCGCCTGCTCGATCGACTGCTGCAGCTTGCGCGCATCGCTGATGGCATCGCGCACTTGCAGCTGGAACTTGACCTGCTCTGCGAGATCCGCATCGGTCACGCCGTCGCTCGCGACGCGCGGGTCCGACTTGACGTCGAAGGTGCGCGTGATCGTCTGGCCGCCCGAGGTCAGTCGAACCGTGTATTTACCGGGGGGCACGACGGGACCACCAACACCGCCCTCGGGTGCCTCCGGTGCCCACGGTCCCGGATAGCGCATGTCCCAGGTGATGCGCTGCATGCCGGCTTCCGCGCGGATGCTTGTCGACCCGCCGCCGCCGCGACGACCGCCGCGTCCGCCCGCGCTCACCGCGCCGGCGCCGACGCTCCAGGTCTTGAGTGCCGCGCCTTTCGCATCGAGTACTTCAAGCTTGGTATCCGGCCCGGGCGCGGTTGCGAAATACAGATCGAACTGCGCGCCCATCGTCGGATACTCGGGATTCTGTGCCGACGCCGGTGCACCGGCGTTGCGCAAGCGGATCGCTTCGCGCGGCTGGAACAGGGCGACCTTCAGGCCCAGCTCGTCGGCCATCCGCCGGGCGTC
>CAZBYY010000114.1:0-10540 GCA_964495855.1 uncultured Acidobacterium sp. | reverse complement strand
ATCTCGACCCATTCGGTCTTGATGCGCTTGTCGTCGGGCTTGACCTGCTGTGCCTCGGCAAAGCGCGGGTTCATCAGGTCCAGCGCGATCGCGGCGGTCATCGGCGCGACGACGTACTTCGAGGCGCGGTCGATGAAGCCGCGGCGATCGATGAAGCCGTGCACGTACTCATCGAAGATCTTCCACAGGTCGGGGTTCAAATCTTTCGTTCGGGTGACGCGTTCCATCGTGCCTGCAGTAGCAATAGTTGGCTGCGGCCGCAGACTATTTCGGCTGCGGAACGATCCGCAGATACGGCTTCACGGTCTTCCATCCCTGCGGGAAGACCTTCTTCGCATCTTCGTCATTCAGTGCGGGCAGGATGATCACATCGTCGCCGTTCTTCCAGTTCACGGGCGTGGCGACCTTGTGCTTGGCGGTCATCTGCATCGAATCAATGACGCGCAGCACCTCGTCAAAGTTGCGGCCGGTGCTTATCGGGTATGAGAGCACGAGCTTGATCTTCTTGTCGGGGCCGATCACGTAGACGTTGCGAACCGTGGCGTTGTCGGCGGCGGTGCGGCCTTCGCAGGTGTCGCCGGCCTCGGCCGGCAGCATGCCGTAGAGCTTTGCGACCTTCAAGTCGACGTCGCCGATCATCGGGTAGTTCGGCGCGGTGCCCTGCGTTTCGGCGATGTCCTTCGCCCAGCCCTCGTGGCGCTCGACCGGATCGATGCTGAGGCCGATGATCTTGACGCCGCGCTTGTCGAACTCACCCTTGATGCGCGCCATGTAGCCGAGTTCGGTCGTGCACACGGGCGTGTAGTCTTTCGGATGCGAAAAGATCACGCCCCAGGAATTCCCGAGCCATTCGTGGAAACGAAGCGGGCCTTCGGTGGTTTGAGCCTGGAAGTCGGGGGCATCGCTGCCAATCGGGAGAGGACCGTTACTCATCTGCATGCTCCTTGCGCGTCACGGAAATGAAAACAGGCTTGGGAGCTGTGCGCTTCCCAAGCCTGTCAAGGTTACCCGCCTTCGCGTAGTGGCTGCAATCACGAGCCGGGACGATCAGCCTAACTGCCGCCTCCGCCCTTCGGGACTGCGACGCGTGCGCCCGAGGACCCCCCTGACGAGCCCCCTGATGAACCGCCGGAACTGCCGCCGCTCGATCCGCTCGAGTATCCACCGGACGACATCCCGGAACTCGTGCCGCCGCCGTTGTTCCATCGGCCGGCGTTCCCGTTACCGCTGTCGCCGGTGCGGACCGCCGGCTCCGGCTCGCGGTTGCGAATCTGCGTGTAGCCGTGGCCGCTCACCACGCGCCCTTCCGGCGGCGCCGTCGTCACGACGGTCGTGTTTGTGCTGGTTGATGTGGGCGCGCCCAGATCGACCCAACCGTAGTTGTTGTAGTAACCGCCGTAATAGCTGTTGCCGAACACGCTGTTGCGGAACGGGCTGTAGAAGTAGTCATACCCGAGCGTCGGGTAGAGCCCGCACATGCTGTAGTAGGTTCGGTATCCGTAGCCGAACGGGCTGAAGCAGTCGGCCATGCCCCCCATCATCATGCCCGAGGCCATGAACGGATCGATCCAGTTCAAGCTTGTCGAGATGCCCGCAGGAACAGAGCCGCCGCCACCGCGCCGTTCGACGACGAACTTCTTCGGGTAGGTGAGGGCGACCATGAGGTCGATCACTTCGCTGCGCACGCCGCCATCCGACAGCGCCAGCAGGTTCTTCTTGTTCAAATCGAACCCGAACTTCAATTCCGCAAGCGCGGCCTGCACGGCTTCGGCAGGCAGCTTGCCGCTCGCTTCGATCACATCCTCGATGCTCCAGCGCGCGTCCCCCTGCGCGGCCGCGGCGAGGGCCGCCGGCGACGGCTGAGGGGCGGTGGTGCCATCGGCCAACTGCTGGTTCGAGGCGTGACGGAAGCGCTCAACGCGCACCATTGTGTTCGCGCGCTCGCCGCTCACGTGCTGAACGTTGACCAGTTCAGATCCGGCGAGGAACGCGACGCTGTTGACGGTGCGCGGCGCCTCCTTCCCGCACGTCACATTCGTCGTGCGGAACACGCGCTGGTTGTCGGCGGAAAACTCCGCTCGCGTCGTGCCGGTGCACTCGGAATCGGCGACCGGATGCGCGGCGCCGTCGGGGATCACGATCTCGTCGATCCCCTTGTTGGTGCCGGCGACCGTCTGCATGCGGACGCCGTTGGCCTGCGGCGTCACGCACATCCGCGCGCCGGTGCCGGCCAGGTCGTCTTCGAGCCGCCAGCATCCGAGCCACGCGGCGAAGCGCGGATCCACTCTACTAGGTGCCGATGCCGATGCCGATGCCGGTGCCGGTGCCGGTGCCGGTGCCGGTGCCTGCTGAGCCATGGCGGTGCCGGCGGTCAACATGAATGCGAGAAGCATCTTCTTCATTGCAGGTCCTCGTGTCCGTATCCGTCGATCAAAACGCCAAGTGAATGCCCGCGCCGACGCGCAAGCCGCCCAAGGTAATCGGTTGAAAGTTCAGGAAGTCGGCGCCGAGATCGCCCTTCTCCCAGGTATACCGCGCCTCAGCGGAGAGCGCCATGTGCCGGAGCACCTGGAGGTCCACGCCGCCAAAGGCATGGTAGACCGGCGCCCATCCGCTGGATTCGAACGTGTCGCTGAAGATGTGACTATCCACGAAGTCGACGAAGTCGCCGTTCTGGCGAAGTGAATAGCGGCCCATGCCGAGCCCCGCGCCAACGTAGGGCACGAACGTGGTGGGAATCCACGCAAGGCGGCTCACGCTGCGGCCGCGCGGCACGAGGGAGAACTTGGCTGAGGCGGTGATGTTGGCGCCCGACAACTCGGTCACCTGCTTGATCGGCACGCGCGTGCCGTTGGGGAGCAGTTCCTCGTTGTGGCGATCTTCCGACCCACGGCTGAGGCGATTGAGATCCAATCCGACGCGGACGTCGAGTTGCGGCGAGACGCTATAGCCTGCCTCGATGCTGACTGTCGTCGTGCGGAAGCTGGATTTATCGAGCGTCAGTTGCTTGATCACGGTCTCGTAGAAATCGCTGCCGGTGTTGACCATGAACCAGCTGCCCTGAATGCCGAGCGATCCTTTCGGACGGCCAATCAGAAAATCCGGCGGAGCAGGAGTCGACGGCTGCGCAATTGACGTGCTCGATGCCGCTGAAGGTGGAGGATCGCCGGCCGCAAACGCGGGGGCGGCGAGAAGCACCAGCGCGCTGATACTCACGAACAAGCCACCGATGAGCCGGCGGGGGTGAGTCATGTTGTACCTCAGGTGCGCGTGGCCTGCTGGCGAAGGCCCGCGCCTGAACTGAGAGTAGCAGATTTGCGGCGAGGCCGCATCCGACGCCCGGACTAACGTGGCTCCAGTCTCGGCAACATCAACGTCACCAGCGCTCCGACTGCCAGCATGGTCGCCAGCATCAGCAACCCGGCCGCAAAGCCGCCCGTCGCGTCGCGGACCCAGCCCACGAGGAACGGCCCCACAAATCCGCCGATGTTGCCGACGGAATTCACGATGGCGATGCCGCCGGCCGCCGCGGTGCCGCGAAGAAACTGCGTGGGCAGGGTCCAGAAGGGCCCCAGGGTGCCCCAGATGCCGAAGGCCGCAATCGACAGCGTCATCAGCGCGACCGCCGGCGTCTGCGGCGCAACCACGGTCAAGACGAACCCTGCGGCGCCGATCAAGCACGCCGATGCCACATGCCAGCGCCGCTCGCCTGTGCGATCCGATCGCGATCCGAAGAGCACAAGGCCGATGGTGGCGGCCACGTAAGGAATCGCCGACAGTAGCACCACCATGGACGAGCTGAACCCACTCGAGCCTTGCACGATCTGCGGCAGCCAGAAGCTCACGCCGTAGAACGCAATGACGATGCAGAAGTAGGGGAGTGAGACGATCCACAGCCGCGCGCTCGTGACGGCGGCGCGCAGCGTGACGTGCGCGTGGGTGTGCTCCGCCTGTTCGCGATCCATCTCGCGCGTCAGCCACTCACGCTCCTCGCTGGCCAGCCAGCGTGCGTCCGCCGGCCGCTCCGTCATGTAGGTGAGGACAATCGGCGCAAGCACGATCGCGGGAATGCCTTCGATCAGGAACAGCCATTGCCAGCCGTGCAGGCCGGCCGCGCCGTGCAGTTGCAGGAGCGCGCTCGAAATCGGCGCGCCGATCACGCCGGCCATCGCCGTGGCCGTCATGAACAAGCCCACGGCCCTGGCGCGCTCGCGCATCGGGAACCAGTGCGTCAGGTAGAGGATGAGTCCGGGAAAGAACCCCGCTTCGGCGATTCCGAGGAGGAAGCGGAGGACATAGAACGAGGCGGGCCCGGTAATGAAGATCATCGCCGTCGCGATCACGCCCCACGTGAACATGATGCGCGCAATCCAGATGCGCACGCCGATGCGCGCGAGGATCAGGTTGCTGGGTACTTCGAAGAGCGTGTAGCTCAGGAAGAAAATGCCCGATCCCAGGCCGTAGACCGCCGCGCTGAACCCGAGATCGCGGTTCATGTCGATCGCCGCAAACCCGACATTGACGCGATCGAGGTAGGCGATCACATACAGCAGAAACAGGAAGGGTATGAGCCGCCATCGCACCTTGCGCATGGCAGATTCGGCAACGAGACTCGACGAGGGGCCTGACCCGGGCAGCGACATGGAACTCGTAAGTGTAAGCGCTCGTAGAGACTTGTAGCCATGGAACGCCTGTGTCAGGACGTGCGCTTTGCACTGCGGCTTCTTTGGAAGGATCGCAGCTTCTCCATCACGACGATCGCGACGCTGGCGCTGTGTTTGGCGGCCAACGTGGCGATTGTTGCAATCGTCAACGGCGTTCTCCTGAAGCCGTTACCGTTTCCCCAACCCGACCGGCTTGTCCGTCTGTATAACAAGTATCCAGGCGTCGGCGCTGACGCGGCTGGCTCTAACGGTGTGCCGGACTACTTCGATCGCCGGCAGGGCATGCCGGCCCTTGAGGAGCAGGCGCTGTTCCGGCAGGCCGGGGTCACACTGAGCGGCAACGGCCTGGCCGACGCCGAACGCGTCCAGTCCCTGGTCGTCACGCCAACGTTCTTCCGCGTGTTGAGAACGGAGCCGCTGCGTGGCCAGCTGTTCACTGACGCACAGGGCGAACTCGGCCAGGAAAAGGTCGTCATTCTCACGCACGGCCTGTGGCAGCGGTTGTTCGCCGGCCGCGACGATGCCCTCGGCCAGGACGTGCGGATTGGCGGCGAGCCGTATCGCGTCATCGGTGTGCTGCCGCGCGACTTCGTCTTCCTCGATCCCGACATCCAGTTGGTGCGGCCCGCGGCCTTCACGGCGCGCGAGAAGTCCGACGAATCGCGCCACTCCAACAACTGGCAGATGTTCGCCCGGCTCAAGGACGGCGCGACGATCGCGCAGGCGCAGAGCCAGCTCGATGCCATCAATGCCGCGAACCTCGAACGCTTTCCGCAGTGGCGCGAAATCCTGAAGAACGCGCGCTTCAGCAGCGACGTCGTCGACTTCCAGCAGAACCTGATCGGCGAACGCAAGGCGACGCTGACGATGCTGTGGGGCGGGGCGATGTTCGTGCTGCTGATCGGCGTGGTGAACGTCGCCAACCTCGTGCTGGTGCGATCGACGTCGCGCATGCGAGAACTGGCGACGCGGCACGCAATGGGCGCGACCTTCGGACGGCTGACGCGGCAAGCGATCACCGAATCGGCAGTGCTGTCGACCGCGGGGGGCGTTGCCGGTCTCGCACTTGGGTGGTGGGCGTTGCGGGCTGCGCCGTTCTTCGGGTTTGATCGGCTGCCGTCGGGTCTGTCGCTCGGACTCGATGCGTCCGTCGTCGGCTTCACCGTGTTGCTCATCGCCCTCGTCGGCATCGGCGTCGGGCTGATTCCGGTGATCGCCATGCGCAAGGCGAACATGGCACAGGTGATTCGAGAAGAGGGCCGGAGTGGCACCCAGGGCCGCGGTCCGCGCCTGATGCGGCGCGTGCTCGTGACGAGCCAGGTCGCGTTTGCGTTGATGCTGCTGATCGGCGCCGGCGTGCTGCTCGCCAGCTTCGAGCGCGTTGTTTCGATCAAGCCGGGCTTCATGGCAGACAACGTGCTCACCGGAACCGTGAGCCTGCCTACGTCGCGCTACCCGCAGGATGCGGACGTGCGTGCGACCACCGAGCGGATCCTGGATCGCGTGCGCGGCATTCCCGGCGTGGTTGGCGCCGGTGCCACATCGACGCTGCCGTTCAGCGGCAACTACAACGACAGCGTCATCCTGGCGGACGGCTACGAGATGAAGCCAGGCGAATCGCTGATCTCCCCCTCGCAGATCGTCGCCAGCGATGGCTATTTCGAGGCGATGGGCGCGCGCTTGATCGCCGGCCGGTTCTTCACGCGTGACGATGCAGAGAATCGCCCGCGCGTGCTGGTGATCGACGAACGTCTGGCGAAACACTTCTGGCCGAACGGCGATGCGCTCGGCAAGCGCATGTTCCTGCCGACCAGCGTCCAGAACATCATGGCGCGGCCGCCGGAGGACCAGATGCTGACGATCGTTGGCATCATCGAGTCGATGCGGCTGCGCGGCCTCGTCGAGACGCCGGGCCAGCAGTCAGGGCAGTACTTCTTTCCGTTGCGTCAGTCGCCGGCGCGTACGATCGGCCTCGCGATCCGTACGGCGCAGGCGCCGGACACCGTGATCGCCGCCGCGCGGAGGGAAATTGCCCAGATCGATGCGGAGATGCCGTTTTACGGCGTGCGGACGCTCGAGGATCGCATGTCGGCGTCCCTCGTCGATCGCCGGACCCCGATGGTGCTGGCGATCGGGTTCGCAGTGGTGGCGCTGCTCCTGGCGGCGATCGGCATCTACGGCGTGCTGGCCTACCAGGTGTCGCAACGCCGCCGCGAGATCGGCATCCGCATGGCGCTCGGCGCCGAATCCGGCAGCATCTTCGCGCTGGTGCTGCGCGAAGGCGGATTGATCGTCGGGCTCGGCGCGGTGTTCGGGTTGATCGGCGCATTCGTGCTGCGCCGGACGCTGCAGGCCCAGCTGTACGAGACCGGCGCGATGGATCCTCGCGTGGTGTCCGGCGTCGCGATCATGCTGATTGCGGTGGCGTTCATCGCCTGCGTGCTGCCGGCCCGCCGAGCGGCGAAGACCGATCCGCTGATTGCGCTCACCGATCAGTAGGGGAGGCGGGTAGAATCCGCCGCATGATCCGAGCGATGATCGTTGGGCTATGCCTGACACTCCTTGCCGCCGGCGGCGCGGCTGCTCAACAGAGGCTGACCGTGGCTGACCTCGAGGCCATGACGAAGACCGTGACGGTGAACGGCCTGGCGTTTCCGGTCATCGACAAGGGCACCGGTCCCGCCGTGCTGCTGCTGCACGGATTCCCCGACTCCCGCTTCATGTGGCGCAACCAGATCGGCCCGCTGCTCGACGCCGGCTATCGCGTCATCGCGCCGGACCTGCGCGGCTTCGGCGACGCGCCGAAGCCAACGGCGGTGGAGGATTACCGCCTGCCGGTCATCGCCACGGATGTCATCGGCATCCTGGATGCGTTGAGCGTGAAGCAGGCCAAGGTGGTGTGCCATGACTGGGGTGCGGGCCTCGGCTGGTACCTCGCGCTCACGAGACCCGATCGCGTCGAGCGCATCGCGGCCATGTCGGTGGGCGCCAACGGCAACTCCGGCGCGAGCAGCCTCGCGCAGCGTGAGAAGTCGTGGTACTTCCTGTTCTTCCAGTTCGAGGGCATTGCCGAGGCCACGCTGTCGCGCAATGACTTTACGTTCTTCAGGGAATGGTCGCGCGGCCAGGGCGACACTGAGCGATACGTGAAGGACTTGTCGAGGCCGGGCGCCCTCACCGCGGCGTTGAACTGGTATCGCGCCAACGTGCGGCCGCAGATGCCGCCGCAGACGCCTCCGCCGCCCACGCCAAAGATCACTGTGCCGGCGATGGGTCTATGGGGTGACGCCGATCCGTTCCTGACTGAGGATCACGTCAAGAAATCACCGGAACGGCTGTCCGGTTCGTGGCGCTACGAGAAGATCGCCGGCGCCGGGCACTGGATCATGCTCGACAAGCCGGACGAAGTGAATCGGCTGCTGCTCGAATTCTTCAAATAACGCTCACTGCACCTCGCGCGGTGTCACGAACATCCGCCGTAACTCACCGCGGCGGATGATCTTCAACGGCACGAGCTCGCCGATGCGATCTTCGGTGAGCAGGCGATGCAGGTCATCGACGCCGCGCACAGGCTCGCCGCCGAATGCCACAACGCGATCGCCGGGTCGCAGCCCCGCTTCGGCGGCGGGCGTGCCGTCCGACACGGCGGTGATCGTCAACGCGCGATCGTGCGGCAAGTTGTAGTGGCGCACGAGCACGCGCGGCAGTTGCTGTTCCTGCCCGGCAACACCAAGGTGGCTGCGCCGCACGCGGCCATCGCGCAAGAGGCACGACACGACGTAGCGCGCGGTGTTGATCGGCACGGCAAACGCGATGCCCTGACCGCCCAGAATCACGGCGGTGTTCACGCCGACGACCTGCGCCTGGCTGGTCACGAGCGGTCCGCCGGAATTGCCAGGGTTGAGCGCGGCATCCGTCTGGATCAGGTTCTCCATCAGGCGGACCGTGCGAGCGCGCAACGATCGACCGAGCGCGCTTACCACGCCGGACGTGACGGTGTGCTGGAAGCCGAACGGGTTCCCGATCGCGATCACGAGTTGCCCGGGTCGCAGCGCGGATGAATCGCCGAACGGTGCGACAACCAGGTCCGGGGCCGACACGCGCAGGACCGCGAGATCGGTGTGCGGATCGTCGCCGACGAGATCGGCGGCAAGCTCACGCCCATCGAGCAGCGACACGCTGATGCGCGACGAGCGGCCCGACACCACGTGGCTGTTGGTCAGGATCAAGCCGTCGGGCGTGAACACGAATCCCGAGCCTGTGCCGCCGGCGTCGACCTTCACCACGCTCGGGCCGACCCGATCGACGGCGGAGACGACCGCCTGTGAGTACGCGTCGAACAGCTCGTGGTCGACGGTTGCTTCAGATGTGAATGACGCCAAGTCGAATCCCTCGATGCACGGCTTCGGTTCGGGTCGACGCGCCCAGCTTGCCGAACACAGATGCCAGGTGGAACTTCACCGTGTGATCGCTGATCGCGAGTGCGCGTGCGATCTCGCGATTGGAGAGGCCGTCGGACACCAGCGCGAGCACTTCACGCTCGCGCGGCGTCAATTCTTCGGTGATAGACGCCACGGAGTCACGGAGGCTCGGAGCCTCTTGATCAAAAGACTCCGCGCCTTCGTGTCTTCGTGGCAGAGACACAACGGCATCGGCGACCTCGACCCGATCGACGAGTTGTAAGTTCGGATCGGCCGCAAGCCGCTGTCTGAGCGCGTCGAGTTCATCCGACGCGCGCCCGCTGAGGAACAGTCTGAGACGCACTACCCTCTAGGCTTTGGACGCTCGGCGACGGTCACGGTTACATCGACCGCCGACGTGCCGCGAATTACGGTGACCGGCACCCCCTTGCCGATGTGATTGCCGCGCAGGCGCGTGATCAGTTCCTCGGGCTCCTGGATCGGGTCGCCTCCAAAGCCCACGATGACGTCGCCGACGAGCAGGCCGCCGGCCTCAGCGGGGCTGTCCTTGGCCACGTGGCTGATCAACAAGCCCACGCCCTGGCTCCGCCCGGCGCGCTGACGCTCGGGCAAGGCCACAGGCATCGAGCTCACGCCGATGAATCCCTGCTGCGCGCCGCCGTCGCGCTGGATCTGCGCCGCCGCCGCCCACGCGATACGTGCTGGAATGACGACGGTCGTGCCGCGGATCGCCATCGACGTGATGATGCCGAGCGCGCGGCCGTCGGCGTCGATTAGGGCCCCGCCGTTCAGCGCGCCATGCGGCGCCTGCTGGATGCGGATTACCCGCTCGATGGCGCTGCCGCGGCCGGTGCGAAGCGGACCGCCCACCACGCTCACCGGCGCGAGCGCCGACATGATGCCGCCGCTCCACGTGCGCCCCACCGCGACGGCGAGGTGACCCGGCTTGGGCTCTTCTGCAGCCGAGAGCGGCTGGCGATCGAGGTTGTCGACGCGGACCACCGTGAGGCCGGTGTTCCCGGCGCGGCCGAGAACGGCGCCCTCAGTTGCCTGGCCATCGCCAATCAGCACCGCGACGGTGTCCTCATCGGTCGATGCCGGGGTGATGACGATGTCGCGCGCGACGATGATGCCGGCCGCCATGCGACGACGGCCGTGGACCTGGACGATCGACGGCGCCGCCGCGGAGACCGCGGCTTCGATGTCGTGTGAAAGAGAAGACCATGTGCTCATGGCTTCACGATAGGTGGTCGTGCGTCGAAGTGCATCAGCCGTACGGCTAGGCCGGATAGAATTTGGTCAGATGAGTCTTTCGGATACGTCCGCGCTCCTCGGGGCGCTCCACAAGGAACTGCGCCGCGTCATCGTGGGGCAGGACCAGGTCATCGACGAGATCCTGATCACATTCCTTGCGGGCGGGCATTGCCTGTTGCGCGGCGTGCCTGGCCTCGCGAA
>CAZBYY010000113.1:0-10630 GCA_964495855.1 uncultured Acidobacterium sp. | reverse complement strand
GTACTCGACGACGGCAGCACACCCGTCGGCGCTCGTCATCGAGGTGATGCGGCCGCGTGCGTCATTGGTCACTGAGACAGGTTCGGGCGCCATGACCTGGATTGTGGTCTTCGAATACCCCTGCGGCAGGTAGCGAACGAGCCGGCCATCGAGCAGGTTCCACCGGCCTTCTTCGACATCACGATCGCCCGGTTGCGGTTCCGGCTCTCCTTCGGGCACGGCGATCTCGGCCAGCTCGCGATAGCTCGCCGCCGACGCGAGCGCGTCACGCAACTTCGTTTCGACTTCGAGCAGATTGCGCGCGAAGGCCGGCAGCCGGGGCAACAGTTGCTCGCGGAGCGCTGCGCTGACGCGTCCAGGCACGTCAGCCTGTAGCGACGCGAGCTGGCCCGGCATCAGCAACTGCCGGGCGGCATCGCGGAGGTCCGGCGGCAAGTCGGAATAGCTCGTGTGCGCCAGAATCGCCCACAGCAGGCTCTGGATGTGCTCCTGCGAAATCTGCGGCAACGCTTCCGATCGTTCGAGGATCGTGCCCACCATCGCGGCCTTTGGTCCCGCGAGCGGCGCGGCCAGGTAGCCGTTGCCGCGTGATGGCGCCGTGGCGCCGGCCAACAGGCAATAGCTCTGCACGTCGATCGAGTACAGGCCGCTGCCGAGCGTGTACGCGCCAGACGCGTTCCGCGGCTGCGATCGCATCGGCTTCGGGTCGCCGTAGGCGTCAAGGTCCTCCTCATCGAGGACCGGCAGGTCGCGGCCGGCGTTGGACAGTCCCGTCGTCAGGTCAGCAGGACGGTTCAGCCATCGTGACAACACGTCCTGCGCCGACAACGGCACAACGGCCAGCGCCGCCAGGAGTGCGGCGACAGTGAGGCGACGCCGTGGCGAAGGGATCATGGGGCTACCGCTTGAGGAGGTCATCGAGACTATGCACCTCACCATTCTTGATGGTGATCTTCACGTTGCGCGCGTTCTTCACGTCGGCCAGCGGGTCGCCGCCGACCACGACGAGGTCGGCGAGCTTGCCGGCTTCGATCGATCCAAGATTGCTGCCCTCGCCCAGCGCTTCCGCGGCGCGGATCGTCGCCGTCTGCAGCACTCCAAACGGCGACAAGCCTCCATCCTGAAACAGCTCGAGCTCGGTGTGATACGCCAGCGCGTACGGGAAGATCGGCGAGTCCGTCCCCGCGATCACGATGCCGCCGCCCTTGACGATGCGGCGAACGAGATCGCCCATGGGCTTCACCGCGGCCGCCGTCGCCTCGATTTGTGTGGCGTCCATGCTCTTCGCCTGCCGTTCCATCTCGCGCTGCACCGATGATGGAAAGAGCGTCGTGAAGCGCGGATCGTTGATGCGCGATGGATCGCGCGCGAGCATCAGCGGGAACGCCCCGCCGGTGATGCCGATCGTCGGCGTGATCGTCATCTTCGACGCGATCAGCAGGTCGGCGACATCCTGGTAGCTGCGCATCAGCAGGCTGACCTTCGGGGAGTACCCGCGGCGGCTCGTGCCGCGAATGTGCTCGACACCGTCGGCGCCCGACGCAATCGCGGGATAGATCTCATGCGACGTGACCGGCAGCCCGTTCGCGTGGGCAAACTCGATCACCTGTTTCTGCAGCTTGTCGTCGAGACGCACGTAGGTTTTGATGAGGTCGTACCCCATCTGCGTCGTCTTCTGCAGTTCGTGCGGCAGCTGTCCGCCGCTTGCGAGCGGCACGCCGCCGGCGTAGTAGATGCGCGAGCCGTCGAACGGCCCACCGGTCGCGAACACGCGCGGACCGCGGCGCACACCCGAGCCGATGGCCTCCTTCTGCTCTGCCGCCTCGTAGCCATCAGACGCGGGATTGCGGACCGACGTGATGCCGTACGACAGCCAGATCCGCCCGAGCACTTCGCCGTAATCGAGCGACAGGTGCGAGTGCATTTCGATCAAGCCCGGCATCACGACGTCGTTGCCCGCATCGACGATGCGGCCGGTGTGAAGATCGGCGCGGTGATCGACGACCTGCTCGATGCGGTTGTCGCGAAGGATGATGTCGACGTTGCTCCGCAGCGACGCGGTCTTGCCGTCGAACATCCGGCCGGCGTGCACGACGGTGCGGCCCTGCGGGATCGCCGGCGTCCACGACAGGCTCACCGGCACGTCGGTGATGCGATTGGTCGTCACGTCCACGAGCTTCAACCCGCGCGTCGTCTGGAACAGCAAGCGCCTGGAATCTGCCGCCCACGACGGGGAGTCGGCGAGGTCATCAGAGATCTTGCGCGGCGCTCCGGTCACCTCTCCCGTCGGCGTCGTGGACATCACGTGCATCACGCCGTCCATCACGAACGCCATCTTCGATCCGTCGCGCGACCACACCGGTCCGTCGTTCGCGCGTGTCCCGATCGAGTGGTGCGGCACGGGGTTCAACGGCTTCGGCGCGCCACCGGTCGTGGACACGAGGATCATCTGGTTGGTGCCTTCGCGGAACCGTGTCGAGTACGGCTGCAGCGCGGTGACGGCGATCAATCCTTCCGGCGCCCAGGTCGGGCGACCCGTCTCGAACGTGCGTCCGTGCACCGGCGCGCTGCGTCCAGTGATCGCGAGCGCACCGTCTGCGTTGATGTACGCAATCTCATTGCCGCGCGGCGCCCACGACGCCTTGGTGGCTTGCGCCGCCACCTTCTTGTCCGCGCCACTGGCGACGTCGCGGACCCACAGGTCCATCGTCCCGTCCCGATCCGACGAGTACGCGATCGATCGCCCATCGGGCGACCAGGTCGGATCCATTTCGACAAAGCGATCGTTCGTCAGCTTGCGGGCGGTCCCACCGATCGGCATCAGCCACAGATCGCCGAGCGCGACGAACGCGACCTGCGAGCCGTCGGGCGAGATCGTTGGCCCGACGATGCCGAGCACCGGCTTCGAGGCGCGGGAGTCGAAATCGTGTGTGGCGCGCGTGTAGGGAGTTCGCGTAAAGGAGATGGTCGCGGTGAACTCAATTGGCGAGGCGGTCGCCGCGCCGAGCGATCGACGCTTGATCTTGCCGTCCGCGGTGTAGATGAATTCAGTGGCGGAGGTCCACTGCGGCCGGAACGGGAACACGTCCTCGTCGCGCGTCAGTTCCTTGCCGTCGAGGATCAGGGTGCTGCGGTTGTTGGCGATGGTGTTGAAGATCACCTTCGATCCGTCAGGCGTCCAGGCCGGGGCACTCAAGGCTCCGGCGGCGGGTGCGATCAAAGCTTCCGTCTTACTGGCGGCATCGATGCGCCAGATGCCGCGCCGATCGTCGCGCTCGGTGACGAACGCGATCGACATGGACACCGGCGAATACGCAGGCGAGTAATCGTTGGCCGGGTTCGTCGTGAGCTGACGCACGTTGCCGGTGACGACGTCCAGGTCCCAGATGTCGTAGTTGCCGGATCGATCGGACGAGAACGCGATGTGATTGCCGTCGCGCGACCAGGACGGCTCGCGGTCGTCAAACGGCCCGGACGTAACGGTGCGCACGCCGGACCCGTCCGCGTTCATCGCGTAGACGTGCCACACGCCCTCCGCGTAGCCCTGGAAGGCGATCCGCTTTCCGTCCGGCGAAAACGCCGGCTGCCGCGCATCGAGATACTCCTCGGTGATGCGTGTCGCCGCGCCGCCGCTCGACGGCAACGTCCACAACGCGCCCTGCAGGTCGATGATCAGCGTCCGGCCATCCGGCGAGAGCGCCGCCGCCATGTTGGTGCCTTCGTGGATCGTGACGGTGATCGGCGTTCCACCGCCGCTTTGCCACGACAACCCGATCAGGGACAGCAGGAGGACTGCGGATGTTCTCATTGGACGCCGACTATTCTACACACGGCCGATTGCCATACTTATATGGCACCATCATACAGATGAAGAAGACCCTGCACATCGACGAGCACCTGCTCGCGCAAGCGAAGAGTGCCGCCCATGCGCGCACGGATACCGAGACGGTGCGCCTGGGCCTGGAGGCACTCATCCGTCGCGCCGCGTACGAGCGATTGCGTGCGCTGCGCGGCTCGGAACCGGGCGCTCGAGACGTGCCGCGCCGCCGGGAGCGGTCCGCCCGGCATCCATCCGCATGAGCGTACTCGTCGACACCTCGGTGTGGATTCGGTACCTGTCGAATCGGGCTCCGTACGGCGAGGCGGTCGCCGCGCTGCTGGCCCGCGACGAGGTGCTCGCGCACGACTTCGTCTACGGCGAGCTGCTGATCGGAGATAAAGGCGGGCGGAAGCAACTGCTGGCATCGTACGCCCGCATCGACCACGCGCCGGTGATCGAGCACGCCGAGGTCACGGCCTTCGTCCGCGCGCGCAAGCTGCATGGCCGCGGCGTCGGGTGGATCGACATCCACCTGCTGGCGTCCGCGCTGGTCGCCGGAGTTCCCCTGTGGACGGCAGACCCGGCATTGGCCGCCGCCGCGCGCGAGTTGAATATCTCCTACGACCCCGCGTGACCCGGTACGAGTCCTACGCCACCTCGCCAACCCGCGAGGCCAGTGTCTTGGCGATCACTTCGCCGTGGAACCGGCCGTTCTCGATGAACACCGTGCCGGTCCGCTTCCCCGCCAGTTGTCCGCCGGCCACGAACAATCCGGGCACGTTCGTCTCGTAGGTATCGACGTTGTAGCGCGGTGCCAGCGTCTCGGGATGAATCTCGATGCCGATCTTGCGCATCCAGTCCGCGTCGGCCCGATACCCGGTCAACAGCAGCACCGCCTCGGCGGGAATCGTGTCGCCGTTCTTGAGCACCACCTCGTTCGGACGGATCTCCGCGAGTTCGGCATTGAAGATGGCCCGGATCGAACCTTCCTTGACGCGGTTCTCGATGTCCGGCTTCACCCAGTACTTCACCGACTCGCCGAAACCCGAACCGCGATTCACCATCGTCACGTAGCCGCCGGCACGGTGGATCTCGAGCGCCGCCTCGACGGCCGAATTCTTCGCACCGACGATGACCACACGCTGCCGGTAGTGCAGGTGCGCTTCCTTGTAGAAGTGCGAGACATGCGGCAGGTCTTCGCCCGGGATGTTCAGCATGTTCGGCTGGTTGTAATAACCCATGGCCAGCACGACATTGCGCGCTTCGCGGACGCGCTCGGCGCCGCGCGACGTCCGCGAGTGCACCGCGAACGGCTCACCGGCCGACTCCGGCGGCTCGATGCGAGTGACTTCCTCGTACAGCGAGACTTGCAGCTGGAACGTGTCCGTCACCTTGCGGTAATACCGCAGCGCTTCATGCCGCGTCGGTTTTTCGTACGGCGTCGTCAGCGGAATGCCGCCGATCTCCATCAACTCCGGCGTGGTGAAGAACACCATGTTGGTCGGAAAGCGGACGATGCCGTCGCACAAAGCGCCCTGCTCGAGCACCATGTAGTCGAGACCGAAATGCTTGCAGGCGATGGCTGTGGCGAGCCCGGATGGGCCGGCGCCGACGATGATCACGTCGCGAACGGACATCGCTCGATTCTAATCGGCGTTTCATGCTGCGACGCGACGCCGCGACGTTTGCGAGGAATTTCGCGGCAGATGCGAATGTTTCTCGATCGGCACGCCTCCGTTCGCTACGCATCAGAGGCATCCACTCCTTGTCGAGCTGGCACTCTTCTTGCGGTCGCTGCCCGAGAGGTGTCGTATGTCTCCTGCATTCAGAAACCGGCTATCGCTGGTCGGCCTGCTGGCCCTCCTCGTGGCGCCGATTCCGGTCTTCGCCCAGCAACAGGCGTCAACCGGGAATTCCCAGCA
Source organism: uncultured Acidobacterium sp. (assembly GCA_964495855.1). GTDB lineage: Bacteria > Acidobacteriota > Vicinamibacteria > Vicinamibacterales > UBA2999 > 12-FULL-67-14b. Next base: position 4,888 of record CAZBYY010000113.1, on the reverse strand, counting down.
CCACGAAGGCATTGGCATCGGCGTGAAAGGCGGGCCGCTCTTCTCGACCATCGATGAAGTGGACAACAGTTTCTCCAACCGGACCGGGTTCATTGGCGGCCTGTTCCTCGGCGGCAACCGCGGCGGTGTCGTCGGCGTCGGCGTGGACCTGCTCTACGCGCGCAAGGGCGGCAAAGACCCCGACAGCCGCGACACGTTGGACTTGGACTACATCAACGTGCCGGTCTATGCCCGCATCAACATCGGCTCGTCCAGCCGCCAGGGTGTCAGTGCGTATGGGACGGTCGGCGCGGACCTCAACTTCCTGCTCAAGGCCCAAGTGAGCAGCGGCGGAGGAGACATCAAGGATCAGTTCGAACGCGCCGACTACGGCGTGGCAGCGGGCGTCGGCGTCGAGATTACCCGCCTGATCATTGAAGGCCGGTTCACCCGGGGCCTCGGCAACATCGCCAAGGACAAGCGCGCAGCCGTCCTGAAGACGCAGACCTTTGCCGTGTTGATCGGTGTCCGGTTCAACTAGCGGTTTACGATGTGACCGCTTGATCGGTGGCGGAGAGGCCTTTGTCGATGATGGCAAAGGCCTCCGCCAGTTCGGCTTCGGTGATGCACAGCGGCGGATTCGTGAAGAAGCCATTCCATCGCACGAACGTATAGAGCCCTTCCTCGCGGAAGAACTTCCCGAGCGCCTGCATTTCCGGTGAGGTGCCATTGAACGGCGCCATCGGCTCCATCGTCGTCCGGTTGCGTACAAGCTCGACGATGCCGAAGAGGCCGATGGAGCGGATGTCACCGACAGACGGATGCTTCGCCTTCAACTGCTCCATCATGCTGCGCATCACGGCGCCCATCTTCTTCGCGCGGTTGATCAAGTCGTCCTGCTCGTAGACATCGAGCGTCGCCACGGCCGCCGCGCAGCCCAGCGGGTGACTGTTGTAAGTGAGCCCGCCGTACAGCACCTTGTCCTTGAAGTGATCGGCAATCTTGCGGCGCACGCCGACCGCGCCGAGCGCCACGTAGGCGCTCGTCAGTCCCTTCGCCATCGTCAGGATGTCCGGCACGACGTTCCAGTGATTGACCGCGAACCATTCACCGGTGCGGCCGAAGCCTGACATCACCTCATCGCAGATCAGCAGGATGCCGTGCTTGTCGCACAAGGCGCGGAGGCCTTCGAGATACCCGTCGGGCGGCACGTGAATGCCGTTGGTGCCCGTGACCGTCTCGAGGAGGATCGCCGCGATCGTCTGCGGCCCTTCGAGCATCACGATCTCTTCGATTTCGGCCAAAGCGGCGGCACCTGACAACGTGCCACGCTGCGGTCCCTTGTACGGATGCGGCACGTGGACGATCCCGGGCATGCCGGGCTCCATTGCCCAGCGGCGCGGATCGCCGGTCGCCGTGAGGCTCGCGCCGGTGCCGCCGTGATACGAGCGGTAGCGCGCGAGGACTTTGTGACGCCCGGTGACGAGGCGCGCGATGCGGATCGCGTTCTCGTTCGCTTCGGCGCCCCCATTCGTGAAGAAGAACACGTCGATGTCGCCCGGGCAGATCTCCGCGAGCTTCTTGCCCAGCTTCGCGCGCGGCTCCGTGGCCATGAAGGGATTGGCATAGGCGAGCGTCGCGGCCTGCGCCTGGATCGCCTTGATCACGCGCTCGTCGCCGTGGCCGATGTTGACGCACATCAACTGGCTGTTGAAGTCGATGAACCGCTTGCCTTCCGGCGTCCAGAAGTAGATGCCCTTCGCGCGCGCGACCGGAATCGGATCGACGCTGGCCTGCGCGGACCATTCAAACAGCGAGTGCTGCTTCGAAAGGGCGACGATTTCCTGTCCGGTCATTCCTGCAGTCGTAGTCGACATAATATGGTTTCCCTGTTGACCCGCTATTCCGCGAGGGCCAGCGTCGCGAGCGCCAGCACCTTGGTCGCCGCGATCGTATCGTTAATCGAGACGTATTCGTCCGGTTGATGCGCCAGATCCAGCAAGCCCGGACCGTAGGCCACGCACTGCGGAATGCCCGCGATGCGCGCGACGTGCTTGTGATCGTAAGTGCCGGGGCTGGCGACGAGCGCTGCCGCTCGACCCGTGACCTGCGTGACCGCCTCGCTGAGTGCGCGCACCACCGGCGCATCTTCGGCGGTGCGCGTCGGCTCGAACACGAGGCGATCTTCGATCGAGAAGGTGACCGACGGCATCCGTTGCTGCGCTTTCTCGACGAGCGCCGCGATCTCCGCGCGCGTCTTCTCCAGCCCCTCCTCCGGGAGGAAGCGTCGATCGAACACCGCGCGGCACCGGTCCGCAACGCACGGGCTCGGAATGTCGTCCACCGGCTGGCCGCCGTCGATGCCGTTGATGTTGATCGTCGCGTGCCGTGATCCTTCCGGCACGACGGGCATCGTGGTGATGCGATCGCGCAGCGCGGGCCCAAGCTCGTCCCGCACGAGATCGAGGAAATGCGACATGCCTTCGACGGCGTTCACGCCGAGATACGGCATCGATCCATGCGCGATGCGGCCGTGCGCGATCACTTCGAACCAGTAGACGCCGCGGTGGCCGATGCAGATGCGATCCACGCCGAACGGCTCGGGAATGATCACGGCCTTGGTCCGGTCGCGCGACAGCAGGCGCTGCTCGGCCAGCCAGGCAACGCCGGCAAAGCCGCCGCTTTCTTCGTCCACCGTGCCGCTGATCTCGATTGGCGCGGCATGGGTGATGCCGGCCCGGCGGATCGCCGCGGCGGCGAAGACGGCGGAGGCAATGCCCGCCTTCATGTCGCACGCGCCACGGCCGTAGAGACGATCGCCGACGATCTCGCCGCCAAACGGATCGCGCGTCCAGCCGTGTCCGACCGGCACGACGTCGAAATGGCCGTTCAGGTGAATCGCCGGCGCGGCCGACACGCCGTCGAATCGCCCGATCACGTTCACGCGAGGATATTCGGCGGTGTGCTCGACGCGCCCGGTCGCCGGCAGGATCTGCACGGCCGCCTGGTGCCGCCGCAGCTCCTCCCCGATCAGCGCCGCACACGCCTCGTAGTCCACACCCGGCGGATTGACGGTCGGGATGCGAATCAGGCGGGCGGCGAAATCGATGATTTCGTCACGCGCGCGATCGATCTCCGTGACCACGCGATCGATGGAATGCACGCCTAAATCCTATATGATTCGCGACGGGGCCTCTGCCCCTCGGAAGGCACACAGTATGCGACAGGCACTACCGGCCGTCTTCATCGTTGCGTTGTCCTGCGGCGTGTTCGCGCAAGCCAATTCCACCATCACCGCCGTGCCCGGGATCAAAGTCGGGCATCACACGCTCACAGAGCGGCCCACCGGCTGCACGGTCATCCTGGTCGATGGCGACGGCGCCGTCGGCGGCGTGTCGCAACGCGGTGGCGCGCCAGGCACGCGCGAGACCGACCTCCTCGATCCGTCGAATATGGTCGACAAGGTCAACGCCGTCGTCCTCGCCGGCGGCAGCGCGTTCGGCCTCGAAGCGGCCACCGGCACGGTGAAGTGGCTCGAAGAACACAACATCGGCTGGCCAACCGGCGTCGCGAAAGTGCCGATCGTTCCGGCCGCGATCCTCTTCGACCTGCCCGTCGGCGGCAAGCCGACGGTGCGTCCGACGGCGGATTGTGGATACCGCGCGGCCGGCGCCGCGTCGAGCGCACCGGTGCCCGAGGGCACGATTGGCGCGGGCGCAGGCGCGACGGTCGGCAAATCCGCCGGCGGCGGCCGTTCGATGAAATCAGGTCTCGGCAGCTACAGCATCACCCTGCCGAACGGGTTGAGCGTCGGCGCGATCGTCGCCGTCAACGCCGTCGGCGACATCATCGATCCCGATAACGGCCGCATCGTCGCGGGCGTGCGCAATCCCGACGGCACCTTCGCCGATGCGCGCAAGCTGCTCAGAAGCGGCACGACCGGCCAGGGCCAGCGCGCCGGCGAGAACACCACCATCGGCCTCGTCGCGACCAACGCGAAGCTCACCAAGGCGCAGGCACAACGCATGGCGATGATGGCCGACGATGGGTTTGCGCGCGCGATCTTTCCGTCGCACACCACCGGCGACGGCGACACGGTGTTTGCGCTCGGCACGGGCCAGTGGACCGGCGAAGTCAACATCACGCAGGTCGGCGCGCTCGCCGCTGATGTAATGGCGCGAGCAATCGTCCGTGCCGCAACCGAAGCCACCGGATTGCCGAACTTGCCGGCAGCCCGAGATTTGAAAAAGTAATCAACCGCAGGATCCCAGACGATGAAGAACATGTTCAGCCTCGAAGGTAAGTCCGTCGCCGTGATCGGCGCCGGTTCCGGTATTGGCCAGGCGTGCGCGATCGGCGCCGCACAGCAGGGCGCGTATGTGCGCTGTCTCGACGTGAAGGCCGACCTCGCTGATGCGACCGCGAAGACGATCGTCAGCAGCGGCGGCAAGGCCGACGCCGGCCTCGTCGACATCACGAGTGAATCGTCCGTGAACGACGCGATCGCCCGCGCCGCGGAGACGCACGGCCGGCTTGACGGGCTCGTCTGCACACCCGCGATCAACGTGCGCAAGCCGATCCTCAAGTACACGGGTGAAGAGTTCGATCGCGTCGTGCAGGTCAACCTGCGCGGCAACTTCAACGTGCTGATGGCGGCGGGACGGCTGATGGTGCCGCAAGGCTCCGGCAGCATCGTGATGTTCTCGTCGATTCGCTCGCTCGTCACGGAACCCGGCCAGTCGGTGTACTCGATGACCAAAGCCGGGATCCTGCAGCTCGTTCGTACCGCGGCCACGGAATGGGGCACCACGGGCGTGCGCGTCAACGCCGTCGGGCCGGGCGTGATCGAAACGCCGCTCACCGCGCCGATCAAACAGAATCCCGAGTGGTACAACGCCTACGCGATGAA
>CAZBYY010000112.1:0-10662 GCA_964495855.1 uncultured Acidobacterium sp. | reverse complement strand
CCATTTCGCCACATCGCGGTGGGACAGGTTGTCGCCCTTGTCCAAGCGGAGCGTGATGCCCGTCGGTCGGAGCGACTTTCGGTCTCGCGTCAGCATCTTGCCCGTCTTCGGATCGCGGTATTCGTAGAGTCCCGCGTCTTTCAGCAACCGCTTCATGCCCTCCCGATGACTCTCGGGGAAGAGCAGATCGGTCTCCTTCGCATCCTCGGGTTTTGCCGCCAGCATCTCCTTGAACGCATAGACGCCGCCGAACAGCACATACGCATCTTCACGCCTGCCGCCCGTGGAGTGCTTGCCCAGCACCAGCATCCGCACCGCAGGTTCCCCAGTGTCCGTGCCGTTCTTGAGCGTCACCAGTTCGCAGTCGCACCAGCGGACGCTTTCCGCTTCGCCCACCCGTAACGCGCCCCCGACGCAGATGAGGATGAACCAGTAGAGTTCCTGTCGCTGCCGACGCACGCGAGGGTTGAGGTCAGGTTCTTCCGCTTGCTTCTTCGCGAGCTGGTGGAGGGTCTTGTATTCCTCTTCGGTGAGGAACGGTCGCCCACGACGCACCAATGCTTTCAGCCCTGTGAAGGAAGGGGTCTTGGGCACAAACGCGATGACCTTCATCGTGTCTCGTGCGAAAGTCAGCACGGAGTGGATGAAGACGAAATCCTTCTTCAGTGTCTCGTTCGTGAGGAGTTGCCCACGCTTGTTCTTGACGCGTTCACGCGTTGAACGCAGGCGCTCCAAGGTGTCTGCGGTGATGTCTGCGACCTTGACGCTGCCAATCAGCGGCTTGAGCAGGGTGGATTTCTGCTTCAGGTTCCGATACTGACCTGCGCTGATCAGACCCGCAGCCGCATCCCGTTCCCGCTTCACCAGGAACTGTGTGGCGCAGTCGTCAAAGGTGGGGGAGTGGAGATGCTCTCCGCGTCGCGCACGCACGGAGAGGTCGTGCCACCAGTCGGTTGCTACCTTCTTTGCCGCGGTCAGCGACCGTTCCCTTGTGCTCTTGCGAATATCCTTCCCCTGAATCCACGCACGAGCGGAGATGATGCCGCTGCTGGGGAGTCGTTCTAAGCGCACACGACCATCACAGATGGAGGCGAGCGTGCGGTTCGCTTTGAGCTTGGAAGTGAGTGGTTTTCGAAAGGTCATCGTCGGTGTGGCAGACGATACGCGCAACCCGTTCAAAAGACAATAAGTAGTCGGGTAATAGTCGGTAAATATAAAACACTAAACTGTTTATTTACAACAACTTACAGACAAAACGAGAAGCTTGAGGGGCTGGCGCCAGCAAGGGCGTGGAGGTTCGAGTCCTCTCTTCCGCACCAACAACTCACGGCGTTGTTCAGTGGCCGTGAGTTGTCCCGCAGCAAAACTTCTCTGTTAAAGTCCGTCTCAGCGCCGCTGACGCTTTCTCGTCGAACGATGTCGCGGCTCCGCAGGCATAGCCACAGCACGTGAAACCTCCTCGGCATGCGCGACGCAATGCTCGAGGAACAGCTCCACGAGGCGAGAAGGGTGACGTCTGGAAAGATAGTACGCAGACAGTTCCACTTCCTCAAAGCGCCAGTCCGTCAGCACGGGAATCAAGTGTCCTGCCGATAGCTCGCGTTGGCAGATGATCGACGGGAGCTCGGCCACTCCCATTCCGGCGACGGCCGCGCGGATCACGCCCGCGTAGTCGTTGACGCCCAACCAGAGCTTCGCCAGCACGCGTTCGGTGCGACTGCCGTTCGACAGGGTCCATGTCGGCTCCTCGAACCACTTGGTGAAACCGAGTAATCGGTGGCGAGTAAGGTCCGCGGGTTCGTTGAGGGCCTCTGCGCGGGCGAGGTAAGTCGGCGCCGCCACAAGCGTGTGCCGATAGCGCAAGAGCCGTCGAAACACCAGGCTGCTTGCAGGCTGCGGACCAACCCGCAGCGAGATGTCCACCTCGTCCTGGACCAGATCCAGATGCCCATCGGTCACGAGCAGCTTGACCGCGATGTTCGGGTACTGTCGAAGGAACCCGTCGACCAACGGGACGAGCAAAACATCCGACAGGCTCGGCGGTGCCGCGAGCCGGAGCGTCCCTGTCACGTCCGCCTGCCGCTTCTCGAGCGCCGCTTGAGCGGCGTCCAGCGCGTCGACGATCTGTTCACAGTGCAGGAAGTACTCGCGGCCGCTGTCGGTCGGATTGACGGCCCGTGTGGTCCGATCGAGAAGTCGCACGCCAAGTCGGCGTTCGAGCCCGCTCACCTTGCGGCTGATGGTCGAGACGGGCGTGCCCGTGCGGCGCGCCGCTTTCGAGAAGCTGCCGTGCTGCAGCACGCGTGCGAACAACACCATGGCATTGAGGTCTGGCGCCTGATCCATATATTTCCATTTTAGCAACAGTGATTCTCAATACTGTCTATTGTCTTGGATTTGTGATGAATGAATACTGGCGCCCAGTCGCTGTTCGGCCATGGGATTCCCTCATCGGCGTGCAGCGAGAGGAGCACCACCATGGCCACCGACAGCATCGAAACCATCCTCAAGACCTACGAGACCGCGCTCAACGGCAACGACATCGAGACGATCCTGGGCCTCTACGGCGAGTCCCCGGTGTTCATGCCACAGCACGCCCCCGCGCTCGTCGGTCGCGAGGCCGTTCGCGCCGGCTACGCGCACGTGTTCAACACCATTAAGTTGAGCGTCCGGTTCGACGTGCACGAAGTCGAGGAGACGGGCGAGTGGGCGTGGGCGCGGACAAGTTCAGCCGGCCGCACGCGGGTCCTGGCGAGCGGCGCAGAGGTCGTGGAAGGCAACAACGAGCTGTTCGTGTTCAAGCGCGAGAAGGGCGCCTGGAAGATCCATCGCTACTTGTTCTCGACGAACCAACCGCCACGCGCGTGACCAGCCTCGGGTCACGCCTCGCTGCCACCGTCGTCGAAGATCACTTCGATCGCCTGCTCAAACAGCCGGGCGATCTTGAACGCCAGGGGCAAGCTGGGATCGTAACGGCCCGTCTCGATCGCATTCACTGCCTGCCGGGAGACGCCCAGGTGTGCCCCGAGTTCTGCCTGGCTCCAGCCGCGTTCCGTCCGCAGCGCTCGAACCCGGTTGGTCACGCCTGGTCCCCAACCTCGTCCGCCTGCAGGCGCAGGGACAGGATCGTCACCGGCAGGATGCTGACGAGGAGGAAGACGCCCCAGAACACGCCGTTCCACTGGTCGTAGCCCGCCGGGACCCAGAGGTCGAACTGCGGCGCGAGCGCCAGGTAGATGACGCCGAGCAGAGCCAGAGCCGAGACGAGGGCGTAGGCCGTCTGCATCGCCGCTGTCCGCAGGTGCTGCTCGTACTCATCCAGACGCTCGGCGACCTCACCGGCGATGCGGCTGACGCGACTGGTTGCCACGACGCCGGCGCTGGCGAGGCTGAGCGCGATGAGCAGCAGACCACCAACCTGCGCGAGCATGGTGTCTGGACCCGTAGCCCTGAGCAGCGCGCCGGCCGGATAGGCCGCGAGTGCGACGAGACACAGAATCCGAACGGTCCGCAAGGGGCGCGCCACGCCACTCGGTTCGGACTTGAGCCTGAAGAAGATCATCGAATCCCTCACTCTGCGAACGTACCTGACGAAATGTCAGGTAAACATTACATATCGCGGCGCGAGGGTCTATGTCAAGCAAACCTTACAGTTCGGCCGATGCGGAAAAAGGCCGCCCGTAAGGGCGGCCTATTTCTCTCCGTTGTGAATGTGTGGCGAGCCTTAACGCGATCCCAGCTGATGGATCACGAAGATCTGCCCGCCCTCCACTTGCTCGGTCGTGATTCCCTGCGTGTAGTGGGCTTGGTCGACGCTGATGTACCACGCCTCGCCAGGGTTTCCGCGGTGCAGTCGCGACGCCTTCATGATGTTCGTGATGTCGATGACGCCCGAGGTTTCCTCGTCGTTCGTAAACGGCAGCGTGGCCGGAGTGGTGACGTTTCCGACGCGGTCGCCGAAGCGCGCTGGGTCGTGCTTGGCAATCATCGTCAACGTGCCCGTGTTCGTCACGCCCGTGAATGTCGACGGGTCATATTCCCAGATCTTGCCGTTGTGGACGGCGGCACCAGTGTCTTCCTGAAGAATCACGCGGCCCGTCGTCTGATTGACAGCGATGTTGTCGAACATGTTGACCTTGTCGCCATTGACCGTGCGGCCGTCAATGAGCAGGTCAATCGTGCCGCCCAACTCAGGACGCGTGATGTCGGCGAAGTTCAGGCGCCACAGGCGCGTTCTCCCGATCTGCGCGCCCAGGCCTTCGCTGGCCAGGTCGAGCTGGTCGGTCGTCACGAAGTAGAACTGATTGCGATTGAGCGGATTCCACGCGCCGTCTTCCGGCCGCGAGAACGTTGTCGACGATGTCGAGCTGAGCGTAAACGGCGTGCCGTTGACGATGTTGGTCGCCCGCGTTGTGGTGTCGACGATTTCCAACGGATTGCCCGACACATTCACGAACTGCACCGTGCCGTTCGTGAGGCCCGCCTTCTCGACTTCGCTGCTGCCCGAGCGCTGCTTGAAGCCGACGTAGACGGCGACTGCGTTGTTCATGATGCCCGTTCCGCCGTCGCTCGTCCCGATGACGACCGTCTTGTTCTGCGGGTAGGGACTGGCGAGCAGGTTTTCCCATGCGCCCACGCCCTCCTGCCGGGAGCCGTTGGTCGAGAGGTTGAACTTGCCGAGGTTGTAGCTCTTTCCCGCGTCAGGGCCGGTGACGATGGTGGCTCGCGCGAGCCCAGTAGCGCCGCCTTCTTCGCCGTTCAACAACATTCTGACCTGTGTGCCGAAGCCGTCACGGGTGTCGTAGAAAGCCGTCACTTCGGGTAGGTCTGCTGAGCAAAACCGATTAAAGTTGCCGACTTCGGGCGTCACGTTGACTTGCTCTCGCGGTGGGTCCCATCCGTAAACCTGCTGGATCAGGTCGCCGCCGTACAGCACGTTCAGCGTATCGATGGAGATGCTCCACCTCGAGACGAAGGCGCCCTTGCCGCCGTGATCGCGGACGACGCCGCTATTAATCCCGAGCTCGTGGTTGACGAGGAGCGTGAACGTCCCGTCGCCGTTGTCGAACGCCCCGAGTCCATCCGGGATGCCGGCCATTCCGTAGAACCCGCCGCCGAACTTCGGCACGACGTCATCGGGTGTGGACCCGGTGTTGTCGACCGTGAGCAGCGAGATCGTTTCCGTTCGCGTATCGACTGGAAGAACGTAAGGCGTCGAACCGGTCAGCCCGCGGAGTTGGGCGTGCGTCGGCGTCGAAAGCATGAGCGCCAGAGCGACCGAGGAGATTGAGGTGAGGACAAGAGTTTTTGTCGCAGTCTTCATTGATGTAGTCAACCTTCCGTGTGTAACGTCTGGAAGGCCGACGTGTAAGGCCGGTGCAACAAAGCGGCCGGTGTTGATCTGCGCGGCGACAATAAGGCACACTGTGCACCAACAGTGATGACCACTCTCAATCGAACGCTCCTGCTCCTTGGCGTCCTGATCGCTGCCGCTGGCTCTGTGGCTGCTCGCAGCGCCGCGGAGCAGTCCGCCGGCGCGGGTTTCGACGCGCAGGGTGCCGCAAAGTACCTCGACTCGCGTGCCGATGCGTGGACTGTGTGGCCAACTGCCCAGCGCGATCGCGGCACGTTTTGCCTGTCGTGCCACACGACCCTGCCGTATGCGCTAGCACGCCCGGCGTTGCGACGCTACCTGGGTGAACGCGAGCCGTCCGCGTCCGAATCGAAGATCTTCAACAACCTCTTGACCCGTGCGCACAACTGGAAAGACGTCGAGCCCTTTTATCCCGATCAGCTTCGAGGCATTCCCAAGACCAGCGAGTCACGTGCCATCGAAGCGGTGATGAACGCGTTGCTGCTCGCGCGCAGGGACGCGCGCAGCGGGCACCTCGCCGACGACACGCGAACAGCACTCGACGTGATGTGGGCGCTGCAGATGAAGGTCGGTCCGGAAAGCGGCGCGTGGACCTGGCTGAACTTCAATTACGAACCGTGGGAGTCACCCAACTCCCCGTACTTCGGCGCCTCGCTTGCCGCGCTGGCGATCGGCACGGCGCCGGATGGATACGCATCGGTGCCAGACGTGCAGGAACGGGTCACCGCATTGCGCGGATACTTCTCGCGTCGGCACGCGTCGGTGTCACTGTTCAACCAGTTGATGGGCCTGTGGGCATCGGGCAGCCTCCGCGATCTGCTCACCGCCGAACAGCGCCAGTCGACCATCACCGCAGCGTTCGCGTCGCAGCACCCCGATGGCGGCTGGAGCACGTCATCGCTCGGCAACTATCAACGCGTCGACAAGACACCCAATGAGACGACGAGCGACGGTTACGGCACGGCGCTCGCGTGCCTCGCGCTGCAGGCATCTGGCGTCGATGATGCGCGGGTCGCCAAGGGGCTCGACTGGCTTCGGCGCAACCAGGATCACGCCACCGGCCGCTGGACGGCAACGTCCGTCAACAAGCAGCGCGACGCCACGACGGAACCCGCAAAGTTCATGGACGATGCGGCGACGGCCTACGCAGTGTTGGCGCTGACGTTCCGCGACGGAAGGTAGTCCGAAGCGGCGAGGTCAGCGGCCGAGCCTGACGCTCACTACGGTATTGACGCGCACGTGCGCTTCCCAGCCCACGCGGGCGTCGACGCCGAACATTGCGCGGCTGCCGAGTGGTGCGCGCACGCCTCCGCCCGCCGTGAACGCGCCCTCGCTGGACGTGTAGCGGCCGCTCGCGAAACGTTCGCGCGTCTGGAAGATGCCTCCTCCAACAACGAGGAACGGCGTCCATCCGGCGCTTCCGGCCGACGGCCGCACATCGAACGTCGCATTCGCGGTGGCGACCACGTGCGAGTGGTTCGAACCGCGGATCACGATCAGTTCCGGCCCAACGCTGACGCGCGGGGACACGTACCAGCGCAGCGCGCCGCCACCTGCCGCTTCACTGACGATGCCGTCGTCGGCAAAGCCGAACCAGCCGAACGCCGCATCGACGGACGGTGACGGCCGACCCTGCGCCGCCGCGGCCAGCGTCGACGCAACGAGCGCGGTGAGCATCAGGAGCGTGACTCGAACGGTGCGCATCTTGCTGACCATAGCACCGGATGCATCAACCGGGTATGCTCTGGATTCCGCATGCAGCAAGGCGATCACCTGACGCACTACCGCATCCTCGGCCTGCTCGGCTCCGGTGGGATGGGGGAGGTCTACAGAGCGGAAGACACGCGCTTGAAGCGGCAGGTGGCGATCAAGGTGCTGACGCCGGCCCTGAGCGAGCAGGCTGAAGCCAAGCAGCGACTGCTCGTCGAAGCGCAAGCCGCTTCGGCGCTCGATCATCCGAACATCTGCACGATTTACGAAGTCGACGAAACCGCCGACGGCCGCGTGTTCCTCGTCATGGCCTATTACGAGGGCATGACACTCGCACGGCGAATCGCCAGTGGCGCGATCCCACTCGGCGAGTCGATCGAGATCCTGATCCAGCTCACCCGCGCGCTGGTCGCCGCGCACGACGCCGGCGTCATTCACCGGGATATCAAGCCGGCGAACATTTTCGTGACCTCGCGCCCGGTGGACGACCCGACGCGAGTCAAGCTGCTGGACTTCGGGATCGCCAAGCTCGCGGATCAAACCGGGCTGACGCGCACCGGCACCACCGTCGGCACCATGGCCTACATGGCGCCTGAGCACATCGGCGGCCATGCGATCGATCAGCGCGCCGACATCTGGTCGATCGGCGTCGTGCTCTACGAGTTGATCAGCGGGCGTCGGCCGTTCGACTCTTCCAATGCGATGTCGATCGTGAGCGCGATCGCCAACGACACGCCGCCGGCGTTGACATCCGCGGTCCACGACGCGCCGGCCGCCATCGATCGGATCGCCGATCGCGCGCTGCGCAAGCGCGTGGAGGAGCGATACCAGACCGCGCGCGAGTTGCTTGCCGACCTGGAATCGCTGAAGCCGTCGCTGATCGCTCGGCCGGCAACGGTGGTGATGGCGCCGCCGGCCCAGGCCCGCGGCCGCGGCTCGAAGATGCTCGCCGCAGCGCTCGCGTCGGTTGCGGTGCTCGGTGTCGCCTCGTGGATGTTCACGCAGCGCGTGCGCGCCAACGAGATCACCAAAACGGTCGCCGACATCAGGACGCTCATCGAAACGGAACAATACACGTCGGCGTTCCGGCGGCTTCGCGATCTCCGCCCTGATGTCGCGGCAGACCCGGCGATCGTCGCCGCTGAACGTGACTACTTCGTCCCCATGCGCATCGTCACCGATCCGCCCGGCGCCGATGTGTTCGTGAAAGGGTACGACGAGGTCGACGGCGCGTGGATCGCGCTGGGGCAGTCGCCGATCAACACGCGGGGACCGATCGCTGCGGCCTTGCGCTGGCGCATCGGCAAGGCCGGCTACGAAACGTTCGAGGGCAGCGGACCGCCCGCTGCCGGCGGCGACCTCAATTTCGTGTTGTCGCCATCGGGCACGGTGCCCGACGGCATGGTGCGCGTGCCGGGCGGTGGAGGCGTGTCGCTCCCGCCGTTCTACATCGATCGCTACGAAGTCACGAACAAGGCCTACAAGGCATTCGTTGATGCCGGCGGCTACCGCGATGCGTCGTTCTGGCCCGCGTCATTCGTGAAGGATGGCAAGACGTTGAGCTGGCAGCAGGCGACGCGCGAGTTCCTCGACACGACGGGACGGCCGGGACCGGCGACGTGGGAACTCGGTACCTATCCCGAAGGCCAGGACGACTATCCCGTGAGCGGCATCTCCTGGTACGAAGCTGCCGCATATGCGAAGTTCAAGGGGCGATCGTTGCCCACGGTCTATCACTGGCGTGCCGCTGCCGTACAGTCGATCTACTCGCAGATCCTGCAGGTCAGCAACTTTGGTACGAAGGGCACGGTCCGCGTCGGGTCGATGCCGTCGCTCGGCCCGTTCGGTACGTACGACATGGCCGGCAACGTGAAGGAATGGTGCGAGAACGAGGTTGACGGCAAACGCTACATCCTCGGTGGCGGCTGGAACGAGCCCAACTACCAGTATCGCGGTCCGGATGCGCGGGCGCCGTTCGACCGGTCCGCGACCAACGGCGTGCGATTGATCGCAACGCCCGATCCGGCGGCGGTGCTCGCGACGGACATTTGGGTCGCCGCCCTCGACGGCAGCAGCACGGCACGCCCGATCGTGAACACGAAATACCACGAGACCGATCCGGTAATCTCGCCCGACGGGAAGTGGCTCGCCTATTCATCCGACGAGAGCGGCCGGTCGGAAGTCTACGTGCGTTCGTTCCCGGCTGATGACGGCAAGTGGCAGGTCTCGACCACTGGCGGTGTCGAGCCCCGATGGCGCGGCGATTCGAAGGAGCTCTTCTTCCTCGATCGACCGCAACTGGGCAACATGATGTCAGTCGACGCGAGCGTGGTGGCTGGCGCCTTTTCAGCCACTGCGCCGCGTGTGCTGTTTGCGGGTTTGATGCTCACGTTCGTTCACCCGGGACCGCAAGGCTGGCGAGATTACGACGTCAGCGCCGACGGCCAGCGATTCCTGATGCCCGTAAATGGGCGGGTCTTGTCCTTCAATGACCAGGTATCGCCTCCCATCGTCGTCGTGTCGAACTGGGCTGCGACGCTGAAGAAGTAAGGATCAGCGCGCGATCGCGCCCTGGATGATCGCGAAAAACGATTTCGGATCGAGGCTCGCGCCGCCGACCAACGCGCCGTCGACGTCGGGCTCGGCGATCAGCTTCGCGATGTTGTCGGGCTTGACGCTGCCGCCGTACAACACGCGGCACCGCTCGGACGCGTCGAGTCCGAACCACTGCTTCAATCGCTGACGGATGTGGAAGTGCGCTTCGCCGGCTTGTGCCGGCGTGGCGTTGCGGCCGGTGCCGATCGCCCAGACCGGTTCGTAGGCGATCACGAGCTTCGTCAGCTGATCGCCGGTGACGCGATCGAGGCCGTCCTTGATCTGCCGGTCGAGCACCGCCATCGTCTCGCCGGCATCGCGCTGCTGCAAGGTCTCGCCGATGCAGACGATCGGGATGAGGCCGGCAGTCAGTGCCGCATGCGTCTTCTTGTTGACGGATTCGTTCGTCTCGCCAAACAACGTGCGCCGCTCGGAGTGACCGATGATGACGTGCGTTGCGCCGGTGCCGAGGATCATCGCGGCGCTCACTTCACCCGTGAACGCGCCCTCGCGCTCCCAATGCATGTTCTGCGCACTCACGGCAATGGCGCTGCCCCTGACGGCTTCTGCCGCCGCTGCCAGCGACGTGAAGGGGGGAGCGATCGCGATGTCGACGCCGCGCACGTCCTTGACGAGCGCGCGCAGATCGGCAACATACGAGACCGTCTCGGCGACCGTCTTGAACATCTTGAAATTGCCGGCGATCAGGGGTGTGCGCATTGTCGCTCCGGGCGAACTGAAGTTCGCCCCTACGATCGGTCGGGTAAGGCCGCGACGCCGGGTAACTCGGCGCCGCCCAGAAATTCGAGCGAGGCGCCGCCGCCGGTCGAGATGTGCGTCATCCTGTCCGCGACGCCGGCCGCATTGATGGCCGCCACCGAATCGCCGCCGCCGATGATCGTCGTGCCCCTCACGTTCGCCACGGCCATCGCGACGGAGAGCGTGCCCTTGGCAAATTGCGGCACTTCGAACACGCCCATCGG
>CAZBYY010000111.1:0-10669 GCA_964495855.1 uncultured Acidobacterium sp. | reverse complement strand
CGGCGTGACGTGCGCGACGTGACAACTGGTGCACGCGATCGCGCCGGCCTTGAAGCAGCCGCTCAGCGTGAGCGCTTGCGGGCGGTTGAACCGATTCGGCCGGCCGTCGGGCCAGAACTCACCCTGCAGGTCGTTTGCAGGAATGGGATCGCTCAGCAGGAACGGCACCGCAAAGTCTGCATAGCGATCGCCGGCGTTGAAGCCGACGAATGCGTTCTTCTTGTTGCCGTGGCAATAGGCGCAGGTGTCGAAGATCGGCCGCGGCTCTGAACTCTTGTACGACACCGTCTTCAGCAGCGCGCTCAACTGATGGTTGTTCGCGCTGTTGTCGTACGCGGGTTTTGACGCCGGGTTTTTCTCCCACGACTCGGCCAGCGCCACGTGCGGACGTCCGGCGCCGTGACAGGCTTCGCAGCCGATCCCCATTTCGGTCCACGTCGACTTGTATTTCTTCTCGCCAACGTCATAGCCCTGCGCGAGGTTGGTCGCATGGCAGTTGAAGCAGTTGGCATTCCAGATCTGGCGGATGTCGTGCGCGCCGTCCGGAATTGGCGTGATCTCTTTCCAGTCGATCCACCGCTTCGTCTCGACCTGCCAGAACACCGGCAGCACGTAAATGCGCCCTTCAGGCAGCATCGACAAGTAGCCCTGGTATCGCTTCGCGCCAAGCGTGTAATCGACCTGGAAGGTTTCCGGCGCGCGGCCGCCGAATGAAATCGACACGTACGGCTTGCCGTTCCTGGTCCCGAACGTGTACGCGCGATCGTGATCGGCGAACTTCGTCCCTTCGCGAAAATCACCAATGATCGCCGCCTCGGCCACTGGCTTCGTCATCTTGATGTGAAGCGAGTTCTTCCAGGCCGAGTATTCCTTCTGATGGCACCTCTCGCAGGATTGCGATCCGAGGTAATCAGGTGCCGATGCCGATGCCGGTGCCGGTGCCGGTGCCGGTGCCGGTGCCGGTGCCGATGCCGGTGCCGAAGGTGCTGGTAGCTGCGAGGCCAGGGACCGGTCGGCAGCGCGCAAGGACACGACGAGCACCAGGAGCGCACATGCGCACACGAGGAGCCTGCCACCGCGGGACATCACCGGATGATAATCCGCCTTGTTTTCTTCGTGTGCTTGGCCGGACGAACGGGATTTCGCGCTCTTCGTGACCCAAAAAATAAGGGCCCCAATCTGGGGCCCTCCGAGCCAGCGGCCTAGTCAGCCTGGCTCAAACCGTTCCGGCTGCGCTCTCGTATGGCGCCGACGGGCAAGAAGTTGGCTCCTGTGGGGGCGTCCGCCGTGACAACCGTCACAGCGCGACAAGCCAGCTTCGTCCTCTATATGAGCAAGCGACGTGCCGGTCTTGCGCGCCCTGACACTCGTGGATTTAGGCCATTTTTCGGCGCGCTCGGATGTCACCCGTTCGGGGAATCCAATCTGTTGAAATTCGGCGCTCCGAGTTCGTGGATTTACAAGCGGGACCGAATCTCCCAAAGGTCGGGGAACACCGGGGTCATCAGGGTCGTGGCCAGGTAGTGGGCACCCGTCGACCCGCCCGTGCCCGTCTTGGCGCCGATCGTGCGCTGAACCATCTTCACGTGCCGATACCGCCATTCCTGGAGTCCCTCGTCGAGATCCACCAGCCGCTCGCACATCTCGACGTGCTTGGGGTCGCGGCGATACAGATCGACCAGCGTCTGCTGCAATTCCGCCGACGGCTCGATGCGCATCGTCACATCGCACGACAACGATGCGGCCGGGATCGCGTAGCCCTGGTTCGCGAGGTACCGCAGGAAAGCATCCCACAAGGTCGGCTGGCCGAATCGCTGCTCGAGCGCCTTGCGCGCGCGTGTGCCAGGCGCAAAGCGGTCGATCGCTCCCGTCGACTTGCTGCCGAGCACGAACTCCAATTGGCGGAATTGGTCCGACTGAAATCCGCTCGCCGCCTCGAGCCGCGTGCGAAACGACTGGAACTCGAGCGGCGTCATCGTTTCGAGAATGTCGAGTTGCGCGACGAGCACCTTCAGGATCGTCAGGATCCGCTTGAGCGTGTGCTGCGCTCGATGCGCATCGCCGGCGCCGAGCAGGACGATGACGTGATCGACTTCGTGCAGCAGCTGCTTGAACCACAGCTCGTAGACCTGGTGAATGACGATGAAGAGCATCTCGTCGTGCTCGGGACCCTCCGAACGCGGCCGCTGGAGCGCGAGCAGTTCATCGACTGCGAGATAGGAGCCGTACGTGACCGATCGGTCCGTCATGCCCTCAGCTTACACAAAAAGAGGTGAGGAATCGGCGCGGTGTGATTCCTCACCCAAACGCATGAAGCCTCCGCTGCCGCTCCTCTTCAGCGGGAGCGTAGGGAAGGACGCGTCTGCGGAAGAGGAGGCGGTGAACTTACAGCTGCTGGATCTGCTGCTGGAAGCGCTGGTTCGCCGTCGTGTAGGCGAAGACGAACTGCGAAAGACACGTGTACGAGCGCTGGCGGTGTATGGGGAACAGCACGTTGTGAGCGCCCGTCGTCATGCTTGGAGAAAAGGTATCAAGGCGGTTGACCCTCATGCAACGCATGACGCGGTCACATTGGATGACGCCGCCGACGACGATGCATTCGGTCGACGCATTCGTGCCGGCCAAAAAAATTGGGTGGAGGCGCCGGCGTAGCGCTCTCCACCCAAACCGACTCCCCACAGGAGTCGAATGCGATGTCGGCGACCGTCTATCTCGACGGCCGACGATGTCTTACCACTGAATGCGTGCGCCGATTCGTGCCGTGAACGGGGCAAGAATCGCCGACGGCTTCAGGTAGCCGGTGCCGGTCGCGCGGCTGATCGTCTCCGACGCGTGGCTGTTCGTGATGTTGAACAGGTCGAGGAACAGGCGCGCCCGCAGGCGATCGTACAGGTTCACCGTCTTCTCGGCCTTCATGTCGATGACCGTGATGTTGTCCTCACGGTTCGCGTTCATCGGCTCCATGTAGACCGTGGTGCCGGTGCCGGTGATGCCGGTCGGGAACGTCAGCGTGTTGGTGCGCGCGAAGTTGGCGCCCGACTGGTGACGGAGGACGGGCGACAGGCGGATGCCCCAGGGCGCGTCGTACGAACCCGACGCCTTGAAGTTCCACACCGAACGGTCTTCCACGCCCGGCTGCGCCGGGTTCTGCGGGTAGTTGTTCGGGAAGTCCTTCAACCAGGTGTAGGCGCCGCCGAGCGACGCCGACCACTTGTTGCCGTAGCGCTTGTTGATCGACGTCTCGAACGTCTTGTAGCGCGAGAACTGCGGCACGTTCATCTCGATCTGCTTGGTCGAGAAGTTGCCCGACGTCGGCAGGCCGACGTAGTTCAGCACGCGATCGTCTGCCGTGCCGCGCACGCCGTCGAGGCCGATGTCGGTGAACGTGAACGGCACGCCGAACTGGCGATACACGTCGTCACCGCGCGTCGGCACGTAGAGCTGAATCAGGTCGTCTTCCGTCTTGTAGACGAAGCCGGTGCGCATGCCGATCGTGTCGGTCAACTGGCGTTCGAGCCAGCCGGCCGCTTCGTGCGTGTACGGCGCCTTCAGGTTCGGATCGATGCCGGTGGCACCCTTGAGCGACGAGCTCTGCAACGTCGTCTGTTCGCCCGGCTGCCAGCGCTTGTCGCCGTTGATGTCGTTCCAGCCCCAGGTCTCGCTCTTCGACGAGGTGTTGGGATTGACGTCGCTCGAAATGCCGACGCCGGGGTTGTGCCAGTAGAGGCCGTAGTTGCCCTTGATCACGGTCTTGCCGTCACCGGCAAGGTCGAACACCACACCGATGCGCGGCGCGATCTGGTTCCACGTGTAGAGGTCAGTCCGTGCGAACTTCTCGGAGGCGACGACGACCGGGCCCACCGTCCCCGCGAGCGACGTCTGCTCAGGCAGCCAGCCCTTATAGCGATCCCAGCGGACGCCGCCGTTGATCGTCATGCGTCCCACGGCCCACGTGTCGTTGATGAAGGCCGAATCGGCATTGAGCGCGTTCTGCGAGTAGAGGTTCGCCGTGTTGTGCAGCTTGCCAACTTCGGTCGCGGTCGGGATGCGGAAGATCACCTGGTTCGAGACGCCGTTGTTGTAGACGTGTTCAATGTTGCCGCCGACGCCCTGCGTGAAGCCGATCCACTGGCGCTCGCGCAGCATTTCACCGCCGACCTTGATCGTATGGCTGCCCTTGCCGGTATCGAGGTAGTAGGTCAACGCGCCGGTGGTCTGCGCGCGGTCGCGATCGTTCTCGTTCTTCTGGTGCGAGCCGAGGATGTCGAGCGTGCCGGCGTCACGCCAGAAGTAATCTTCCGTGCCGTTGGTGATCTGCGGGAAGTAGTAGCCGAAGTCGCCGTAACGCGCTTCCGCGTACAGCTTCTGGCTCAGCGTGCCGTTCCACTCGCCCTTGTAGACCCAGCTGCCCGAGTCCTGCTTGTTGGTCGGACCTTCGCTGCGGTAGGTGTAGGTGCCGAACGGCAGGCGGTTCGGCTGGATCTTCTGGCCCCACTGGTAGTAGCCGATCAACTTGTTCTTCTGGTTGATCTGGTAGGTCGTCTTGCCGACCGCGTTCCACAGCGTCGTGTCGAACGTCTTGTCGAACGTGAAGTTCGGCTGCTGCACGGCGTTGACCTGGCGGTTGTAGGTGCCGAACCCCCACACCTTGTCCTTCTTGCTCGGGCCGCCGACGTTCAGCGAGCTGTTCCAGTACTTCGTGATCTCGTTGCTGTGCGCGCGGATCGGGCTGTTCTTGAACGCCGTCGGCACCGTGTACGAGTCAGGAATGTTCGAGCCCTGCAGCGTGTTGTTGTACCAGTCCTGGTAATACTCGCCGCTGAACTGGTTGCCGCCCGACTTGGCGATGAACTGCGACTGCACGCCCGGGTTCGGCATTTCCGCCGACTGGCCCGACGTGCCGAGGAACACCTCCTCGAGCGAGGAGTAATCGAAGTAGAAGCCGGCACCGGTCGTGCCTTCCGTGGTGTTGATGCCTTCGATCAGCACGCGCACCTGGCCGCTCTGGCCGTAGGCCGTGTAGCCGGTCTGCGTGCCGGCGCGGTTGCCGCCAACGTCGATGCGTGCCATCTGCACGGCCGGCGTGACCGCGAGCAGCGCCCACATGTCGCGGCTGTTCGGGATCGACTGCAGCTGGTCGAGCTTGAAGTTCTGCACGACGCGCGTCGCCGAGGTGTCGATCACCGGGGACGAGCCGCTCACCGTCACGGTCTCCTGCAGGGTCGCGAGCTGCAGTTCCACGTTCACGTTGGCCGTGAAGCCGAGTGAAATCTGGATGCCCTCACGCTGCACCTTGTTGAAACCGGACAGATCGAACGTCAGTGAATAGACGCCCGGGGGGATCGCCGGGAAACGGTAGTTACCAGTTTCCGAAGTGACCGTGGTCTGCGCACCCAGGGCAGACGGGCTGGTGGCCGTGACGGTAACGCCGGGCAACACCGCGCCCTGCGCATCCGTAACACGACCCTGAATGGTTCCCGTGGAGCTCGCTCCACCGCCCTGCGCAAACGCCGGGGCGGTAATGCCCAACGCCAGCAACAGGACCAACAAACGCCAAGTCCATCGACTCATGCAACTCCTCCAAGACTCTGTGGGGACTACAGTACAAACGTAAACTAACGACGCGACTTGCCCGGACGAACGATCAGGATATCGGTGTACGGCGCCTGAATGCAATCATTTGTCACAATCCGCCAACGATGCGGTTCGTAGATGGATGAGGCGCCCGGAGAGACAAAAAAAGGGCGGGAGCGCCGGCGTAGCGGCTCCCGCCCAAACGACTCCCCCACAGGAGTCTGACTGGTGACCCGGCCTAGAAGATGAACCGGAATCCGAGGCGCGCGGTGAACGGCGCGAGGATCGCGGTCGGCTTCAGGTAGGTCGTGCCCGTCGCGCGGTTGATCGTTTCCGACGCGTGGCTGTTGGTGATGTTGAACAGGTCGAGCGCCGCCCGGATCTTGGCGCGGCCCACGGTCAGCGACTTCTCGATGCGCGTATCCACGACCCAGATGTTGTCTTCGCGGTTGGCGTCCATCGGCTCGACGTAGAACGTGGTGCCCGACACGAACAGGCCCGTCGGCGCCACGATGGTGCCCGTGCGCGCGTAGTTCAAGCCCGCCTGGTGACGCAGCACCGGCGAAATGCGGACGCCGCCCTTCGCGTCGTAGCTGGCCGTGGCCTTGAAGTTCCACAGCGTCCGGTTTTCGACACCCGGCTGATTGGGGTTCTGCGGGTAGTTGTTCGGGAAGTTCTCCTGCTTCGTCCAGCTGCCGCCCATATTCGCGGACCAGCGGTTCGAGTAGCGGCGATTCATCGACACCTCGTAGGTCGAGTAGCGGCCGTACTGCGGCACGTTCATCACGACCTGCGTCGCCGGGAACGACGACGCCTGCGCGCTCGGCAGGCCGACCATGCTGATGTTGCGATCGTCCGCGGTGCCGCGAATGCCGTCGAGGCCGTTGTCGATGAACGTGAACGGCACGCCTGCCGTCTTGTAGGCGTCGAGACCGCGTCCAGGCTGGTAGGTCTGGATCAGGTCGTCTTCCGTCTTGTAGACGTAGCCGGCGCGAATGCCCATCGTGTCGGTGACCTGCCGCTCCACCCACACACTCGCCTCGTGTGAGTACGGATCCTTGATCTTCGGATCGAGCAACACCGCGCCTTCGAGCGACGCGCTCAGCTGCGTGCCTTCCTCGCCCGGCTGCCAGCGCTTGTCGCCATTCAGATCGTTCCACTGGTAGGTGGCACGCTTGTCCGGCGTGTTCGGATTGGCATTGCTGCCGACGCCGACGCCCGGGTTGTGCCAGAAGAGCCCGTAGTTCGCCTTGAGGATCGTCTTGCCGTTGCCGCTCAGGTCATAGATGAACCCGATGCGCGCCGCCGGCGAGTTCCACGTATAGAGATCCTGCTTCGCGAACGTCTTCGCGCCGACCAGGCCCGCCAGCGCGGGAAAGCGCGGCGCCCAGGCGGCCAGCGATCCGGCCAGCTGCTGCTGCTCGGGCAGCACGCCGTGATAGCGGTCGTAGCGAACGCCCATGTTGACGGTCGCGCGGCCGATCGCCCACGTGTCGTTGACGAACGCACCGAGCGCGTTCAGCCCTGAGATCGAGGTGAGCTTGTCATGCGCGCTCAGTTTGCCGGCATCGGTCGCCGTCGGGAACGTGAACACCACCTGGCTGGCGACGCCGTTCGAGTACTGGTGATCGATGTTGCCGCCGAACTGCTGCAAGTAGCCTTCCCAGCCCAGTTCCTTCAGGTACTCGGCACCCATCTTGAACGTGTGGCTGCCCTTGCCTGTGTCGAGGAAGTAGGTCGCCGCGCCCGTGTACTGCTTGCGGTCGCGATCGAGCTGCCAGATCTGGTTGGCGCCTTCGACCACCGAGCGGCCGGTGTCGCGCCATTCGAAGTTCGCGTCGCTGTTGGCGATCAGCGGGAAGTAGTAGCCGAAGTCCCCGTAGCGCGCTTCGACATACAGCTTGTCGCTGACGGTGCTGTTCCATTCACCCTTGTAGACCCAGCTGCCCGAGCTCTGCTTGTAGGTCTGGCCGGGATCCGTGTAGGTGTAGGCCGCAAACGGCAGCCGGTTCGGCTGTTCCTTCTGGCCCCACTGGTAGTAGGCGATCAACTTGTTCTTCTGATTCAGCTGATACGTCCACTTCGTCACGGGATTCCACAGGCGCGTGTTGAATGTCTTGTCGAACGTGAAGTTCGGCTGCTTCACCTGGTTCTTCTGGTCGCGATACGTGAAGAACCACCACACCTTGTCCTTCTTCACGGGACCGCCGACGTTGATGTCGGTGTCGTAATAACCGGTGATCTCGTTGCTGTGCGCGCGGATCGGCGAGTTGTTGAACGCCGTCGGCGTGGTGTACGAATCAGGAATGTTCGAGCCCTGCAGCGTGTTGTTGTACCAGTCGACGTGGTACTCGGCCTGGAACTGGTTCGAACCCGATCGGGCGATGAACTGCGACTGCACGCCCGGGTTCGGCATTTCCGCCGACTGGCCGGTCGTGCCAAGGAACGCTTCTTCCAACGACGCGTAGTCGAAATAGAAGCCGGCGCCGCCGGTGCCTTCCGTGGTGTTGATGCCTTCAATCAGCACGCGCACCTGGCCGTTGAAGCCGTACGCCGTGTAGCCGGTCTGCGTGCCGGCGCGGTTGCCGCCGACGTCGATACGCGCCATCTGCACCGACGGCGTCACCGCGAGCAGCGCCCACATGTCGCGCCCGTTCGGGATCGACTGCAGCTGATCGAGCTTGAAGTTCTGCTGAATACGAGTCGCCGACGTGTCGATGACCGGAGACGATCCGCTCACCGTCACCGTTTCCTGCAGCGTCGCGAGCTGGAGCTCGACGTTCACGTTCGCGGTGAAGCCCAGCGAGATCTGGATGCCTTCGCGCTGTACCTTGTTGAAGCCGGACAGCTCGAACGACAACGCATACACGCCCGGCGGGACCGCGGGGAAACGATAGTTGCCGGTGTCCGACGTCACCGTGGTCTGCGCGCCCAGCGCAGACGGGCTGGTGGCGGTGACCGTGACGCCGGGCAACACCGCGCCCTGCGCATCCGTCACGCGGCCCTGGATGGTGCCGGTGCTGCTCGCACCACCGCCCTGCGCGAATGCCGACGCGCTGAACGACAGCGCGACCAGCAAGGCCGCCAGGGTTCTAGTCCAACGACTCATGCTCTTCCTCCTTCTGGGGGCTGGCTCTGCTGAGCCATCTCCAAACGAGACAACGTCAATGCAACCGAATGACACGAAAACCACGCGACTTCCACGAGACGAGACGTGCCCGAACGAAAGCAACGGCAGCGCCGAAACGCCACCGATGCGACGCCAAAGGTAACCGAAACTCGCCCCGTGATCAATTGGGTACAAAACGTGACAAATGGTGAAAACCAGACAATTCGGCCTGATTTCAAGGGTATCGGTCACAGGATGGGTGAAAACCTGCGCAGAAAGAGGCCACCAACATCGGTCGCACGCGCGTTTCGAGGTTGAGACGCCTCTCCGTGGGACCGAAGGCGACGTGCCCGAACTCAGCTGATGAAGCGGGTAATCAACAGTCCGGCGAAAATCGCCGCCGCGCCCGTAACCTGATTCGACGAGATCGGCTCATGCAGCCACAGCGCCGCGACGACGATGGCGACGATGGGCGTCAGGTAGCTGTAGACGGACGTGCGAGAGCCGCCAAGCTTCTGCAGGCCGGTGTACCAAATCCAATACGAGAAGTTCAGCGACAGCAGCGCCGACCCGACCATCAGCATCCAGCTGAGCGGCGAGATGGCACCCCAGTTGACGCGGGTCGCCCACGGCACGAGCGCGAGCAGATACATCGCTGACCCGATGGAGAACGCCATGCCGATCACGATCAGCGGCGAATGACGCTTCAACACGCCTCTCGACGCGACCGAGAAGATCGACCAGCAGAACACCGCCACGAGCATCAACGCATCACCGCGCCATGTCGCGCCCGACAGGTCGAGGTCGTGGCCGACGACCACGTAGAGACCAAAGAGCGCAAGGAACACGCCGAACCAGCGCATCGGCTTGATGTGCTCGTGCCCGGCCAGCGCCGACATTACCGCAATGATCACCGGTGAGGAACCGATCACCAGCGAGCTGTTGCCGACGCTCGTGCGTCCAACGCCGGCGACGAAGCACAACTGGTACACGAACGTCCCGACGGCCCCGAGAAAGATCAACTCACGCCAGTCGCGCCGCGTCAGCGGCGGCCGCTCCTCCGTTCGCGTGGCGCGGATGGTGACCAGATAGATCGTGCTCGCAATGAGCAGGCGCATCCCGTTGAAGGCCAGCTCGGGGAAGTCGCGGAGCGCGACCTTCACGATCGAAAAATTGGCGCCCCAGATGAGGATCATCAGGAGCAGCAGCGCGTCGAGTGGTGTCACTGAGATTGCCAGTATCCGGTAGGCTGGCGCCAAAAACAAAAAGCGGGACCCGAACGGGTCCCGCCTTGTGAATCGAGGCTCTGGCCGGCTGAACTTAGAACGGCTTCAGGAAGAACAGGATCAGCGAGATCAGCAGCACGTAAATCACGAGCGACTCGATCAGCACGAGACCGAGAATCAGCGCGCCGCGGATTTCGCCCGCCGCGCCGGGATTGCGCGCAATCGCTTCAGCGGCCGAGGCAATCGCCTTGCCCTGACCAAGGGCCGCGCCGAACGCCGCGATCGCAAGTGCGAAACCGGCGGTGATGATCGACCATTGCGCGACGACGGACCCACCCGAAGCACCCGCCGCTTCCTGGGCGTAGACCGGTGAGGCCATGCCGAGGACGGTGAGTAGGAACATCAGGGACAGCAGCAACCGACTTGTTCTCACAGAAAACGCCTCCATCTCAAATCTCTGAGCGCTTCGAGCCCGACCGCGACTCCCAGCGACGATACACCCGCCAGCAGCCCCATCGGGTCGAGGTGCAAACGCACCATCATACCGTAGGCCGCGACCGCAACTATAGCATGCCTTGTGAAAAACTTCACTAGCGCAAAACCGGCCGGTTTGCGGGGGTTTTCGTGGTCTTTTGCCCCCTCGCCATGGGCCGCGGCACGACCGAGATACCCCACCAGGTCGTCAACCGTCCGCTGGATCGCCCAGAACGACATCGCGATCAACAGGCCGCCCCCCACCACAGCCGCCGCGGCAGCGACC
>CAZBYY010000110.1:0-10671 GCA_964495855.1 uncultured Acidobacterium sp. | reverse complement strand
GCACGAGGCCGCCCCACGTCCGCTTGCCGACGAGCGTGCCGATCTTGCGATAGTGGAACATCCACGGCATGAGGTCGCCGCCCGAGCCGGCCATTTCGTTGATGATCATCACCTTCGGGCCCCAGATGCCGGCCGCGGGTGACGTGAACGGTGTGCGATCACCGGCCACGTTGTTGAAGTAGCCGTCGAAGTCGCGCTGCAGCACGTCGATGATGTAGTCGGCCGCGGAGCCGCCGCCGTTGTAGCGCTCGTCGATCACCGCGCCCTGCTTGTCCTGCTGCGCGAAGTAGTAGCGATTGAACGACTCGTAGCCCCCCTGGCCGGTGTTCGGCACGTAGACGTAGGCCAGCTGGCCGTTCGAGCGCTTCTCGACGTAGCGGCGGTTCTCCTCGATCCACGCGCGCGTCCGCAGGCCCTGCTCGTTCCCAATCGGAATAACAGTGACCTGGCGCGCTCCGGTCGTGTCGGGCCGGTTGTTGACCGTCAGGACGGTCTGTCGATTGGCGGTGCCGTCGAGCAGTCGATAGATGCTGTCCGGTGCGGCGAGGTTCACGCCGTTGATCGCCAGAATGAAGTCGCCGACATTCACGTTGACGCCAGGCGCCGCCAGCGGCGCCCGCAGATCCGGATTCCAGCTCTCGCCGTCGTAGATCTTCGCGATCTTGTAGCGGTTACCCTCGATGGTGAAGTCGGCGCCAAGCAGCCCGCCGGGATCCTGCGGCACTTCGGGCATATCACCACCGCGCACGTAGGAATGGCCGATCGCGATCTCGGCGCCCATGTTGTCGAGCAGGTAATTGAGGTCGGCACGATGCTGCACCGACGGCAGCATCGCGCCGTACATTTCCTTCATCCGCGGCCAGTTGGCGCCATGCATGTTGGGCACGTAGAGATAGTCGCGCTGGAAGCGCCAGCCCTCGTTGAAGATCTGCGCGAACTCCGCTTTCGGATCCAGCTGCATCCGCAGCGTCACATCGAGACGGCCGGCGTTTGCGGCGGGCACGGCCTTGTCGGCATCGATCAGGAACAGCTGCGGGCGTGCCGGTGTGGCGGTGGGGTTGTTCGGATCCTGCGGCGCCGCCGTGCGATAGACGAGCTTCTTGCCATCGGCACTCACGGCGTATTCCGCCACGGTGTCGCGGAACTGTTCGAACTTGCGATCGTTCAGTCGATACCGATGCAGGGCATTTCCTCGCGCGCCGATCGCGCTCGACGTTTCGAGCATGAACACCGTGCCTGACGCGCCGGCCTTCAACTGCGAATATCGCCGCGCCGGCACCGAGGTGTTGGGCACCGCGACAATGCGGTGCTGGATGCGATCGAAATCAATCGTGACGACGGGCGGCGTCGCGGCGCGACTCGGGCGCTCGGCGCTCTCGCTCGAGCCGATGCCGGGATCCTCGTCGCTCTGCGGCAGCAACGGGCTCGCCTCAGACTTATTGAGCACCGCCAGGTAGAGCGAGAAGGTTTCCTCATGGCCGTACGACGTCATGTCGAGCCACTGCGACGCCAGGCCAAAATCGGTCGAAGCCAGGAACCACACGTACTTCCCGCTCGGATCCCACACCGGATACATCGCATCGGCGAGGCCATCGGTGATCTGGTGCTTCTCGCCCGTCTCGACGTTGGCCACGATGATGGCGCGATACAGCGTGTTGAGCCGGGAGGCGAAGGCCACCCACTTTGAGTCGGGACTCCAGGTTGGGGCGAGGGTGCGGTTCGGCACCATCCACGGATCGTTGCCGACGATCTTCGCCTGGCCGCTCGCGGTGTCCATAATCCAGACGTTCAAGTTCGTATCGGTGAACATCAACTTCTTCGAGTCGGGCGACCACACCGGCGTGTAGTAGAACTGCGGTTTCTGAAACGCGATCTCGCGCGGCTGGCCGATGCCGTCCTGGGATTCAATGACCAGCTTGTATTCGCCCGACTTGTCGCTGAAGTACGAAATCCACTTACCGTCTGGCGACCACGCCGGCTGGCGCTCGGCCGATCCGCTCGAGTTGGTGAGATCGCGCACATCGCCCTTCTCTTCGGGGATCGTGAAGATCTCGCCGCGGGCCTCGACCAGCACGCGCTTGCCGGTCGGCGACAACGAGAGATTCGTCATCCGGAACGTGACGTCTTCGAAGTGCGTCATCATCCAGGGGAAGTCGCCGGTCGCGTTGATGGCGAGCTGCTCCGTCTTATTGGTCTTGGGATCGAGCACGTGCAGGTATCCAGCCTGCTCGAACACCACCGCACCGCCGCCGGCATCGAGCGACTTCACGTCGTAGTCGATGAATTTGGTGCGCTGCGTCAGCGCCTTTGAGCTCGTGTCGTACGACCACACGTTGGCGATGCCGTCGCGATCGGAGATGAAATACACCGTGTCGCCGAGCCACGCCGGATCAACATCTTTTGAATCCGTCCATGGCGGCGACACGAGATCGAAGGTCTTCAGGTCGACGATCCACACCGGACGGTTCTGCCCACCGCGATAGTTGCGTCGCTCCTCATCCCACGAGTTGTTCATGCGGTAGGCGATGCGCGTGCCGTCAGGCGAGATCTTGCCCTGGTACCCACGCGGCAATGGCAACGGCTCTTCGATGCCGCCTTTCGCCGGAACCGTCCAGAATCGCGGTGCCGCACTCGGCGCCGCGGTCGCACGACTCGACGCGAACATGATCTTCGAGCCGTCCGGCGTCCAGCCCTGCACCGTGTCGGCGCCCGGGTGCCACGTCAAGCGCGTGGGCTCGCCGCCGCTCACCGGCACCGTGTAGACGTCGGTGTTGCCGGCGTAATCGGCGCTGAATGCGACGGTCGATCCATCCGGCGAGATCCTTGGGTTGCTCGACTGCCCCTGGAAGCTCGTCAACCGCCGCGCGTCACCGCCTTTGCGATCGACGATCCAGATGTTGTTCGCATACGCGAACGCCACGTGGGTGGCGCTGATCGACGGCTGACGGAGCAATCGAGTCGGGGTGGCGGCGGCGTGCGTGCCGATGGAGGCGGCGATGAGCAGGACAACGGTGAGCGTCTTCATGTCTCTGAGCTTTCTGTGCCGGGTGTCCGTTTATTGGCGCCCGTCATTATAGGCCGACCGTTCGTGGCATCATGCACGCATGACGACCTCGCCGGCCCCTCCGGCACAACCTGTTGCCGCCTCGCGCGCGGATGACCCGGGCATCGCCACGTCGTTCGAGCGTCCGCTCGAACGCCTGATGGGGAAAGACGGCACCTTCCGCGTTCGTCGCGACGAACGCGCGACCGGATTGAGCGAAGGCTTCGTCGCCCTGGCGACGATGCCGGCACCACGCCTGATCGCGACCGTGGTTGCGACCTACCTCACGCTGAACCTCGTCTTCGGCAGCTGTTACATGCTGATCGGCGTCGAGGCGATCGGCAACGCCGACCTCTCATCGGTCGGCACCAGGTGGCTGAGCGCCATCGGCATGAGCGTGCAAACGCTGACGACTGTCGGATACGGATCGCTGTATCCGACCACCGTCGCCACGTGGCTGCTCGCCGCGATCGAAGGCGTCTTCGGCATTCTCGGCTTCTCGCTGATTGCCGCGGTGATCTTCGCGCGCTTCGCGCGGCCGACGACTCGCCTCGCTTACAGCTCGCACGCGCTCATTGCGCCGTTCAAAGACGGGTGGAGCCTGCAGATTCGATCGGCGAACCGCCGGCACACGTTGCTGGTCGAAGTGGAGGCGCGCCTGCTGATGGCGCTCACCGCCGACGGCAATCCCGAACAATTCAGCTACTACACGCTGCCGCTGCAGATCGACCGCGTGAGCTTCATGCCGCTGTCGTGGACGCTGGTGCACCCGATCACCGCCGAGAGCCCGCTCGCCGGCATGACGCACGACGAACTCACGCGGCGGCGCGCGGAGCTACTGCTGATCGTCAAGGGCCTCGACGAGGGCTATATGCAGCCGGTGATCACGCGCCACTCCTTCCGCCACGACGAGCTGGTGTGGGGCGGACGCTTCGTCCGCGCCTACGGGGTCGAGTCGGGTGAAGCACGCCTGTACCTCTCAAAGCTGTCGAACTACGTCCCTGTCGACGCGCCAGCGCGGCTGACACCCACCGAGCCGAACGCGAGCCCGGCATGAAGCCTGTTTCCAAGACCGCCTTTTACTGCACCGGCGTGCGCGCGCTCGATGCGCGGAAGAAACAACCGGCCTGCGGCGACCAGTATGCCGAGCGCTTCATGGAGGGAGAAGGCTGGGCGACATTCGAACCATTCCTCCCGTTCACCGGTCCGAATATCTCCAACGCCTCGCGCGCCCGGATCATCGATGATCTTCTGCGCGAGCGGCTAGCTGTAGACGCCAATCGACGCGTGGTACTGATCGGCGCCGGATTCGACTCGCGTGCCTTCCGGCTCACCGGCGGACGATGGCTGGAGGTGGACGAGCCCCAAGTGTTCGCGTTCAAGGAGCCGCGCCTGCCCGAATCAAGCGCGCCGAATCCGTTGACCCGGCTGTCGGTGGATTTTGCAACGGAGCGGCTCGAGGATCGCCTGCAGCCGTTTGCCGAGTCCGGCCAGGTGACCATCGTGGCCGAGGGCGTCTTGATGTACTTGGGAGACACGCGCATCCACGAACTGCTGCGCACGCTGCGCGCGGTGTTTCCGCAGGGCGAGATCCTCTGCGACGTGATGACCGCGAAGTTCTTTCAGCGCTTCAGCCGGCCTATTCACGAGAAGATCCTGGAGCTCGGTGCGTCGTTTACGCTGCCCGACCGGCCAGTGGAAGCCATTTTCACCGACGAGTCCTACACACAAACGATGCAAGTCAGCATCGCGCAACACCCAACGGCGCTGGTGCATATGCCGCTGCTGATGCGCGTGTTCGTGAAGCTGTCGCGCACGTTCCGCGAAGGCTACACGATCCGCGTCTTCGTGCCGCGCGGAACTATCGGCCGGGCGGGATGATTAGGCGCGTCTTCTCGGCAGCGCTCGAGGGCGTGTACTTCTGCGTGCGGCCGCCGAAGCTATCGGCAATATAGAGGCTGCCCTCCGAGTCAATGGAGATCTGGTGCGGCTCCCAGAACTGTCCCGGCTGCATCCCGTAGGTACCCCAAAAGTAGATGCGCTTGCCGTTCTTGTCGAACTGCAGCAAGCGAGCATTGGTGCCGTCGACGATCCACACGGTGCCATCGCTGGCGAGGACAATGTCGTTGGCCTGGCGGAGGTTCGGCCAGATGTCGAGCGACTTCCCGCTCTGATCGAAGATCTGCACGCGTCGATTCGAACGATCCGCAACAAAGATGCGACCGTCTTTATCGACCGCAATCCCGTGGACGCCGCTCAATTGTCCAGGCCCGTTGCCCTTCGTGCCGAACGACGAGACGAACTTGCCATCCTTGTCGAATTTCGCGATCCGTGCGTTGCGCAGGCCGTCGGCGACGAGGATCGAGCCGTCGGCGAGGAAACCGATGTCCTGCGGACTCCCGAAATGGGTCGCATCATCTCCAGCCACACCCGCTTCACCGATCGTCAACAACAGTTGCTTGCCGTCGTTGCTGAACTTGTGAATCGTGTGCTTGCCGTCGTTGACGACCCACACGGCTTTCTGCGGATCGTACGGGCTGATGCGGATCTTGTGCGGGCTGCCTCCGCCTTCAAACAGCTTGTCCCACTGCGTCCACGATTCGATCAGCTTGCCGTTGCGATCGACGACGACGATGCAGTTGCGCGTTTCTGACGGCGGTTCGGTGGCGCGCTGTCCCGTGGATCCCCAGGAACCATTGAAGCCGCGCGGCGGCTGCGCCGGCGTTTTGATCTCCCCGCGCGATCCGATGAAGACGCGATCCGGACTCTGTGCAAATACCGCCGGCTGCGATCCCCAGATGTAGCCGGCCGGCGACCACGGCTGCGGCCAGTTGGCGACCACTTCATAGGGGCCGGTCTCGTCTTCTCCGCCCTTCTCCTGGGCAAACGCAGGAGATGCGAGCAACAACAACGCAAGTACCAGTTTTCGTCCCATAGTTCGCTTGCCCACCGCAGCGCGAAGCGCGAAGGTGAGTCCCCTCTTGGTAGACGTCACTATAATCTGTCCACGCCATGAAGAGACTCTGCTCGTAGTGACGAGTGATGACTGTTGGGTGAATGACGATTCAATGATGGTCGAATGATTTGGCTACGGCCAGATAACTCGTCCATCGCGAAATCGACATTCGCCCAACAGTCGTCACTTAAGGATTCTTCGATCCTCAATCTCCTCAAATTTGCTACACTCCCCGGGTTCATCCGCGCCAGACCGGCCGGACGCACCAGAGGGGAAATCAATGAAACGACTCGCAATCAGCGGCCTGGTTCTCGCGGCCGCGCTGGTCCTGAGCGGCTCGCGGCTGCCGGCGCAGACCAAGGCGACGGTGACCGGGATCGCCACCATTCCGCATGAAGCAGTGCCGAACTTCTTCAAGAACCCGCCGGGGATATACACCGGCGAGAACATGGGCATCGCCACCAACTCCAAGGGCAACATCTACATCTTCCACCGCGCGAACGAGACGCGGCTGTTCGAGTACAGCCCGGCCGGCCAGTTCATCCGCGAGATCGGACGCGGCATCTACAGCCACGCGTTCGCGCATTCGGTGCGCGTCGATGCGCAGGACAACATCTGGACCGTCGATGAAGGCACCGACATGATCACCAAGTTCGCGCCCGACGGCCGCGTGCTGATGACCATCGGCCGACGCACCGATCCGGTCGAGTCGCTCGGCAACATGCCCGGCCAGGGACGCTTCCATGGCCGCAACGAGAAGTACCGCTTCGGCCGCGAAACCGACGTCGCCTTCGATCAGCAGGGCAACATCTTCGTCTCCGACGGCTACTTCGACGCCCGCGTCGTCAAGTACGACAAGAACGGAAGGTTCGTGAAAGCGGTCGGCAAGCAAGGCCGCGCCAACCTCGAGTTCAACACGCCGCACTCGATCGCGACCGACTTCCAGGGCAATGTCTACGTCGGCGATCGCGGCAACGCGCGCGTGCAGGTGCTCGACAACGACTTGAATTGGAAAGCGAATTTCGAGGGCATGGGCAATCCGTGGGCCGTGTGCGTCTCGGGTGGCCCCGGGCCGAAGAACCCCGGCAAGCAGTATCTCTACGTCTCGAACTCGTGGCAGGACAGCGCGCCCGCCGCGGGCGCCGAGTTCACCGGCGAGGTGTACAAGGTCGAACTCGACGGCAAGATCGTCGGCAAGTTCGGCCGCGCCGGGAAAGCGGTCGGCGAATTCGCCACGATCCACCAAATGGATTGCCGCGACCCGAACGTGATCTACACCGCTGAAATCAACGACTGGCGCTCGCAGAAGATCCTGCTCAAGCCCCAGGCGATGTCGACGAGCCAGGCCGGAGGTGCACGATGAACCTTCGGACTCTTCTCCGCACCCTAGGCACCTTAGGCACCTTAGGCACCCTAGGCACCCTAGGAACCCTTGGCACCGTGCTCTTCGCACAATCCCCGTCCGAGATCAGCTTCACCTCCGTCGAATTGTTGAAGCCGATGAAAGAGGGATACGTCGGTGAAGTCGCCGGCGTCGGCGCCGATTCGAAGGGACAGATCTTCGTCTACACCCGCACGGGCCATCCCTACGCAACGCTCGGTGACAACCGCACGTTCTCGCACGGCGGGTCGCGGCTGCTCGTGTTCGACAAGAACGGCACGTTCGTGCGCGAGTGGGGCCAGGACGTCTACGGCTTCAACGCGGCGATCGGGCTTCGCATCGACCCACAGGACAACGTGTGGACGATCGACGTCGCGGCCAGCCAGGTCGTGAAGTTCAATCCCGATGGCAGCATCGGCCTCGTGCTCGGACGCAAGCCCGAGGCGATCAACGTCCGCCCAGGCGGTGGCCCCGGCGGTGAAGGCGGTGGCGCGCCGGCAGCCGGACGCGGCGGTCCCGCCGGCGGTGGTGCGGGTGCGCCCGCTCGTGCGCCCGGCTCCGGCACTCCGGGATCGACCTTCTCTCGCCCGACCGATGTCGCGTGGGACAAGGCCGGCAACATCTACATCGCCGACGGCATCGGCACCACCAATCGTGTCGCCAAGTTCGACAAGGATGGCAAGTTCCTCACGCAGTGGGGGTCGACGGGCACCGGCCAGGGTCAGTTCCAGGGCGTGAAGTCGCTGGCGGTCGCCGCCAACGGCGATGTCTACGTCGCGGACGTCGGCAACAAGCGCATCCAGGTGTTCGACGGTGAGGGCAAGTTCAAGTCCGAGTTCGGCAACGTCGGCACGCCGTTGACGATGTGCATGACACGGGGCGCGACGCAGTATCTCTACGTCTCGCACGCCGGCGATGACGTGGGCATGGATGACGCGGCCATCTACAAGACGACGCTGGATGGCAAGGTGGTTGGCAAGTTCGGATCGGCCGGCAAGCAGTTGAAGGAGTTCGGGCTGGCCAACTCGATCGACTGCCGCGCCGACAACGAATTGCTGATCGGCGAAATGACGAACTGGCGGGTCCAGCGCGTCACGCTGAAGTAAGTTACTGTTCGAGCTGCTGCTTGATCGCAGCGAAGTAGATCTCGGCGATGCGCCTGTATCCGGCCTCGGTCGGATGCAGGCCATCGATCCCGATCAGCTGATCCGCCTGCGGCAGCAACCCGTTATACAAGTCGACGTACGTCACGCCTTCCTGCGCGCACATCGTCTGCAGTGCGGTGTCATAGCTTTCAAGCGCCGACCGGTTCTGCGTGCGTTGCCGGTTCGCCAGCGTCGGCAGCATCGATCCAACGAACACCACGGCATTGCCGTCTTTGGCTCGCCGCACCATTTGCCGCATCATCTCCGCCGAGGCGTCCGGGCCGTCAACGGCGACGCCGTTGACGCCTTCCTGCAACAACACCGCTTCGGGGCGCGACGCTGTAAACACGCTGTCGAAGCGCTTGTTGCCGTCATAGAGCGTCTCACCGCCCCTGCCTTCGTTGACGACGATGATGGAGTCCGCTTGAGCGCGATAGGCCGACTGCAGCGCGCCCTGCAGCACGGACGGATACGACGCCGCGGGTACGACAACGAGTTTCGAGATGTTCGCCTGGCCGGCGATCGGCGCGGTCACTTCGCCGGCGGTGAGGCTGTCGCCGAATGCGAGGAAGCGCGTGCGCGCCAATCGCGGCGCGCGTGCGACCGACGGTCCCGTCGGTGTGTGAGCGGTGCCGCCGCTGCAGGCCGCAGAAACGGCGGCGCACACGATCAACGTGAAGACAGCTCTCCGCATCGCCGGAACCAAAGAGCGTAGCGATCAGCGAGAGGCAGGCCGAAATTAACTAAGGAAAATGCTACGGCGTTTCGAGATCGGCACGCAGGATTGTGAAAAACAGGTCAGCCATGCGCCGATAGCCGGCCTCGGTCGGATGCAAGCCGTCGCTGCCGATCAGCGACGACGCCTCGGGCAGCATCGCACCATACAGGTCTACGTACTTGACGTTTTCCTGCGTGCACATGATCTGCAGCACGTTGTTGTAAGCCACGAGCGCGGCGGGATTGCTCGAGCGAGTTCGGCCGGTGACCGTGGGGATCATCGACCCGACATACACGCGGGCGCCACCGTCTTTGGCTTTCTGCACCATGATGCGCATCAATCCCGTCGAGGTGTCCGGCCCGATCAAGCCGAGATTATTCACGCCCTCCTGCAGCAGGACGACCTCGGCACGGCTCGACGGAAAGATCGACTCGAACCGCGGCACGCCTTCGAGGATCGTTTCGTTACTGAGGCCCGCATTGGTCACCGAAATTAGCGATGCCTGCTCGGTATACGTCGAGGCGAGGCGCGACTGGAGTTGCGAGGGATACGACGCAGCCGGCACGAGCACCAGCTTGCCGATGCCATCGGCGGCGCCGACCGGCTGCGTCACCTCACCGGCGGTGATGCTGTCTCCGAAGGCGAGGAAGCGCGTGCGCGAAATGCGTAGCACTTTCGTCGGCGTCGCGATGCCACCGCCGCTCCTGCCGCCGCTGCAGGCCGCAACCGCCGTGCAGAGCACCACGAGATAGACGAAGGAGCGGTATGAACTCACAGTCACGCGGTTATGGCTGCTATTTCGTGCCCTTGATGTACTCGTCGACGTTCTTCGCCAGCACGTCGAGCGGCACGTTGCCACCGAGCACCACGGTGTCATCGAAGGCCTTCAGGTCATATTTCGCGCCGAGGGCCGCTTTCGCGCGCTCGCGCTGGCGGTTGATCTCGCTGTGCCCGACCTTGTAGCCGCACGCCTGCCCGGGCCATGAACAATAGCGATCGACTTCGCTCGCCACCTCGATCGGATTCGATCCGTTGCGCTCGACGAAGAAATTGACGCCCTGCTCGCGCGTCCAGCGCTTGGCGTGGATCCCCGTATCCACGACGAGACGGCACGCGCGGAAGGCAATGGCCTGCAGGTATCCGAGACGGCCGACCGGGTCGTTGTCATAGGCCCCCAACTCGGCGGCGAGTTGCTGCGCGTAGAGCGCCCACCCTTCCGAGTACGCATTGAACGCCAGCAGCTGCCGGATGAGCGGCATCTGGTGCGTGTACTCGCCCTGCCAGATGTGGCCGGGGATCGATTCGTGGAACGCCAGGTCGGCGAGTGCGAACTTGCTGTGAAGATCGGTGGTGCGCAGGTTGATCCAGAACCGTCCGGGGATCTTGCCGTCGATCGATCCGGCGCCGCCGTAGGCGGTCGGCGCGCCC
>CAZBYY010000109.1:0-10685 GCA_964495855.1 uncultured Acidobacterium sp. | reverse complement strand
AGATGGCACTGACTCCCGCGATTCTCGTCTACGACCTCGTGCTCGCCGCCGTGTTCGTCGTCGACTTCCTGGCGATCAGCCGTCACAACGACAAGGTGATCGCGAAGATGCCGCTCGTTGTGATGCTCGTCGTCCTGGCGGCGATCGCCACCCTGATGCCTGCCGCCCGGCTGCAGTTCGCCGCACTCGCGCTCCTCGTGCTCGGCGCCGCGATCTTCGGGTACGCGAACTTCCTGGCGTTCGTCAAACGCGGCGTCACCTTCTCGATCATCAGCAATCACACGCGTCCCGTGGGCGATCGCATTCCCGACCACGAGTTCATCGCGATCGACGATCGCCTGGTGGAGATGCGCGGCCACGGCTGGGCGGAAGAGATCGACGGACGCTGGCACCTCACAAGCGGCGGCCAGCGTGTCGCGCGCGTGCGCCGCGTACTGATGCGGGTGCTGAAGATCGAGGCCGTCGGATGATGGTGCTGGGAACAATCGGCGCGGCGTCCCTGGCCGTCCTGCTGTCGGAATTGATCGGGCGCGGCAAGGTCGTGTACACCCGCATGCTGACCCTGGTCGTGTCGTACGTCGTGGCCTGCGCGGCCGTAACGGCGCTGCTCGTATTCCGCGGCGGATCGCTGCTCGATGGGTTGGCCATTGCGCTCTCCGCCGTGCCATTCATGGCGGCGTGGCTGGGTTTCAGGATTCACCTGTCCAACTCCGTCACGCTGGAAATGGTGACGTTGCTTGAGGAGCGAGGGCCACAGTCCACCCAGGGCATGATCGCTGCGTATGATCCCCAGGGTCACACGGCCACCCGCATGCGCATCCTCCGAGAGGCGCAGTACCTGGTGGGGCCGGACGACCGTACCGCCGATACCCCAAAGGGCCGGGCCGTCCTCCGGTTGATGGCGGTGGTCTGCGGTCCCCAAGGCCCCCGCGCCGTGACGGAAATGCTGAGGCGCCGAGGGACTGGTAGATGAGGAACCTGCTACGAGTTCGCTCAAGGCGAGCGGTTTTTCCCAAAATAACCGTGCAGGGCGTGGCTTGCGATAAACTCAGAGGCTGTTTGACCAATCCGAGGCAATCTATGAACTATCGATTTGAGAAGAAGTTGGCGGCCATTGGTGTGTGTGCGGCGCTTGCGGTGGCGTGCGAAAGCGGCATGCCCTCGCCGGTGTCCCCCAGCGCGGTGGTCGGTGGCGGCGCCAATGCGCTGAACGCGGACGGCTCCACGCTAAAGGTGAATTCGCCGCTCGCGGTCACGCCGCTGATGGAGCAGACGAACACCAGCCTTACCCCCGTCCTCGCGGCACGGGCCAGCTCGGGCCTCTACCTCACCGGGGCGACCGCATCTGCCGGTCTCTCGCATCGATTCCAGGTGGCCGACTCCGACGCGTTCACGAACATCGTCGCGACCGGCACTGGGGAAACGGATGCGTCGGGTGTCACCCGTTACACCGTGTCGCCGGCGCTGACGGCCAACAAGCGCTACGTGTGGCGCGTCCGCGCAGAGCTTGGCGACGGATTCGGACCGTGGTCGAACGTGATGGCCTTCACGACGACGACCGGCGTGGCGACGGCACCGCCGACGACGACAGGCGGTGATGGCACGGGAACGACGACGACGACCGGTAGCACCGGACCGCGTGAAGCCGATCCTGCACCGGGCGGACGTATCCCGCTGCCGGACTTGAACGCCGTCGGCAACGTCATCAGGCGCTTCTCAGACGCGAGAGATTCATGCCCGCGCGGGTTGAAATATGTCAATAACCCGTGGCAAGACCGGGTCATTGACGCGTTGCGCCAGCTGAGCACACGCTGGGGGTACAACGGCAAGCCGACTCGCACCGCGGCAGACAATTCTGGCGTCCCCGTGACGGCCGCCGGCGACGAAGCGGCGTTCCACTATACCGGCGGTCCGGATGAGGGATCACGAGAGGTTTACCTGATCGACATGCTGCAGGGCCACTGCGGTACGGCGCCGACCATCATTGCACCCCCGCGCAACTTCACGGGTGAAGAACCGGGCGTGTGGCGCGGATTGGGCCGATTCTAGAGTTCACGAAGTTAAGAACGACGAACACGAAGATAAGAAGGGCTCGCCAGACGGCGAGCCCTTTTTTTATTTGACCCAGGTGGGAGAGAACGTCTCGAGCAGCCGCTCGGCGGCGATGGCGTTGGCGCGGGCACTCGGATGGTGATCGAGGACATTCGCCCACAAAGTGTGGTTATCCCGGATCGCTGAGAAGTCACGCCGCAAGTCCACACAGGTGATCCCGCGTTCGGCACAGACGCCGAGCACCCGATCATGCAGGTAGGCGAACTGGTACTTTTCGCCCATGTCGCCCGCGGTATCCGGGAAGAGCACGATGCCGACCTTCACGCCCGCTTTCTGGCACGCCGTGATCAGCTCTTCGAGCCGCTGGCGATCGCGTTGTGAGTCGCGGCTGTTCGGATCGCCCAGCCGCCGCTTGAGGTACTCGGGGTAGGAAATCGTCATCCCGAGCGACACCTGTGCCTCGGCCCATCGCATGTTGAGCACGGTGAAGAGCGCCGAATTGATGCTCAACCAGTCATCCACCGCACGAAACGGCAGCAAGGGCCGAAACGTCGGGCGGCCGGTCGAGTCATCTCCCTCGACATCGTTGATGTACCACTGCAGCAAGACGAAGTCAGGATGGATGTCTGGGAGCAGGCGCTGCACGAGCGCCAGGTGTTCCGGCGTGTTCGCGCCCGGCTGTCCGAAGTTCAGCACTTCGACGTGCGACGGCAGCTCCGCCTGAAGGAGATCCGAGAAGCGATCCTCCTGGCGGATGCCGTTACCGTAGGTGAACGAATCGCCGACGACGGCGATGCGATAGGTGCCGGCCGGTTTGGCCTGTGAGTATTCGCGGCCTCGAAAGCCCGCGGAGTTGAGGTGGACGGCGCCGGCGCGGGCCCAGCGGCGCGAGAAGAAGCCGCCGAAGTCCGAACTCGTGGTCACGTCGCGAAAGACATAGCGCGTTCCGTACTCACCGGCAAGGGCGGTCACGCCCAGCGTGATCATCAGAAGGACAAGCCGGTTCCTCCACGCCCGCATCGACGCGGCGTCCGCGCGATCGGCGATGGACATCAGGATGACGCTGCCGCCCAGGGCGATCGCGAGCGCCAATTCCAGTTGATCGGAACTGATGACGCCGTTGTCCGGAAGCCAGTCGGCGGCGGCAAGCAAGCTGGCCAGCACGATCAGCGCCAGGGAACGTCCAAGCGGCAGCGCGGCGAGTGGCGTAAACAGCGACGGCGTCATTCGTAGATGGTCCCGTTATTTTGCTAGGAAATTGTTGGCCGATCCAGTTCTGTCATGGAAAATACACACAGATGTCCGACGACGCGCCTCAGACCGGCTCCGACTCCCGTTTGCGGACCACCAACACGCTGATGGCGCTGGTGATCTTGTTGCTGCTGGGCCAACTGGCGTGGCAACAGATGAAGATCGGCACCCTCAAAGCCGACGCCGACCAGGCCAGGCGCGAGCTGGCGACGCGCGTCGAAAAGCTCGCCAACGAGAAAATCCAGAGCCACCGGGAAGAAATGGTCGCCGCCGTGGCGTTCGTGGACGAGTTGTATCGATCCAAGGACGGCCTCCAGCGACCCGGCGGCCTGTATGTTCCCGACGCCCAGCGTGTCGATGCGGAGGCGATCGGC
Source organism: uncultured Acidobacterium sp. (assembly GCA_964495855.1). Taxonomy (GTDB): domain Bacteria; phylum Acidobacteriota; class Vicinamibacteria; order Vicinamibacterales; family UBA2999; genus 12-FULL-67-14b. The sequence goes on along the minus strand of CAZBYY010000109.1, from coordinate 7,008 downwards.
ACGTGGATTCTCGACGTCTACATGCAGGCGCGCATTGCGGGCAAGTCGGATGTCGAGGCCCGGCAATCGATCGCCGATGCGATCCGCGGCTCCGACGAGTGGCGCCGTAAGCATCCCCGCTCCTAGCGCGCGTCGCTCGGCGCGAGCAACGCATACACCCGCCCGGCGCCTTCGACGTGTTCCAGCCGCAAGCCGGCTGTCCTCGAAATCTGCTCTTCAACCGTCCGCCACCGATCGCCGTATTCGTCGGTGTGCACGACGACGTGGGTGACACCGACGGCGCGAAGGCTGCTCAAACTCGGCGGATTCGGGAAGGTCGTCATGTCGATGTAGAGCTGATCGTGCAGCGGCCGCTGAATGCCGCTGTAGCCATGCACCGTCTTCTGCCAGTGCGCCGTCGCATGGAGCATGGCCGTGGTCTGGTGGCGGATGTAGCTGCCGCGATCCCCTGGGCTCGGCGACGGAACCTCAGCGACGACGAACGGCGTGGGTTGCGTATCGAGCCAGCGATCGATGGCCGGCACGTCAACCCGATACGGCACGCCGCGAAAGGGATAGCCCTGGTACTCCGCGAGCAGCAGACCGCCGATCACGACGAGCGCGATCGCGCGGGTGCGACCGGACAAACGCGCAGTGAGGCGATCCACGCCCAGCCCCGCCAGCACGCCCAGCGCCAGCATCGTCATGATGATGAAACGCGACGGTACGCGGATGAAGTTGAAACCGGGCAGCCAGTAGACGTAGCGCCAGAGTTCGACGGGCCACTCGACGAACATCAGCGTCGCGAGTACGCCGATCAGAAGATAGAACGCGACCGCGTTGTCACGCAGCCGCCGCCGGGCGGGCCAGGTCGCGATCGCGATTCCCGCCAGGACCACGACCAGAATGCCGGGAAAGAGAAAGGCGGTCGGTTCCTTGTCGAACGGGCCCCACAGCGTGGCTTGCAGCCATTGGTGGACTCGCGACGGCGAGGCAAGAAAGCTTTCGACGCCGGGGTGAAGGTCAGCTGGGAATTCGCGCTTCAAGCCTGCCTCGGCCTGCGCCATGCGGTACGGCAGGATGATCCACACGGCTGGGAAGATCAGGTACGCGCCGGCGACGCCAAAATCCCTGACACGCTGCGCGACGGCAAAGGGCGCGCCAAGCGCAAATTGCCAGATGAGCAGCAGAACGATCGCCACGAACAGGTAAGCAGTTCCGTGTCCGCTCGAGAGCGCCTGCAGCGAAAAGAAGCCGACAGCCAGCAAGAGGTCTCTACGCCGATTCGATTCGAAGTACGCGTGCAGGAACGCCAGGGAGAACGGGATCCACTGCACCGCCGTCATGTGCAGTTGTCCGAGCCGGAAGAATCGAGGCGGCGCGAAGGCGAAGACGATGCCGCAGATGAACGCTGCGCCGCGGCTCATGTGCAGCTGCCGGCCGAGCACATACGCGCCCACGCCGCACAGCACGCACGTCAGCAGGGCGACGAGATTCATCGCCAGAACCAAGTTGCCCGTCAGCCAGATGACCGGGGCCGCGAAGAACGCACTGCCGATCAGGTTCTCGGAATAGGCCAGTGTGTTGGCGTACGGGTAGTAGATGTTGGCGTCGAAGATATTGAGCGGCTGGTGGAGGAACGCGTGCGTGTTCCAGGCCAGTGTCCAGATGTACAGGTGCGTGTCCGGGAGATCGGCGACGACTTGTGAACCTGGATGCGCCGAAAATGGCAGCGCCATCAGGAACGTGAGCGCCGTATAGGCAAGCGAAACGACGGTCAGTTCCCTGGCGGTGGGCGTGGCGGATGGCACTGCTGCTGGCCAGTATAATCACTCCGTGGGGTATCGCACGCCGCTCGAGACGCGGATCGCGAAGAAAGCCACCAAGGCGATCGTTGACTTCAACCTGATCGAAGACGGCGACCGGGTGATGGTCGGCCTGTCGGGTGGCAAGGACAGCTGGGCGTTGATCCAGATCCTGGACGTGCTTCGCCAACGGGCACCGATCGATTTTTCCATCGTCGCGGTCAACATCGACTCGGGCTACGAGGGCTATCAGCACGTGCAGCTGGCGGCGGCCTGCCGCGAGCGCGGCTGGGAATTCCACAGCGAGCACACCACGATTGGCGCCGTCATCGACGACAAGCTCGACGGTGATGCGACGCCTTGCTCGTTGTGCGCGCGGCTGCGTCGCGGCGCGCTGTATCGGCTGGCGCGCCAGACCGGCGCCACCAAGATCGCACTCGGTCATCACCTCGACGACTTCATTGAGACGGTGTTGCTGAACCTGTTCTTCGCGGGTGCGTTGAAGGCGATGCCGGCGCGGCTGACCTCCGACAACGGCGAGCACGTCGTGATTCGGCCGCTCGTGTATGTCACCGAAGCCGAGGCCCGCGCCTACACCAAGGAATACGAGCTGCCGATCATCGGCTGCTGCTGCCCGGCCTGCGGCGACCTGAGTCTGCAGCGGCAGCGCGTCAAGCGGTTGATCGCCGAGCTCGAGCGCGAGCATCCCAACGTGAAGTCGTCGATGATCAAGGCGCTGGGCAACGTCATGCCGCGCCACCTGCTCGATCGCCGGCTGAATCCGATTGGCGACATTGCCGAAAGCGTCGCGGCCGAGCCGACACTCATTCCCGTGACGCTTAGACCCTCGTGAGGGCCGTCCTGCAGCGCGTCACCTCGGCGCGCGTCACCGTCGGCGATCGGGTCACCGGCGCGATCGATGCCGGGCTGCTCGTGCTGCTCGGCGTCGAACAGCACGATGGTCCCGCAGACGTGCAATACATTGCGGCGAAGATCCGCGACGTGCGCATCTTTGCAGACGATGCGGGCAAGATGAATCGCTCGGTGCTGGATACGAACGGGGCCGTTCTCGTCGTGTCCCAGTTCACCCTGGCGGGCGATTCGCGCAACGGCCGACGCCCGTCGTTTGCCTCGGCGGCGCCGCCGCAGATTGCGCGCGCGCTCTACGAAGACGTCGTGCGAGAATTGAAGGCCGCCGGGCTGCGCGTCGAGACCGGCGAATTTCAGGCGATGATGCAGGTGGCGCTCGTCAATGACGGCCCGGTCACGATTCTTCTCGAGAGTCGAAAGTTGTTTTAGATCTATGCGTACGCTTGTCTTGATCACCGCGTTGGTCCTTGCGGCCACACCCGCCATCGCGCAGCAGCGCCCGCTGCAGACTGAAGATCCCGAAACGGTTGGTGCCGGTCGGCTGTTGTTGGAAACAGGGATCGATTACGAGCGCGACGTGCGCCTGCCGGTGTCCGGCTTGCGCGGCAACCTCGTGACCGTGCCGCAGGTCGGCATCAGTGTGGGCGTCAGTTCGATTGCCGAGATCCAGTTGGACGGCGCGCCGTATCGTCGCATGGAGATCACCAGCCGCCAGCCTGACGCGCCGCTCGCGAACATGTTGAAGGTGAGCGGGAATTCGACGTCCGATGTCGACGACATCGTGATCGGCGCGAAGATCCGGTTCTTGGGCGAGTCGGCCGGCCGGCCGGCCATGGCGTTCAGGTTCTTCACACGCCTGCCCAATGCGAGTAACGAACACGGCCTCGGCAAGGACGTGCAGGATTTTGGCGCGTCGATCGCGGTCGGCAAGACGGTCCAGTCGATCCGCGTCGTCGCCAATGTGGGCTTTCTCATCCTTGGGAACCCGGTCATGCTGGCGGCACAGGATGACTTGCTGTCTTACAACCTGTCGGTCGCGCGAGCGGTCAGCCCCTCGGCGGAGTTCGTTGGGGAATTTGTTGGACGGGCGAACTTTGCGAATATCGTGACGCCGGGCGCTGAGGACCGTGGGCTGTTCCGCTTTGGCGCGCGCTATACCCACGGTGGTGTGCGGCTCGACGGCGGCGTGATCCTTGGGGTGACTTCGCGAGACCCGAGTATCGGTGTCACCGGCGGGTTGACGTGGGTCTTCAACGCCTTCAAAGTGCCATGATGCTGTCGCTCGCCAAGGCCCACGCCTACGGGAACGACTTCCTGTTCGTGCCCGCAGAGCAGTCCGAACGCTATCGCCGCGATGAACTGTCGCGGCGCCTGTGCAGCCGTCATACCGGCGTCGGCGCTGATGGCGTGATCTACTACACGATCGCGCCCGATGGCACGGCGCAGATGAAGTTGATCAACGCCGATGGCAGCCCGTCGGAGTTGTCGGGGAATGGCCTCCGCTGCCTCGGTGCGCTTGTGTTGTTCCGCCGCGAACTGGCACGCCTGCCCCCGGTGTCGGCGGTACGTGTGGACACCGACGCCGGATGGAAGACGCTGTCACTGACCAGCCGGCAAGGAGCGCGCTACACTTTTCGCGCCGCGATGGGGCAGCCGGAACGCATCGCGCAGGAGTCGATTACCGCCGCCGGCGAAACGCTGACGGTCACGACGCTGGCGGTCGGCAATCCGCAGTGCGTGGTGCTGACGCCCGAGCTGCCCGATCTTGCCAGATTCCACCGGCTCGGGCCCGCCCTCGCCACGCACCCGCGGTTTACGGAAGGTACCAACGTCGAATTTGCCAGCGTCGAATCGCCGGACCGCCTTCGCATTCTGATCTGGGAGCGTGGTGTTGGACCGACGCACTCGTCAGGGACAGGTGCGTGCGCGTCGGCCATTGCGGCCGCGTCGCATGGCGGAGCCGCGCGTGACGTCGAGGTGATCGCTCCCGGCGGCACGCAACGCGTCGAATGGCGCGAGGACGGCGTGTTCCTGACTGGATGGGCGGAGGTGGTGTTCGACGGCCACTGGATCGACTCGACCGCCGATCTGGCCTAGAAATTTCTGATCACTGCCGCTCGGCAGTCGATGGTGAAAAGTGCGAACGGCCCTGAGCCGTTATCGCTTGCGCGGCGACGGCCTCGGCGTCGCGATATCGTCGATATCGTTCAGTGCGGCCTGAAGTTCCGCCGCCAGCCCACTCAATGCCTTCTCGACCCCAGAATAGTTTTCCGCCGCAAGCGCCGCGCGCGCTTCTTGCAGCATCTTGTCCGACTTCGTGGCAGCCGCTCGCGGAGCCTTGAGCGCTCGTGCGGTTGCGCGCGCGACGTCCGGATCCTTGAGCTCGCGCTGCAAACGCGCGAGGAGCGTCGCCACTTCGGTGATGGCCCGTTCGGCCTGGCCCCGGGCGTTGGCACGCCCCTCGACCGCCATCTTGGCGGCCGTCTGTGCGCGCTCGCGGCTGTCGAGGGCAAAGCTCAAGGCCTGGCGGTAATCGCCCGCGGTGACGGCGTCCTCGGACTTCTTGAGTGCGTCCTGGGCGGCGGTGAACTCCGCGGCCGCAAACGTATCGGCACCTGCGGCACGGGCGGCATCGAGGGCGCCCTGTGCCTGATTCATTTCCTTGTTGGGAGGCTCGGCGCCGCAGCCGGCAGAGAGGACAACGATGACAAACGCCAGGCGGCGAGCCAAACGGAGCATGTCTCACGAGTATACGACAGCGATGCCTGCGCCACGGCGATCGCGCGCGCCACAACGCGACGCAATCAGCTACCATGAAGGGTCCGGCGCGATGGCAACGGTACCGGTAGTCGACCGCCCGCGCGAGAAGCTGGCACGGGTCGGCGCCGAAGCGCTGGGCGACAACGAACTGGTCGCGTTGCTGATCGGTTCAGGCCTGCGCGCCCGCAATGCGCTCGTGGTCGCGCAAGACGTAATTGCCGCTGGAGACGGCGTCGCTGGACTGGCGCGCCTGGGCGTCGACGAACTGTGCCGCGTCAGGGGAGTTGGCGAGTCACGGGCGGCGCGGTTGCTGGCGGCGATCGAACTGGGTCGGCGCGCGCTGTTCGGGGAGCGGGTCCGTCGGCCGCAGATGCTGACGACCGACGATCTCGTGCGCTACTTGTTGCCGCGCTATTCGGGGTTTTCGGTCGAGCGGTTTGGGGTACTGCTGCTCGATCAGCGGCAACGCGTGATCCGCAGTGTGATCCTGTCGACGGGAACGATCGAAGGCAGCGTGTCACACCCGCGTGACGTGTTCCGCGCTGCGATGCTGGCGGCTGCGTCACGCGTCGTCGTGTTTCACAACCATCCCTCGGGCGACCCGACGCCGAGTGAGACGGACATGCTGGTGACGCGGCGACTGGCGCAGGCGGGCGAGTTGATGGGAATGGAGCTGATGGACCACATCATTCTGGCGGGACGCACGTTCTACAGCTTCAAGCGGGCTGGAACGCTGTGAAGACGCTGTACTTCGATTGTTTTGCCGGCGCCGCGGGCGACATGATTCTTGGCGCGCTGCTTGACGCCGGCTTGCCGTTCGATGAGTTAAAGAGCGCCCTCGGCAGCCTCGCCGTTGAGGGCTGGGACGTGTCCGTCGATCGCGTCGTCAAGACGGGCGTCACGGCCGCCAAGTTTCGCGTGCACGAGCGCGTGCCCGCCGGCGGGGGTGGCCATGCGCACCATCACCTCAAGCACATCTTCGCGGCGATCGACCGGTCGGCGCTGAGCGCCGGGGCAAAGGCGCGCGCGACGCGGATGTTCCAACGGCTCGGCGAGGCCGAGGCGGCGATCCACAACACGACGATGGAACGCGTGCATCTGCACGAAGTCGGCGCGATGGACTCGATCATCGACATTGTGGGCGCCGCGTTTGCGATGGAATGGTTCAATGCCGAGCGCGTGGTCGTGTCGCCGATCAACGTCGGCGGCGGGATGGTGAAATCCGCGCACGGCATGTTCCCCGTGCCGGCCCCGGCGACGCTTGCGTTGGTGAAGGGCGCGCCGGTCTACTCGAGCGGCGTCCAGATGGAGACGCTGACGCCGACGGGCGCGCTGATCCTCACCGAGTATGCAACGGCGTTTGGTCCCGTTCCGCCCATGACCGTGCGGCGCGTCGGCTACGGCGCAGGCGATCGCGAGATCGCGGAGACACCCAACGTGGTTCGCGTGCTCGTCGGCGATGCCGACGCGTCGGCGCCGGGTCCCTCAGCCGCGCCCCACGTGCATCGCGTCGTCGTGCTCGAATGCGAGATCGACGACATGAATCCACAGATCTTTGGCGTGCTGATGGACAAGCTGTATGCCGCCGGCGCCA
>CAZBYY010000108.1:0-10726 GCA_964495855.1 uncultured Acidobacterium sp. | reverse complement strand
AACTTCATCCCGGCAAACGGGATCAGGAAGAAGTCGGCGCGCGCCGGCGCCGGAAACAGCGCCAGGAGGGCGGCCATGAGGACGAGCGTGCTCGTTGTGCGACGCATGCGGGCCGACACCAGTCTACCGAGCCTTAGATGAACAGACGCAAGAATACTTTGACGAAGGGCGACGAGGTCACGTTGGCGTTTTCCAGGTCGTAGCCCTTCGCCAGCCCGCCGCTGTTGGCCAGCATGATCAGCGTCAGCTTCTTCGACGGCAGCTTCACGATCAGGGCCGATGCGGCATCCTGGATGTGGCCGAACGTCCACACGAGGCGCTGCCCCGATTCCGTGGTGACGAACCACCCAAGGCCCGTCGGCATCACGACCCGCACCGTCGTCGTCCCGTTGCCCGTCGGCAGGTCGAACGCCTGGTTGCTCCACATCTTGTTCAACGTCGACGAACTCAGCGGGATGCCGTCATCGCTGTCGAGTTCGATCTCGAACTTCGCGAGGTCGTCGACCGTCGAGATGATGCCGCTTGCGGCATCGAGGCCGTAGCTCGGGTACTCGGAGCGCGACGCCCGGCCCTTGACGTCGATCTTGTAGGGGACGGCAAGATCGTCCAGCACCCGGCGATAGCGATCGAGGTCCGCCGCGTCGAAGAGGGCGCGCAGGTCCGGGCTGTCGACGCGCCCCAGATCCATCCCCGGCACCGATCGCGTCATCGCCATGCGATCGAGGACCTCGGTCGCCATCGACCGGCGAAACGGCCGGTTGAAGCACTGCGGCGATTCGATCACGCCCGTCAGGTTCACGAAGAGCAGCGGATCGTACCGGAAGCGGCCGCCGGTGGAATGCGACAGCACCTGGCGCACGCTGGTGTCGGCCACCGGGAACGTCGGCACGAACAGCCGGATGTCGCGATCGATGTCGAACACGTTGGTGGTGAATCGGTCGATGCAGGCGCCGGTCAGCACCCCGGTCATGGCCTGGGTGATGCCACCGATCGGATAGGGGGTGTCCGACCGGGTCGCGATCTTTTTCTCGACGTCGGCGTAGCCAACGTTATACGTTCTGGCAATGCGGCCGTTCTGGACGATGGCCGCGGAGACGCCGGGCATGCCGATTTGCTCGACCAGCGGCTCGAGGTAACGCCCAAAAATGTCGAAGGGAAACTCTTCCGGCTGCTGGGCGGCCACCCGTCCACCTGGGGGGGCCAACAGGGCCGCCAGGGCAAGAGCGACGCAAGAAAGCCGGAATTTCATGGGTTTACAGCGGACACCCCATCATATATCGGCACTAATTTCCTGTTTCATGTGCTAAAGTCTGCAGGTCGATAGTTTTTGGCGATGCCTGTGCCTGTGTTCCGTTTGTACTCTCGTTTTGCCATCGTCGCGCTGACGCTCATTCTTGGCACTGCCGCAGCCGCGCAGGCCCAGGATGCGGCCACGCTGAAGGTGCGCCCGATCGTCCGCGACGGTCAGGTGCTCGTCACCTTCTCCCTCGATGGCGGCATGAGCAACGAAATGAAGGCGGTCGTGCAAAGCGGGCTTCGCACGGTGTTCACCTACACTGTCGAACTCAAGTTGAAGGTCCCCGCGTGGGTCGATCGCACGGTCGCAAGCGCCGTGGTGTCGAGCAGCGTGGACTACGACAACCTCACGCGCAGGACCACCGTCTCACAGTTGCGCGACGGTCACGTCGAGCAATCGTTCGTGGTTGAAGATCCTGCGCAGGTCGCGCAGATGGTCACCAACTTCGAGCGTCTGCCGCTGTTCAACACCAAGCTCCTCGAACCGAACCGCGAATACTACGTGCTCGTGCGCGCCGACGCGCGGCCGCGCAGCAACTCGTCGCTCTGGCCCTTTGGCGGTACGGCGAGCGGCTTCGCGCGTTTCACCTTCATCCCCAACTAGCACCACGGACATCGGTTCCACGATGTCGAACTCACGGCTGGTCTATTCCACTGATGGCGGACGCACGTGTCCGAAGTGCGGATGGCCCTTGACCAATTGCCAGTGCAGCAAGACGCTGTCGGCCGGCAAAGCCGCGGTCCCCGACCGCGTCGTCGCCAAGCTGCGGATGGAGAAGAAGGGCCGCGGCGGCAAGACCGTGACCGTCATCTACGACCTGCCGAACAACGCGGATTTCCTCAAACAGCTGTGCGGCGAATTGAAGAAGGCGTGCGGCTGCGGCGGGTCGACGACCGAGAACACGATCGAACTGCAAGGCGAGTTGCGCGAGCGCGTTCGCACGTTCCTCGAGAAGAAAGGGTTCGTGGTGAAGGGCTGATCGCGCGCCGCGCGCGACGTAAACGAATGTAACCGCGCTGGGTTTGCGTTTTGAAACGCTTCCGTCCCATACTCCGCAGCGCATGGATACCAAATCCCTTTTCAGTGCCTTCGATCGCGGTTTGATCTCACGACGACAACTCCTCGCAGCGTTCGGCATGGCCGCGGCGATTCGGCCGGTGACGGCCATCGCGCAGGGCCAGTGCAGCGGAGCGCTGAAGGGCACCCCCGAGTGCAGCACGACGCCGGCCAAGCTTCCGTTCGAGCCCACCGGATGGAACACCGTGCTGCTCGATCACTTCACCTGCCAGTGCGTCGACTACGCCAAGGAAGCGGCGTACTACCAGGCGCTCATGAACTGGAAGATCCGCAGCGATGACGGCAAGCAAGCCGTGCTCGACATCGGCGACTGGGGCGGATTGATCCTGCGCGGCGGTTATGTCGCGCCGCCGCCACCTCCCGCGCCACCCGCGCCGCCGGCCGGCGCGCCCGGCGGGCAGGGCCGTGGCGGACAGGGCGGCCCGCGCGCGCCCCGCAACGCCGCCTTCGACGGCATGGCCTGGGGCATCGACCAGTGGGATGCGAAGAAGGTCGAAGCGGCGTTGAAGTCGCGCGGCCTGTCGCCGGAAGCCGACAATCATGGCGACTTCCAGAGCTTCAAGATCAAGGATCCCGACGGCTTCCCGGTGTGGATCACCAACGGCAACAAGAACAATCGCCGCAAGGGCGCGGCGAGCGGCAAGACCTCGGCGCCGGCGCCGTTTGCGTCCACCGACTGGAAGACGGTGTGGCTCGATCACATTTCGTTTGAAGTGTCGAACTACAAGGAGACCGCCGCGTTCTACCACGCGCTGCTCGGCTGGAAGCTCGGCGAGGATGAGGGCAGCCAGAACACGATGCACATCGGTGATGTGGGCGGCGTGATCGTGCGCCGCGGCTTCCGCCCGGCCAACGGCCAGGCGGCGCCCACGGAACGGCGCGCGAGCATGGGCCACATCGCGTTCGGTATCGCGCCGTTCGATCCCGACAAGGTGAAGGAAGAGCTCACCAAGCGCGGCCTCACGGCCCGCGAGGATACCGGCGGCCGCGGCGACATCCACACCGCCGTGTACAAGAGCTACCACACGACCACACCCAACGGGTACGACCTGCAGATCAGCGCCACGACCAAGGCGACGCGGGACGACGGCTAACAGCGTGTTTTAAGCAGCAGAGGGCATGAAGGGACGTTAAAATCGTTCCCTTCATGCTCAAACTGTTTTCCTACCTTCGGCCCTTCAAGGGCCTCGTCGCGCTAGTCCTCGTGCTGGCGCTGGCGCAGGCGCTCTCCGGCTTGTACCTGCCCCGCCTCATGGCGGACATCGTCGACCACGGCATCGTCACGGGCGACACGCGGCAGATCATGCTGACCGGTGGATGGATGCTGCTCATGGCGCTGATCGGGACGGGCTGCGCCGTGGCCAGCAGCTATTTTTCTGCGAAGGTCGCCACGGGCTTCGGCCGCATCGTGCGCAACCGCATCTTCGACCGCGTCGCCCACTTCTCGGTTCACCAGTTCGATCACTTCAGCACCGCCTCGCTGATCACCCGCACGACCAACGACACCACGCAGGTCCAGCAGGTGCTGATCATGATGATGACGATGGTGATCACGGCGCCGATGATGGCGGTCGGCGGCGTCGTGCTGTCGCTCTCGCAGGACACGCGGCTGGCGCGCGTGCTGATTGCCGTGATCCCGATCCTGGCGGTGATCTTCTACCTGATCATGCGCAAGGCCGTGCCGCTGTTCCAGCAGATGCAGGTGAAGATCGACAAGCTCAACCTCGTGCTCGACGAAGGCCTGACCGGCGTGCGCGTGATTCGCGCCTTCGACCGCAACGCCCACGAGAGCCGGCGCTTCGACGCCGCCAATCTCGACCTCACGAACAACGCAATCGCCGTCAACCGGCTGGTGTCGCTGCTGATGCCGTCGCTCTTCTGCATGATGAACCTGACCGGCGTCACGATCATCTACGTCGGCGCGTTGCGCATCAACGCCGGCCAGATGCACGTCGGCGCGATGATGGCGTCGCTGCAATATGCCGTGCAGATCCTGTTCTCGGTGTTCATGGTGACGGCGCTGTTCGTGATGCTGCCGCGCGCCGCCGCCTCTGCCGACCGCATCAACGCCGTGCTCGCCGTCGAGCCCGACGTCGTCGATCCTGCATCCAGCAAGGTGAGCGATCGCAAGCCATCGGCCTTGCGCGGGGAGGTCGAGTTCCAGAACGTCACGTTCCAGTACCCAGGCGCGGAAGAACCGGCGCTGTCCAACGTCTCGTTCACGGCGAAGGCCGGAGAAACAACGGCGATCATCGGCGGCACGGGCTCGGGCAAATCGACGCTGGCGGGATTGATTCCGCGCTTTTACGACGCCGCCTCCGGGCGCGTGCTCGTGGACGGTGTCGATGTCCGCGACATGACGCAAGAGGATTTGCGCGCGCGCATCGGCTACGTGCCGCAAAAGGCGGTGCTGTTCTCCGGCACGATCGCGAGCAACATCCGCTTCGGCCGTGAATCCGCGACCGACGAGGAGGTGCAGCGCGCCGCGAGCATCGCGCAAGCCACCGAATTCATCGACCAGAAGCCGGAGGGCTACGCCGCCGCGGTCTCGCAGGGTGGCACCAACCTGTCCGGCGGACAGAAACAGCGCCTCGCCATCGCCCGCGCGCTGGTGCGGAACGCCCAGATCTACGTGTTCGACGACAGCTTCTCGGCGCTCGACTTCGCAACCGATGCCAGGCTCCGGGCCGCGTTGCGCACCGAGACGGCGAATGCCACTGTCTTCATCGTCTCGCAAAGGATCGGCACGGTGATGAACGCCGATCGGATCATCGTGCTCGATGAGGGCCGCGTCGCCGGCATCGGCACGCACGAACAGTTGCTGAGGAGCTCGAGCGTGTACCGGGAAATCGCCGAATCGCAGGCGTCGATCCAGGAGGTCGCATGAGCGACGAGCGCGCACGGCTCACACAACAGCAGCAGCCGGCCAGCATGTTCGGCCGCGGCCCCATGGGCGGCTTCGGCATGCCAGTGCAGAAGGCCAAGGACTTCAAGGGCACGCTGCGCCGGCTCATGGGCTATCTGCAGCCGCACAAGCCCGCGCTGCTCGTGGTGATCGGCGCCGGCGTGTTGTCGACGACGTTCAGCGTGCTCGGGCCGAAGCTGCTCGGCAAGGCGACGACCAAGATCTTCGAGGGATACCTGTCGCGCGCGACCGGCGGGTCGAACGCCGGCGTGGACATGGCGTACGTCGGGAACATCCTCGGCTGGCTGGTCGTGCTGTACGTCATCAGCGCCGCCTTCCTCTACCTGCAGCAGTACCTGATGTCGGGCGTGGCGCAGAAGACGGTGTACGCGCTGCGGCGCGACGTCGAGGGCAAGTTCAGCCGGCTGCCGTTGAAATTCTTCGATTCACGGACGCATGGCGAGATCCTCAGCCGCGCCGTCAACGACCTCGACAACATCAGCAGCTCGCTGCAGCAGAACCTGACGCAGCTCATCACCTCCGCGCTGTCGGTGCTCGGCATCATCGTCATGATGCTGACGATCAGCTGGATCATGACGCTGGTGGTGCTGCTCACGCTGCCGCTCAGCGTCACGATCGTCGCGACCATCGCCAAGCGGTCGCAGGCGTATTTCATCCGGCAGCAGAAGGCGCTCGGCGAGCTGAACGGCCACGTCGCCGAAATGTACGCCGGCCACACGATCGTCACCGCGTTCGGGCATGAAGAGCGCTCCGTCGCCAAGTTCAACGAGCTGAACGACAAGTACTACGAAGGCGCGTGGCGCGCGCAGTTTGCGACCGGCATGATCTTCCCGATCATGATGTTCGTCGGCAACCTCGGCTACGTCGCCGTCGCCGTGATCGGCGGCTACCTGGTGACGCGCGGATCGCTGGCGCTCGGCGACGTGCAGGCCTTCATCCAGTACAGCCGCCAGTTCTCGATGCCGATCACGCAGTTGAGCAGCATGGCCAACACCATCCAGCTGACGATCGCATCGGCGGAGCGCGTGTTCGAGCTCCTCGATGAGGCCGAGGAGCCGTCCGAGTCGGCGACGCCGGCGGCACTCACCTCTCCGCAAGGCCACGTCGAGTTCGACCGCGTCGCCTTCAGCTACAAGGCCGATGCGCCGCTGATCGAGGATATGTCGATCGACGTCACCAGCGGCCAGATGATCGCCATCGCCGGCCACACCGGCGCCGGCAAGACCACGCTCGTCAACCTGCTGATGCGGTTCTACGACATCAATAGCGGCGCGATCCGGGTGGACGGGATCGACATCCGTGACCTGCGGCGCGGCGAACTGCGGCGCATCTTCGGCATGGTGCTGCAGGATACATGGCTCTTCTCGGGCACGATCGGCGAGAACATCTCGTACGGCCGCGAAGGGGCCACGCAAGAGGCTGTCGTGAGGGCGGCCAAGGCGGCGCAGGCCGATCACTTCATCCGCACGCTGCCGGAGAACTACAACACGGTCATCAACGAGGAAGCGACGAACCTGTCGCAAGGACAGAAGCAGTTGCTGACGATTGCGCGCGCGTTCCTCGCCAATCCGGCGATCCTCATCCTCGATGAGGCGACGAGCAGCGTCGACACCCGCACCGAGGTCCTGATCCAGAAGGCCATGGCGCAGCTGATGCGCGGCCGCACCACGTTCGTGATCGCGCATCGCCTGTCGACGATTCGCAATGCCGACTTGATCCTGATGATGGAACACGGGCGCATCGTCGAGAAAGGCTCCCACGACGAATTACTGGCGGCGAACGGCAAGTACGCAGAGCTCTATCGCAGCCAATTCACCGCCGCAGAAGCGGTGGCGTGACGTTCTAGCGCGGGCGCGGCAGCCGGGGCACGGACACGGGACCCACCTGGTTCCAGATCCGCCGCCCCACCGCGTCGGCTTCCTGCAACACCGCCTGTTCATCCAGCTTCAGCACCTTGTTGTCGCGCAGGATGAACTCGCCGCCGACCATGAGCGACTCGATGTCGCCGGGATGGCCGCCGTGGATCACTGCGGACACCAGCCGCCCTCGCGGCACGAGGTACGGCTTGAGCGTATTCAGCACGAACAGGTCTGCCTTCTTGCCGACTTCCAGCGAGCCGATCGCCTTCTGCTGATTGACGGCGCGCGCGCCGCCGTCTGTCGCGTCAGCGAGGATGTCCTCGGGCTGCGGCTTCACGCCAGGGAACGCGTCCGTCCGGCGCACGCGCTCGGTCAGCAGCGCGATGCGCATCACCTCGAACACGTCGTTGGTGTTGTTGTCGGTGCCGAGCGCGATCGGACAGCCGGCATCACGCAACTGCGGTATCGGCGGAATCACGCCGCGATTGGCGGCCATATTGGCCTGGTGCGAAATGATCGTGCGGGATTTCCCGAGCAGCGCGATCTCAGCATCATCGACGTACCGCGCGTGCGCGGCGAACAGCCGCGGACCGAGGAACCCGTGCCGGTCGAGATACGCGGCCGGCCTGAGGCCGTGCCACTTCTCCATGAACTGGTACTCGGCGATGCTCTGGTTCAAATGAATCGTGTAGCCGAGATCGTGCTTGTCGGCAAACGCGCGCACCGCCTGCAGCAGCTGTGGTGATGATGTCTCGGTGAGTGCAGCCGCTGGAAACACGCTGATGCGGCCATTGTTCTTGCCGTGCCACGCCGTGAACAGGTCGTTGATCGCCTGCATGCCCGCATCGCGCAATTGCGGCGAGAAGCGCGGCTGCTCGCTCTTCGCCAGGCCTTCCGGCGACAACGGCCCAGGCACGTTCTCGCTGTCGCGGATAGATTCTGCGAAGACCCACCGCAATCCTGTCTTGGCAAGGGCGCCCGCGTAGCGGCCAATGCCGCCGGCGTTCTCGACAAACGTCGTCGTTCCTGTCCGGATCGCCTCGAGCGCACCAACCGTCACCATCAGCGCCGCTTCATCGCCCTGCAGCAGGCTGGCGGGCCGCACCTTCAATTGCGCCGAGTTTGGGAAGCCGAAGTCCTCGTTGAAGCCGCGCTCGAGCGTCGCAGTGAGGTGCGCGTGGCAGTTGATCAGCCCGGGAAAGATCGCCTTGCCGCGGCCGTCGATCACCTCGGCATTGGGATAATTCATGAGCACTTGATCGGTGGGGCCGATCGCGGCGATGGTGTCGCCGACGACGGCGAGCGCCACGTTGTCCTGGACACGATCAGCATTCACGACCGAAGTGTTGCGGAACACGATCGGTCGCGAAGCTGGCTGGGCCGCCAACGACGGCGCATCGAGCCACATGGCTGCTGCACCGGCGCCGGCACCGGCGATCCATTCACGACGGGTCAGGCCAGCGGCACTTGCCTTTGATGTGGGCATGACGCGTAGTGTGCCTCACGGCGCGCAGACACCGAAATTTTTCTGGTATCGGCCGAAATCTCCCGCGAGGCATCGTCAGTCTGCTGCAAATTGCGCGGTAAACCAGAGGGCTTTGATGGGCACGCTTTGTGCGATTCACTCGGTGAGGTGTGCCGTTGGTGCGGACGATTGCCTTCCTGATCATCGCGGCTGGTGCGTCGTACGTCTTCCTGTCCCGAGGACCTTACAGCCTGCTCGCTGAATACACCGCAGACGTCCAAGCCCTGGCGCGCAACGACCGGGCGCCGCTCGTGACAGCCGACGACCTGTTGCCGTTGCCGCCACCGGTGCAGGCATTTCTCCGGGCCGCTGGTGTCGTCGGCCAGCCGCGCGTCCGCAACTTCCGCGCGCGCATGCACGGGCGGATCCGTGGCGGTCCCGACGACCGCTGGATGTCGATGGCCGCAGAGCAAGTCAATGTCATCCAGCAGTCCGCGCGCATGTTCTACCTCACGGCGTCGATGGCTGGCGTGCCCGTGCAGGGATACCACCGCTACGTCGGCTCGGAGGCGGCGATGCGCATCAGGGCCGCGGCGCTGGTGCCCGTGGTCACGGAGTCGGGAGCGCAGATGACGCAAAGCGAGACGGTCACGCTCCTCAACGACCTGTTCATCTTTGCGCCGGCGGCGCTGCTCGATGCCGGCATCGACTGGCAGGCGATCGACGCCCGCACCGTGATCGCCACGTTCACCAACGCGGGACACACGATTCGCGCCCGCGTGTCTTTCAACGACGCGGGCGAGCTGGTCGACTTCGTCTCCGAGGATCGCTTCCAACTGTCGTCCGATGGCAAGAACGCGACGCTGATGCCCTGGTCGACACCGGTGTCCGGCTACCGGCCGTTCGGCGCCGTGCGCCTGCCGTCGAGCGGAGAGGGCCGCTGGCACGATCCGGAGCGGGGCGCCTACACCTACCTGGAACTGACGATCGACAGCGTCGACTACAACATCGGCACGCGGTAGCGCTCGCAGCGCGTTCGCGCTACGGCATGCACGCCTGCTGCAAGGCGTGCGCGCGCGAACCATCGCGCCCGATCCCCTGCAGTTGCTCGGCGAATGTCTGCAGCGGTACGGCGTTGCCGCCGCGGCCGACCTGGGGCACCAGCGCAAAGCTCTCCGCCGACGCCGCGCCGTTGTAGCCGACGGGCACGCAGAGCGATGGGTGATCGAACGGTGCGCGTTCGTATTTGACGCGATCGTCGGTCAGCGCGCGAAGGAACTCGACGATCTGCGCGCGCTCAGCCGGGCTCATGCGGATGTTGCCGAATCCGTTGGTCAAGTTGCCGCCGGCCGGCACGTCGCCGTTGCGCGCGTAAAAGTCGAGCACCTGCTCGAGCGTCGCCGCGCCGCCGGTGTGGAAGTACGGCCCCGTCAACTCCACGTTCCGCAAGCCCGGCGTCTTGAACGCGCCGTTCGCACGGCCCGCGGGTGCCGCCGGGAACAGCGGCGATCCAAACGCATCGACGCCTGCCGCACCCGGATCGTCCTCGATCGCGCTCACTGCCGTACGGAAGAAGCCAAGCGCGCGTGGATCGAGCTGATTCGCACTGGTCGCCGAACTGATCCCGGCTGCCGTCAGCTCGGCTCCGAGGTGGCACTGCGTGCACTGCGATCCTCCGGTGCGGAATTCGTTCAGGCCCTGTTGCTGCACCGCCGACAGGGCGCTCGTGTCTCCGGCCAGGAAGCGATCGACGGGCGTGTCGTCACTCACCAGCGTGACCTCGTAGGCCTGCACGGCAAGGCCGAAGAACAATCCGAAGTTGGCCGCGGCCTGACTCGAATCGCCGCTCCAGTACGCGGGTTGGAACGCGGCGGTCACGAGCGCCGCGTAGCTGATCTCCTTCCGCAGCCCGAGCCCGCCGTAATTTGCGTATTGACCGAGGACGCTGTCTTCCGGGGACACCTGCTGCCGCGCAAGGGGCGTCAGCGACAGCATCTTGCGTCCGAGATCGATCCACTGCCGGCCGTCGAACGACATCTCGGCATTGTTCAGCGGCGGCCCATCTGCCTGCGAGGCGAGGCTCGATCGATCCAGGCGCACCA
>CAZBYY010000107.1:0-10757 GCA_964495855.1 uncultured Acidobacterium sp. | reverse complement strand
TTCACGCGGCGTCTTCAGCACGTGATACGCGAGCCGCTGCGCGCTCTTGGCGCCGATACCCGGAAGCCGCTTGAATTGTTCGACGAGTTCCTGGAGCGACGCTGGAAGGGACACTGATGAAATTCTATCTGATGACCTGATGATCGTGTGATCTGATGGCCTGGACAGCCTGCCTACATTCCAGGCAAACGAAGACCGCCGAGCAAGCCGCCCATCTTCTGCTTCAGCGCATCATCCACTTTGCGATTGGCGTCGTTGACGGCGGCCATCACGAGATCCTGCAGCATGCCCACGTCGTCTTTCGAGACGACCTCGGGATCAATCGCGATGCGCTGCACGTGTTTGTGCCCGTTCATCGTCACGGTGACCATGCCGCCGCCGGCCGTCGCCTGCACCGACAACTCGGACATTTCGCGCTGCAGGCGCTCTTGCATCTCCTGCGCCTGCTTCATCATCGCCTGGATGTCCATCAGCGTTCCTCGACGGTGGTCTTTTCGACCGGGAAGATCTCGAGCACGGCCTGCACGGTCGAATCCGCAAGCGCATCCTCGGCGGACGCGGCCGAGGCGGGTGTCGCCGGTGCAGCAGCAGATGCGGGCGAGGCCGGGGCTCTGGAAGGCTCTGACCCGGCGTCGGCCACCGTGACAGCGACGGCCACGGGTTTGCCCGCAACCTTCTCCGCGATCGAGGCGAGCCACGCCTTTTGTTCCTCGCACTGCCCGCGCGCGTTCTTCTGGTTCGGCAGGAACGCGAACGTGATCTTGTCAGGCGACGCGTCAATCCGGAAGGCGGACGCTACAACCAGGTTGTAGAACGTGGACTTGCCCGATTTGACCTCGGCCAGGAACCGGTCCTTGAACGCGTCGGTTCCAACGGTAGCAGGGGTTCCAGAAGTACCAACGGCAACGTTCTTCACCGCGGTACCAGACGTTACAGGTGCGGGCGGCCGTGGAGCAGGAGTATTTGGAACCGCCTTCGAAAACGATGCCTTTGGAACACTTGGTACGGATGGAACATTTGGAACGGTTCGGGTTCCAGTGAGGAGATCGGTGAGCGGCACGAGCTTGCGAAGATGCATGAGCCGCAAGAGCGCCATCTCGAGGTTGTAGCGCGGCTGATCGCTGACGCGCACTTCCTGTTCGGCCCGGGTGAGCAGATCGAAGGCGCGCAGCAGGTCTTCGCGCGACCATTGGCCGGACATGGCGGCAAGGCGCTCGCGTTCCGCATCGGCGGCGACATCCGGATCGGAGGCGCGCTTGGGATCGACCGACAGGATCAGCAGGTCGCGCGTGGCGCGAGCGATCTCACGGCACAGCAGGCGCAGGTCGTAGCCCCGCTCGATGGCGCGCTCGACGAGCGCAAACGCCGAGGGCGCGTCCTCAGAGGCGATCGCCTCGAGCATGTCGAACACGAGGTCGCGACCGACGAGGCCCAGCACGGTCACCACGTCCTCGGTGACGATCGAATCGCCCGCGAAGGCGCGCACCTGGTCGAAGGCACTCAGCGAATCACGCATGCTGCCTTCGCCGGCCCGCGCCAGCAGCATCAAGCCTTCCTCGGGGATCTCGATCTTCTCTTCCGCGGCAATGGCGCGAAGGCGGTCGGCCACCGTCTTCGGCGAGATGGTCTTGAACTCGTAGACCTGCGATCGCGACAGGACCGTATCGGGAATCTTGTGCTGCTCGGTCGTCGCCATCATGAAGATGACGTGCGGCGGCGGCTCCTCGATCGACTTGAGCAGCGCGTTGAACGACGAGGCCGACAGCATGTGGACTTCGTCGATGATGAACACTTTGTAGCGATTGCGGACCGGCGCGATCGCCAGGCCTTCGATCACGACCTCGCGCACGTTGTCGACGCCGGTGTGCGTGGCGGCATCGATTTCGAGGACGTCGATGTCGCGTCCCTCGGCAATCTCCACGCACGCGTCGCACACGCCGCATGGCTCGGGCGTGGGGCCGTTGACGCAGCTCAACGCGCGCGCCAGGATGCGCGCCGTCGTCGTCTTGCCGCACCCGCGCGGGCCGGAGAACACAAAGGCTTGCGCGATGCGCTTGCTCTTGAGCGCGTTCTTCAGCGTGCGCGTGACCGCGTGCTGGCCAAGGACGTCTTCAAATTTTTGAGGGCGCCACTTGCGCGCCAGCACCTGGTATGCCATTGGGAGGGAAACTCGGCCCGGAAATCCTCAGCACATCACGGTAACGACTTAGCGCTGCTGCCTTCCGGCCCTGACGCGATTCGCCGCCCTGAGATTGCCGAGGCTCCGGGCCGAATCCTTAGTGTCTCACATTTTCCAGGCCGGCGCTGCCATGAAGCCCAGCCGGCGCCCCTTCGCTAGGACGCCAGCAAGGCGGCCGCGAGCCGCTCGTAAACGTCGACGGCGCGATGGAGCTCGTCGATCGAGAGGTGCTCGCGATCGGTGTGGGCGACGTGGATCGATCCGGGCCCGATCAGCAGCGGCGTGCCCCAGTTCGACAGGAACGGCACATCGCTGAAGTACGAGAACACGGCGGTGTCGAAGCCGGGCACGGTGTGCATGCGGACCGACGGCAATTCGAGGATCTCCTCGACGTCGACGCGGCCGGCGATGGCAGCCTTGAGCGGGGCGCGCACCGCATCGTGCGGACCCACCGTGCGGAAGAACACTTCCGCGTCTGCGTTCGGCGGAATCACATTGGGCGCCACACCGCCGTTGATCAAGCCGACGGTGTAATGCGTGCGGCCCAGCAACGGATCATCGGGCCACTCGGCCTCTCGCAACGATACGAGGCAGTCGATCAGCTTCTCGATCGCCGATTCGCCGAGCTCCGGGTATCCCGAATGCGCCGCCTTGCCGTGCGCCGTCAGACGCACGCGAAAACATCCGCGCGTCGCCGCGCCGAGTCGCAGATCCGTCGGCTCACCGTTGATCAAATAGCGCGTCTTCGAGGCGATCTTGTTGGCAGCCTTCGCGCCGTCGCTGCCGCGCTCTTCGCCGGCAACGAACACCAGGCCGACGCGCGTTTCTCCCTTGGCTCGCAGACGCTCGGCCGCCGCCACCTGCGCGGCAAGAATGCCCTTCGCATCGCACGCGCCACGGCCGAACAGCGTGCCGTCCTCCACGCGGCTCGGAAAAAACGGCGGCACGCAATCAAAGTGCGTGGAGAACACGACGTCGGGCTCGCCAACAGCAGCGATCACGTTAATCCTGGGAAACCGGGAGCCGGATCCCGGGAGCTCCGGAACCGGCTGTTCAAGAACTGAATACCCACGGGCACGCAGGTAGTCGGCGAGACACTTCCCGACCTCCCCTTCATTCCCCGTTGTTGATTCGATGTCGATCAGCTGCCGCGCGAAGCCGAGAACATCAACCGCCCCGTGTTGACTCATCCCTAGTCCCTAGTCCCTAATCCCTAGCGAATCCACTTTTCCAGTTCGGTCCGCGAGTCCGTCTTATCGTCCCGATACTTGACGATCACCGGCGTGGCGAGCGAGAGGTTCCATTCCGCACCGGCGCCCACGGTGACTGCACGCGCACCGGGCACGACCACGGCGCCCGAGGGAATGACGAGCGGCTGCCCCGCCTCAGGCTTGATGATGCGCGAGTGCACGAGATCGTAGACCGGCGTCGATCCGGTCAGGATCGTCCCCGCGGCAATGACCGCGCGCTGCTTGATGACGGCGCCTTCGTAGATGCCCGTGTTGCCGCCCACGAGCACATCGTCTTCGACGATGACCGGCAGCGCGCCGACGGGTTCGAGCACGCCGCCGATTTGCGCGGCCGCGCTGACATGGACGCGCGCGCCGATCTGCGCGCACGAGCCCACGAGGGCGTGCGAGTCGATAAGCGATCCTTCGCCAATGTAGGCGCCGATGTTGACGTACATCGGCGGCATGCAGATGACACCGCGCGCCAGGTGCGCGCCGCCGCGGACGCTGGAGCCGCCGGGAACGATGCGGATGTTCGAGGCGACGGGGAACGCGCGAACGGACTGCGTGTCCTTGTCGGAAAACGGCAGGCCGGCGGATTGATCGACGAGGTCGCCGAACCGGAATCCGAGCAGGATGCCCTGCTTCACCCAGGTGTTGACGCGCCAGCCCGTGGCCGTCGATGCGTCCGGCTCCGCCGATCGGATCGATCCCGCTTCGAGCGACGCCTTCAGTTCTTCAAATGCGGCGCGGGCCGCAGCGCGATCCGCAGTCGCGCCCGCCGCCGCGAGCGCCTCAATGGTGGACTGCAGTCCCAAGACCAAGCTCCTTCACAAACGCGCGCACCTTTTCTTGCGAGGCCGGGCGCGGCGAGACCATCGGCAAGCGATAGACCTCTTCACACAGTCCCAGCACCGACATGGCGTACTTCACGGGGCCGGGATTCGACTCGACGAAGTTGCCGAGCATCAACGGCACGAGTCGATGATGCATCTGCCGCGCTGCCGCGAAGTCCCCACGCTCCGCGGCCTCGACCATCTGTGACATCTCGGCGGGAATGATGTTCGACGCCACCGAGATCAGGCCGCAACCGCCGATCGCCATCAGCGGCAGCGTCAGCGCGTCGTCGCCCGACAGCACGAGAAAATCGTTCGGCACCGCGCGGCAGACTTCGACCATTTGCGTGATGTTGCCGGAGGCTTCCTTGACGCCGACGACGTGCGGGATGGTCGCAAGCCGCGCGCACGTGGCGGCGTCGATGTTGCAGCCGGTGCGGCCCGGCACGTTGTAAAGCACGATCGGCAGCGACGTCGCCTCCGCGATCTTCGAGAAGTGCTGATACAGCCCCTCGGGCGTCGGCTTGTTGTAGTACGGCGTCACCGACAACAGCCCCTGCACACCAAGGCTGGCCATCTCCTTTGCCGCGTGGACGACTTCATTGGTGTCGTACCCGCCGGCGCCGGCCATGACCGGCACTTTTCCGGCCGCGGCCTCGAGCGTGAGCTCGACAACGCGTCGACGCTCGGCGGCGCTCAGCGTCGGCGTCTCTCCGGTCGTGCCGCACGGCACGAGGAAGTGAATGCCCGCATCCACTTGTCTCTTCGCCAGGCGCTTCACACCCGCTTCGTCCAGCCCGCCTGACTTCGTAAAAGGAGTAATGAGTGCCGTGCCAACGCCGGTGAATGGAGTTCTCATAGACGATTCTCAGCTTTGAGCAGATCCCGGATGGAAAACCAGCCGCGCTTGCCGACCAACCATTTTGCGGCGACGAGGGCGCCTCGTGCGAACACCGCGCGATCGCGCACCGTGTGCGTGAACGCGATCGTTTCGGACGGACCGTCGAATCCAACCGTATGCGTGCCGGGAATGTGTCCGGCGCGGGTGGACGACACGTCGATCGGCCGCGCGTAGCCGGCGCGCTCCATGCCGGTGCGAATGGTGATCGCCGTGCCGGAGGGCGCATCCTTCTTCATCACGTGATGCGCTTCATGAATCCACGCGCCGAATTCCGGATGGTTGGCAAAGTGGCGGCTCGCCTCTTCGACGGCCAGTTGATAGATGTTCATGCCGAGCGAGAAGTTCGATGCCGCCAGCACGCCGATGTCGGCGGCGTTCGCCACTGCACGCATCGCGTCTTCCTGTACCTGCCACCCGGTCGTGCCGATCACGACGTTCAGCTTGCGCGCGGCCAGCTGCGGCAGGTTGCGCGGTACGGCATCGGCCAGCGTGAAGTCGATCGCCACGTCGGCATCGCCCGCACGCGCGATCGCGTCCGCGCCGGAATGCTCGTCGATGACGGCGACGACGGCCGCACCGTATTCGGGCGCGAGCGATTCCACGAGGCGGCCCATGCGGCCGTGGCCGAGCAGCAGGATGCGCATCAGGCGGCGCTGCCTCGCCCGCGACCGCCATCGAGCAACGGCTGCATGAAGAAGGTATCGTGCACCCGCTCGAGCGCGGCCGGCAAGTCGGATTCGCGGATCACGAACGTGATGTTCCGCCGCGACGCCGCCTGCGAGACCATGCGCAACGGCACGTCGCCGACCGACGCCAGCACGCGGGCCGCGAGGCCCGGATCGTCGTGCATGCCGTCGCCGACGACGCACACGATCGCCATGTGTTCCTCGCGTTCGACCTGCGCGAATCCGGACAGCGACTCGATGATCGCCGGCAACCGCCGCGCATCGTCGATCGTCACCGACACGCTGACTTCGGAGGTCGTCACGACGTCGACCGGCGTCTTGTGGCGCTCGAACACTTCGAACAGCCGGCGAAGGAAGCCGTGCGCCATCAACATGCGCGTCGACGTGATGTCGACGACCGTGACGGCCTTCTTCGACGCCACGGCCGTGAGCGGCGCGGCCTTGGGGCGATCGGCGGTGATCAACGTGCCGCGCGCCGTGGGCCGGTGCGAATTCAGGATGCGGACGGGAATGTTGCGCGCCACGGCGGGCTGGATCGTTGCCGGGTGCAGGACCTTGGCGCCGAAGTACGCAAGCTCGGAGGCTTCGGCAAACGACAAATGCGGCACCACCTGCGGGTTCTTCACGATGCGCGGATCGGCGGTGAGCATGCCGTCGACGTCGGTCCAGATCTGGATTTCAGAGGCGCCGAGGCACGCGCCGACGATCGCCGCCGAAAAATCCGAGCCGCCCCGACCGAGCGTCGTGGTGATGCCGGCCGTCGTCGCGCCGACGAATCCGCCCATCACCGGAATGCGTCCGGCAGCGAGCGGCGGATCGGCATGCGTCATCAGGGCCGCCGTGGTTTCCTCGAACAACGGCGCTGCCGCCGTGTATTCCGCGTCGGTCACCACGGCCTTGCGCGAATCAACGTAGGTGGCGAGCAGCTTGTGGGACGTGAGCGCGGCGGCGACGATCTGGCTGCTCAAGATCTCCCCCGTCGCGGCGAGCGTATCGAGCCAGCGCGGCGACACCTCTTGCAGCACGGTCAAGGCAGACACGATCCGTTCGAGCTCGTCGAACTCGCGGTTGAGCGCATCGACGACCGGCCCGCGCAGTGCGGCATCGCTGATGACCTCGGACACCGTGATGTGCCGTGCGCGCAAGTCGCGAAGGCTGGTGCGCGCGCCTTCGACGTCGCCGGAACCGGCGAGGGCGGCAACGCCAAGCAGGCGATCGGTGACGCCTGACAGCGCCGAGACGACGACCACCGGGCCGCGCGTGTCGCCGCCTTCCGTCTGCGCTTCGGCCTGCCGCTCGGCGCGCACGATCGCGATCAGCCGCTCGATGGCGGCCTGGTCGGCGACCGACGTGCCACCGAACTTCATCACCTTCATTGCAGCATGCCCTCGGCGTGCATCAGCTCGGCGTTGAGGATCGCCGCACCGGCGGCGCCGCGCACGGTATTGTGACCGAGCGCGACGAACTTGACGTGCATCACCGGGCATTCGCGCACGCGCCCGATCGTAATCGCCATGCCGCCACCAAGATCCACATCGAGCCGAGGCTGCGGGCGGTTCTGCTCCTCCATCACGACCAGCGGCGGCTGCGGCGCACTCGGCAGCCACAGTTCCTGCGGCCGTCCGGCAAAGCCGCGCATCGCCTCGACCACCGCCTCGATCGTCGGCTTCTGCTCAAACGCCACCGACACGGTCATGGTGTGGCCGTCGAGCACCGGCACGCGGTTGGTGTGCGCGCTCACCACTGCCTGATACGGCTCGCGTCCGCCGTTGCTGCCGAGAATCTTCAACGTCTCGGTTTCCATCTTCTCTTCTTCGCCGCCGATGAACGGCACGACGTTGCCGAGAATGTCGAGCGACGGCACGCCCGGATATCCCGCCCCCGACACCGCCTGCATCGTCGAGACGACCACAGCGCGGATGTTGAACGCGCGCAGCGGAGCGAGCGCCATCGCGAGGACGACGGTGGAGCAATTCGGATTGGTGACGATCGCGCCGCTCCAGCCCTTCGATCGGCGCTGCTCGCCGATCAACTTGAGGTGATCGGCGTTCACTTCCGGAATCAGCAGCGGCACGAGCGGATCCATGCGGAAGTTGCGCGCGTTGCTGACGACGATGTGGCCGGCGGCGGCGAAGGCGCCTTCGATGTCGCCGGCAACGGAGGCATCGAGCCCGGAGAACACGACCTTGGGTCCGCGGCCAGGCACGCACGCCTCCACCACGCGAGCGGCCGAGGCGCCGGGAATCGGCGTGGAGAGTCTCCACGGCGCGACCGATTTGTAAGACTTGCCCTCGGAACGCTCGCTTGCGGCCAGCCACGTGCATCGAAACCACGGATGCCTCGCCAGCCGCGACACGAACTGCTGCCCCACCACGCCCGTTGCCCCCAGGACGCCGACTTCTATTTCCATCTCAGCTCTTCGCTCTTTCCAGGCTGCCGATCACGACAGCAGAAACAAAAAAACCCGCCAGGGGCGGGTAGGTATCGATTCGTTGAAACCATCTGACGAGTTTCTACGGACGAATGCCCCCCGCGCCATGTGTGGCCCGCTTAGGCATCCGCTTTCGAATGATCGTCACGGCGACAGTATATCTCAGGTCAATCAAGCGACAAATTCGCAACGACGTCATTGCGACGATCGCGTCCGCTTTGCGTTTTAAAGTGAGGCGTGTCATGATCGGCTCGTGAGCGCACCGGAACCGTTGTCCGGGCGGGCGGCCGACAACCTTCGCTACATCCGCGAGGCGATGGAACGCAGCTCGACCTTCACCTCGATCCCGGGCGCCGGCGGCGCGCTGATGGGCCTTGTCGCCATTGGCGCGGCCGTGGTGGCGTCGCAACAATCGTCGCCTGATCGCTGGCTGCTGACGTGGCTGGCCGCGGCGATGATCGCGGCGAGCGTGGGGCTCGTGACGATGGCCGTGAAGGCGCGGCGCGCGGGCTTGCCGTTGACGGGTGCGACGGCGCGGCGATTTGCGCTCGGCCTGGCCGCACCGTTCGTCGCCGGCGCGGCGATTACGTATCAGTTGTGGGTCGTACGCAGCTTCGCGGTGATGGTGCCGGCGTGGCTGCTGCTCTACGGCGCAGGCGTGCTGACCGGAGGCATCTTCAGCGTCCAGGTCGTCCGCCTGATCGGCGTGTGTTTTATGGGGCTCGGCCTGCTGTCGATCGTCACCCCGCCGGACTGGGGCAATGCGTGGCTGGCGATCGGGTTCGGCGGCGTGCAACTCGGATTCGGCATCTACATCGCAAGGACCCATGGCGGCTAACCGAAGCGCAGCGCGCAAACTTCCTCCCGAGCCCAGACCGAGAACGGCCGAGATTCGCAGCGGCGAGATCGCGACCAATCTCGATCGACTGCTGCACGATCGCATGCGGCTGGGGATCGTCAGCGCCCTCGCCGCCGGCGAGGAGATGTCCTTCACCGACCTCAAGTCGGCACTCAATGCCACCGACGGCAACCTCAGCGTGCATGCGCGCAAGCTCGAGGAGGCCGGCTACATCTCGTGTACCAAGACCGTGTCGGGGCGGACGCCGCGCACCGATTACCGGCTCACCGCCGCGGGACGGCGCGCGTTCGAGAAATACCTCGACCACATGGATGCGCTGATCCGCGCCGCGCGCAAGGGGTAAGGACCGTGCACGATCATCGGGCCGCGATCGTCGAGCGGCTGCGTCGCGACGGCCATTCGCAACCGGGGCCCGGCAGCGTCAGCTGGACGATCAATCGCGAGATGATCGCCGTCGCCGGGTGGGGTCGAGCGATCCTGCTGCAGCTGGCGCATCCATCGATTGCCGCCGGCGTCGGCGATCACAGTTCGTTCCGTCTCGGCGTGCGGGCCAGTCTGCATCGACTCCGGTCCACCGTTGGCGCAATGCTCGCAATCATGTTCGGCGACGCCGACGAGATGATCACGGCTGCGGCCGGCATCAACGCGATCCACGATCGCGTCAGCGGACGCGTCCCTGGCACGGCGCGCGCCTACTCTGCGCATGACCCCGAGTTGCTGCGATGGGTCCACGTCACGCTGCTCGATTCGATCCTGCGGACGCATGAGCAGCTGATCGCCCCGTTGAGCGATGCCGAACGCAACCGCTACTGCGCGGAAGGCGCGATCATGGAAGCGCTGCTCGGCATGCCCGATGGCTGGTTGCCGCGCACGCACGCGCACCTGCAGGCGCACCTCGACCAGGGACTGGCGAGCGTGGCGGTCACCCCGGCCGGCCGCGCGCTGGCGCATGCCGTGCTGTATCCTCCGTGTTGGTATCTGGCCTGGCCGGCCTTTCGATTCGTGCAACTGTTGACGATCGGATCGCTCCCGGCGTCGATTCGCTCGGCCTACGGCTTCGACTGGCGCCCACGCGATGCGGCCGCGCTGGCCCGCTGGACCGTCGCGGCGCGGCGGCTCCTGGCCGTCCTCCCCGACTTCGCGCGGTATTGGCCCCAAGCTCACGAAAGTCAACCTGCTTCACTTTTTCGCATTTCGTAAAAGTGAAGCAGGTTCCGATTCACGCCGGAGTCTGCTACGGTGTAGGTACGTTGCGTTTCCGCTCGAAGCCGATTGCCGCGCTGTCGATCCTCCTCGTCCTGACCGGAGCGTTGGGCGGCTGGCACGCGCCCGACGACCGCGACGAGGTGATTCCCGTTGCGCACCAGCACGCGGATCATGACGCGCGCTTCGGCGCGTCCAACGCCCCGACGGCACCGGAGCACTGCGCCTTCTGTCACTGGCTGCGCGCCTTCGGCGACGGCGCCCCGGTGGCGAGCCAGGTGCTCGCCTTCGAACCGAGGCAGCCGGTGCGCCTCAGCGCAGTTACCGAGCACGTCCGCGCCGCCGCAGTTCTCGCCCTCTCCTCACGCGCGCCGCCGCTGGCCTGAACGTCAGCGTCCCTGTCGAATTCCGTGTGAGGTACCCGCCCCGCTTC
>CAZBYY010000106.1:0-10845 GCA_964495855.1 uncultured Acidobacterium sp. | reverse complement strand
GGCCGCGCCAACAGCGACCGCAGGAATCCGCGATCGTCCTCGACGTGCTCGATCACATCCATCAACAGCACCAGCGCCGCCGGCCGTGTCAGCGGCACGTCGTCCAGCTCTCGAAACAGGTGCACGTTCGCGGGCAGGTCGCGGCGGCGTTCAGCGATGGCGTCGGCCGACAACGCCGAATCGACGCCGAAGAACGACGCGCCGGGGAACGCCCGGGCCAGTTCGCCGATCACGAAGGCATCACCGCAGCCGATGTCGACAATCGCATCGCCCGGCGCGATCGGCACCTGGTCACGAACGAAGCGGCGCAGGACCCAGAGTCGCGCAATCTCCCATGGGTGCCGATGCGACGGTGATCGGGCCCCGGCTTCACTTAGATCCATTCCGCGCTCGCAGTATAGCAACCGGCCGTGCCTGTGGCGGCGCGGACCGGTATAATTTCCGCGGTCACCTTTGACAGATCGCACTCACGCCACCAGCGAACGATTCGGCTATGGCTGGATCGCTGGCGGACGACCCGCTCCCGTCACCGAGCCGGTCGATTACCACCTCCACGCCATGCAAGCCGCACTCGGTGCGCCGCCGCTCTCGGGGCGCGTGCTCGATGCCGGCTGCGGAGAAGGCATCGACCTCGCTTCCGTCGCCCTGACCGGCGCGCGTCGCGCGGTCGGCGTCGAGATCAGCACCGGCGGCGTCGAAGCGACCTCTGCGCGCATTTCGGCGCTGCCGAATGCCACGCTGATCCGCGGCAACGTGCTCGCCTTGCCGTTCGCCACGGCCGCCTTCGACGCCGCCTACAGCTACGGTGTCGTCCATCACACCGTCGATCCTGAGGGAGCCGTCCGCGAGATCGCCCGCGTGCTCAAGCCCGGGGCGCCGCTGTTGCTCTACGTCTACGAGGATTTTTCAACGCGGTCGCTCGGCTGGCGCGTGACCCTCGGCCTCGTCAACGCCGTGCGGCAGCGGATCAGCGCCTTGTCGCCGCGCGCGATCCGCCGCGTGTGCGCGATGCTGGCGCCACTCGTCTACCTGACGTGCACGCTGCCATCGCGTTACTTCGAGTTCGCGAAACGCTTTCCGTATCCAGCCGCACAGAATCCGACGATGAAGAGCTTGATTCCGGATTTGTACGACCGCTTCGCCGCGCCGATCGAGAAGCGGTATTCGGAAGCCGGCGCGCGCGGCCTTGCCGAGCAAGCGGGGTGCCGCGTGATGGCGTCGGCGTTCCTGCGCGGCTGGGCCGTGTGGGCCGTGAAGCGCGACTCCTAGTTCGACGCCTGCCAGATCGCGGCGACGCGCTCGCCGATTGCGAGCGATGACGTGAGCCCCGGCGAATCGATGCCCGAGGCCTGGATCACGCGCGGGTTCACCTCGTCGCGCTGCACCATGAAGTCGGCGAACTTCTTCTCCGGACCGTGCAGCTTCGCGCGGATCCCGCTCCCGCCCGGCTGCAGATCCGCGAGCGTCACCCAGGGCAGCAAGTGCTGCGCCGGCTCGACGAAGTCTTCGAGCGGCAAGCGGCCCGATTCGTAATCGTCCCTCGACTCCTGGTAATGGATCGTCGGCCCGAGCGCGATCGATCCCCACGTCGTCCTCGTCAGGTGCACGCCGAGGCCCGCGCCCGACGCATGCGGCAGCGGATACACGAGGCCCTTCACCATGTGCCGCTTGCTCGGTGCGAGCTCGGCATACTCGCCGCGGCACGGATAGATCGTGAAATCCATGCCGCCCAGCTGCTTTGAAATGATGTCGGCATACAGGCCGGATGCATTGACGACCGTGCCGGCAACGAAGCGCTCGTGCGGGGTGACGAGTTCGATGCCGTCGTGGTGCGGCTCGGCGCCGACGAGAGGACTGCCGACGACGATCGCCACGTCGTGGTGCTTGCACAACTGCTCGAGCGTCTTCACGAAGGCTTCCGCCTCGATGATGCCGGTCTCCGGCGACCACAGCGCCGCAAACGCGCGCACGTTCGGTTCCTTGTCCCTGATGAACGCGGCGTCGACGTGCACGACCGAGGTCACGCCGTTGCCGTGCGCCAGCCGCCGCAGGCCTTCGAGCGCCTCGGCTTCATGATCGTCCGCCGCGATGATCAGCTTGCCGCACCGCTCGTGCGGCACGCCATGGGTTTCGCAGAAGCGATACAACCGGTCGCGGCCCTCGACGCACAGCGCCGCCTTCAACGAACCCGCCGGGTAGTACAGCCCCGCGTGAATCACGCCGCTGTTGTGGGTGCTCGTCGCGCGCCCGGTCTTGCCTTCACGCTCGAGCAACGCGACCGAAGCGCCGAGCCTCGCCAACGACAGCGCCGAGGCCAGCCCCGTGACGCCGCCGCCAATCACCGCAACATCCACACGAACCATGCGA
This sequence comes from uncultured Acidobacterium sp., assembly GCA_964495855.1. Taxonomy (GTDB): domain Bacteria; phylum Acidobacteriota; class Vicinamibacteria; order Vicinamibacterales; family UBA2999; genus 12-FULL-67-14b. Next base: position 8,478 of record CAZBYY010000106.1, on the reverse strand, counting down.
CGTCCACTATACTTTCTTCACTGGTGATCAGGACGCTGCCGAAGCCGATCGCGATGCTGCTGGTCGCCGTCGTTCTCGTACGCATCGCGAGCGTCACCTGGGCGGCGACGACGCGCACGAAGGGCGACTTCTATGCGTCGATGCCGGGCGCGTACGTCGAAACGTTCAACCCCGCTTTGTGGAACAGCCCCGACATGGCCGGGGCGTGGGGCTACCACCGTGACACGTATTTCCACGGCCCCGTCCAGTACCTCACGCTCTACCCGCTGGCGTTGTTCGATCGGTTCTCTTCGATCGCCGCCGTGCTGCTGCCGGCTTACGCCGTGCTGCTGGCGCTGACGTTTGCCGTGTTCTGGAAGATCGCGCGGCGGCTCGGCGCCGATCGCGGGCATCTGGTGCCGCTGTTTGCCGCGACGTTCCTGTTCTTCCCGCTGCTGCAGGCATACCTGCAGCGTGAATTCGAAGTCGTCGTCACGTTCCTGATCGTGTGCGCGTTGTGGGCGCTGATGGAGGAGAAGCGGTCGCGCGCGGCGGCGCTGCTCGCCTACGCGGCGTGGTTCAAGTACATCCCGCTGCTCTTTGCCGGCTACCTCGGCCTGCGCCGGTGGTGGCGTGAGCTCGCCGTGTTCGGCGCGGTGTCGGCGGCCGTGCTGATCGCGTCGCAACTGCTGTTCGGGTTGTCCCGCTTCTTCAACAACAACGTGCCCGGCCATGCGGCGCAGGTCTTCAACGTCGCGACGTTCGGTTTCGCGTACGACGCGACCGGCCACCTGTATGGCACCGGCTTCTGCGAGGGCTGGTTCGACAACGAATCGACGCTGTCGAACATCCGCCACGGCCTGTGCACGTTTTCGGCGACGCACCGCTGGGTGAATCCACCGGTGATCTACCTGGCGATGTGCGCCGCGGTGGCGATCGTCTACTTGTGGGCGCACGCGCGCATGGAGCGCTCGCCGCTCGATGCCGCCGACGAACGCCGGCGGCGCGCCCTCGAAGTGTCGATCGTCACGACCGTCTGCGCCTGCTTCTTCTTCTCGCACTACTACTACCTGATCCTGCTGATCGTGCCCTTCCTCGTGCTGCTGACGCTGTTCCTCGTGGATGGCCGCGCCGGCGCGCTGTCGCTCTGGGCGGTCGCGTATTTCTTCGTCTCCGCGTTCGTCGTGCCGACGACGTTGATCAGCCGGGTCGTGGGGTTCGACATCTGGGAGCCGTACATCTGGCAGGGCTGGTTCTGGTACGGTGAAGTGCTGCTCGTGGGGTTGCTGCTCAACGAGTACCGGCGGCTTGCGAGATGAAGTACCGGCCTGACGTCGACGGCCTGCGCGCGGTTGCCGTGTTGTCCGTGCTCGGCTTCCACGCCTTTCCCGAGTACGTGCCGGGTGGCTTCATCGGCGTTGACGTGTTCTTCGTCATCTCCGGCTACCTGATCTCGTCGATCATCATCGCGGCGCTGCAGGAGGGCCGCTTCACCTTTGGCGGCTTCTACGCGCGCAGAATCCGCCGCATTTTTCCGGCGCTCGTCGTGGTCCTCGGCGCGTGCTACGCGGCCGGATGGTTCCTGCTCTTTGCCGACGCGTTCATGCAGCTCGGCAAGCACATCGCCGCCGGTGCGGGCTTTGTGGCCAACTTCGTGCTGGCGCGCGAATCCGGCTACTTCGACAACGCGGTCGAAACCAAGCCGCTGATGCACCTGTGGTCGCTCGGTATCGAAGAGCAGTTCTACCTGGTGTGGCCGCTGGCCGCGTTCCTCGTCTGGAAGTCGCGCGGCAACCTCCTGGTCTTCGCGTCGATCGTGCTGACGCTGTCGATGATCTCCAACGTCGAGACCGTCCGGCGCGATCTCGTCGGCGATTTCTATTCGCCGACGACACGGTTCTGGGAATTGATGGCAGGCACGGTGCTGGCCTGCGTCGAAGTGGACCGCAGCAATCTGTCGAGGCGAATGTCTGCCTGGCTCGAGCAGTGCCGCGCCCGCCACTGGTTGCGCGATGCGGCGGCGCTGGCCGGCGTGCTGGCGATTGCGATCGCGGTGTTTGCGCTCAGCCGCGCGCGTCACTATCCGGGCTTGTGGGCGTTGTTTCCGGTGGGCGGCGCGTGGCTGTTGATCGCGGCCGGGCCCGATGCGGCGATCAACCGCGGCGTGCTCGCACGGCGGGCGATGGTGTGGGTCGGGCTGATCAGCTACCCGCTGTATCTCTGGCACTGGCCGCTGCTGTCGTTTGCGCGACTGCTGATGAACGAGATCCCGCCGCCGGCCATCCGCGCCGGGGCGCTCGCCGTGTCGTTCGTGCTGGCGTGGCTCACGTACCGGCTGATCGAGACGCCGATCCGTTTCGGTCCTCGCCGCGTCGTCGTCGTGCCGATCCTGTGCGCGGCCATGGCGGGATTACTGGCCGCCGGCTACGTGACGTTCCAGCAGGACGGCCTGCTCGGCCGCGCGATCAACCGCAGCGACAAGGCCTTCTTCGTCGAGTACTACACGAACATGCGCAAGAAGGGCATCGAGCAGGCGTATCGCCGCGGCTGCGATTTCATGGAGTGGGGCAGCGACGCCGCCCGGACGTCCATTGATGCCGAGTGCACGGCGCCTGGACGCAACGGCACGTACCTTCTGTGGGGCGACTCCTTTGCGCAGGCCTTGTCGTACGGGCTCCGGCAAGTGCTGCCCTCCGGCGTCGCGCTGGCGCAGGTCGCCACATCGCATTGCCGGCCCAGCCTGACGCCGATCGATCTCGACGTGCCCGGACAGCGCTGCGAGCGCGCCAATGCCTTTGCCGTCGATGCGATCCAGCGGCTCAAGCCGGACATCGTGATCCTTGCGCAGATCGGAGGTCACGAGGAAACCGATTGGACGGCGCTGGCCGCCCGCGTGCGCGAACGTGGCGCCAGGCAGGTCGTGGTCGTCGGCCCGATTCCGCAGTGGCGCCCGTCGCTGCCCGAGATCGTCGTCGCCCAATACTGGGGGCGATCATTCGAGCGCGTGAGCTACGGACTCGATCAATCACTGTTGGCGGTGGATCGGGACCTGAAGCAGAAATACGCGGGCGCGACAGAGCTGCGCTATGTCTCGATGATCGACCGGCTCTGCAACGCCGACGGATGCTTCGGCGCGGTGCCAGGCAGCGATCCGCCCGAGCTGATGGCGTTTGACTTCGGCCACCTCACGCTGAAGGGATCGGCGTACATCGCCGACGCCGTCTTGCGGCCCGCCCTTGTGCCTTAGCGGGGAAACGCCGCGTCCGCCACCTTGCCGGTGATCGGCTGCGTGAACAGCTCCGGATGCTGGTGCGCGATCGCCGCGGCCACGACCTGGTGGCCGTCCGCGGTGAAGTGGATGTCCTGCAGGAAGAACAGCTTGTAGCCGGCCTTCGACGCGCGTTCGAATGGCTCGTTCAGGTTGAGGACGTCAACCTGCTTCGGGCCGCTCCACGCCTTGACGGTGTCGGCCAGGTCGTTCGTGAGCGGAATGCGGCCGTCACCCATGAAGCGATAGCGCGAGGGCACGACCCACACCGTCAAGTGACCGCCGTTGGCGGTGACGCGGCGATTGAGTTCTTCGATGATGCCGGGTGTCGGCCCCGACCACTCCGGGTGTTCCTCGACCACGCCGCCGACCGTCCACTGATCCTCGCCGCGGTGCGTCCACGCCCAGTCGGCGCGCTGCGTGATCATCCGCACGAATCGCGCGACATACGAGCGCCGCAGCTGCGCAAACAGCCACCCATCGTCGGGTCCGTGAATCGCGGTGGGGAAGCCGCGGTCGTCCATCGAGGCTGACTTCAGGTAGTCCACGTCTTCACGCAGGTCGCCGCCGAACACCTGCAGGAACACGTGCGTCGGCTTCCACTTGGCGACGACCTCGGTCCACTGCACGAGGTAGATCGCCGGGCTGTACGAACGCGTGCCGTAATCGCGCACCGCGCACTGCGGCGCCGCTTCTTCGAGCAGGCCTGGGAATGATTCGGCAAACGGCACCTGGCCGGCCTCCGTAAACGAATCGCCCATGAACGCGACGCGGCACGGCGCGTTCGGCGGCTCCGGCTTCGCGGCCGCCTTCCCGCGATAGACGCGGCCCTCGCTGTTTTATTCGATCTGGAACCCGCCAAGTTCGCCCGAGGGATGCTGCTGGATGAATGTGTAGTTCGTCGGGTGGACGTGATGCAGCAGCGGCGACGGCTCCATCGGCGAATTGCCGAAGCCCATGTTCATCACGCGCAGCGTCACTTCCGCGCCGATGACGGCGATGAGCAGGCTGAACGCGATGGCGGCCAGCCGGAAAATAATCTTCATCAGATTGGCAGTGTATGCTCAACGAGCGATGCGCGTCGATGACCTGATCGCGGCCCTGTTCGCGCCGCCCCAAGAGGTGCGCTCGCCGTGGCTGCAGCGGGCCTGGACCGGCGGGTTGTTTGGCGCCGGCCTGATCGCGTGGCTGTACGTGCTCGGCTTCGGCCGCGTGCCGCTCGATTTCCACGACTGGAGCGGCATCAACATCCCGCGCCTGACGTTCCTGCAAGCCGCCCTCCGTTCCGGTGCATGGCCGCTGCACATGAAGGGTGGCGTCGCCTTGCACGACGTCACCGATCGCTTCCTTACGCTGCCCGACGTGATCACCTCGCCGCAGGTGGTGTTGCTGCTCGTCCTGCCCGTGACCACGTTCGTGCTGGTGGACGTCGCGATCCAGTACACGCTGGGCTTTATCGGCGTGTGGCTGCTGCGACGGCACTTCGGCTGGTCGCTGGTCACGTTCACGGCCGCTCTGGGCCTGTTGCTGTTCAACGGCCACATCCTCGCGCATTACAGCGTCGGCCACTTCACCTGGGGACCGTACTTCCTGTTTCCATTCGTGGCCTGGTTGCTGTTTCGCTTCTTCGACGGTGACGCGCGCTGGCGCGGCGTCGGCTGGTTCGCCGCCGCGATGTGTTACATGGTGCTGAGCGGCGGCCAGCATCACGTGACGTGGGTGCTGCTGCTGTTGGCGTTGCTCGTGCCGTTCTGCTGGACTCGCGCGTGGTGGCTGGTGGCCGCGGCGGCGGCGTCCTGCCTGCTGAGCGCCGTGCGCCTGCTGCCGCCCGTGCTCGAACTCCAGTCGTTTCGCAGCGCCGGACTCGTCTCCGACGCCATCGGCTTCCCGTCGGTGTCGCACCTGCTCGTGGCGATGACGTTCCTGCGCCGTGAGTCGCCCGCGTTCAACGAAATGCTGCCCGGCAACATCTGGTTCTTCGATAGCGCCTTCTTCGAGTTCAGCGCCTACATCGGCGCCATCGGCGTGGTGGTGCTGATCGCCGGCCTGTGGACGTGGCTCCGCGCGTCAACGCCGCGCTATCCACAACTGATCCTGCCGCTGTTCGTGATGACCGCGCTGTCGATCGGCAGCACCTACCGCGTCGTCCGCGCGCTGCACATCCCGCTGCTCGACGGAGAACGCTACACGGCGCGGCTCTTCAGCCTGCCGCTCGTCCTCATGATCGTGATGGCGGTCACCGCGCTCGACCGCGTCCTGCAGGAGCAGGCGACGATGCGCTGGCACAGGCTGGTGGCGCTGGCCGCCTTGGTGTTGATGGTGATCGACCTCGCATCCGGCGTGCGGCTGTGGCGAGTGGCCGTGTCGTCCGGCCTGTTCCGTCCGGATCCGTTTGATCCCGCCATCACCGCGGTGATCGAGCGCTCTGACCCGCTGTATGTCACCGTCGTCCTCGCCGGCGTCGCGATCTCCGCGCTTACGGCGGTGTCGTTGGTGCTGCTGGCTCGGCGCGATGGCCGCCGCCCGTCACACGCGTAAGCAGCGCGTAGGCGGCGATGCTCGCATACGGCACGAGCATCGTGTGGATCGGGACGATCAAGCGTTCGCCCTTTGGATACACGAGCACGATTGCGACGTACTGCGTCACGGCCACGATCGCCGGGATGAGCGCCAGCGCCGGCAACGGCCGCGTGCGCAGCAACAGCACCAGCCCGGCCACCGCACTGATCCACACCGCGAGGTACACGGGCGAGTAGCCCCATCCCGGCGCGTACGGTTCGTAGATCCCGAGGACGAACACCGCCTTCCGCGCGAGGTTCCGGGCGAACGGGCCCGGTGCGCGGATCGCGTACTCGATCACTTCCGCGGTGTATCCGCCCACCTTCAACGCGCCGTACAGCCACTTGCGCGGCGTCGTGTCGAGCACCAGGTCGCCCGGCGGTTCATTGCCGCCGCGCAGCGTGATGCCGAACTCCGTCGACGCCGGCACGAATCGATGGCTGACGAGCGCGTTTCGTACCGCAATGAGCGAAAACACCGCCAGGGAGCAGCCCGCGACGACGGGGAGGATGCGCGCGCGGCGGGGCCACTCGCGCAGCTGGACGAGCGTGGCCAGCCAGACGGCCACGAGCGAGAGCAGCGCCGTTGAGCGCGTGATCGCCGTGAGGCCGCCGAGAAGACCGCTCCTCGTCGCGCGCCTCGCGTCCGGCTGCCTGCAGAGCGCGAGCGTCGCGGTGACCCACATCGCGAGCAGCGGCACGTAGAGCGATTCGCTCAGCATGTCGGCCGAGATCGGCGCGAGTTTCCAGTAGAGAAATGCGGTCGAGACGAACAGCGCCGCCGGCCACACGCGGTTGCCGTGAATGATCATCGCCGCGCGGGTGAGCGCAACGGCGGTGACCGCAACGAGCAGCCGCTGCACGAGCAGCGTCCCGAAGAACGCCTCGCCGAACACCGCATGCGTCGCGGCGAGGAAGTACGGGTAGAACGCCTGGTAATAGAACGGCTCGCCCTGTCCGAGCGGCAGGCCGCCGTTCATCAGGATGCCGCGGAACAGGATGTCGCGCGCGTAGCCTTCATAGACCATCGGGTCATCGCCCGGGGCCATGATGCGCAGCCGATCCGCCCACGGCCACGCGACGCGCAACGCTTCGATCGACGCGGCAGCCATGAACAGGCTGATCGCCGCAGGACCGGCAGCCGCTCTCCGTTGCCACACCTCGCCGGCACGCCGAACAAGGATCAGCAGCGCGATGATGCCGAGGTATCCGAGCGCCAGCACATCGATCAGCGGCTTGGCGATGGCGAGCACGCGCGCCACGGTCATTTGCCGGTTGTCGATGCGCTCGGTCCGCGTCGTCGCCACGCCGAACGGATGGCGTCGTCCGTCGCGCAGTTCCCCTGCGGAGAATTCGCGCGGCCCGCCGTACGGCGAGCTCAGCGTGACGTGAAGACGGTGCCAGCCCTCGGCGAGGGCGAGGTCCCGTGTCGCGTCGCCGCCATCTGGGCCGGTGGCGGCCAGTGGCGCCGCGTCGATCGACAGTTGCGCGCTCGCGCCTGGCGCGTGCAGGTAGAACGTGTGCGCCCCTGCCGGCGTCCACAGCCAGCCCGTCCAGGCGACCGCAAACGCGAGGTATCGGCGATCCGGTTCCCCGAGGTGCATGAAATTGAAGCGCGTGTGATCGTTGAAGAAGGCGAGCGGGAAGTCGTGCGTGCCGCGCGAGAAATCCAGCCGCGCGTCGATGCGCGTGAAGTCCGGGTCGTCGAAGTCCGTGCTGCGTTCGTGCGCCCCGGCCACCGTGTCGCCGGCGAAGTAGCGCGCGTGCAACCCGCGCTCACCGGGAACGGCGAGACCGGCTGCGAGGGCCGCGGCCGCAAGGGTTGCCGCCAGCCAGCCGCCGGCGATGCGCACCCGGTGTGCCGCAATCCAGATCACCAGCAACAGGCCGATGGCTTCGAGCGGCCCGACCGGAAAGCCGTCGACGAAACCGGCCTCCGCGGGCACGAGCAGGAAGAGAATCCAGAGCAGGACGCTGATGATTGCGCATTGTACTGCCGTGGGCTACCATGGGTGGTTTGTGACAGTCCCGTTGCTCGACCTCCACGCCCAGTACACGCCGCTACGCCAGGCGCTGCTGGATGCGGTCACGCGTGTCTGCGACAGTCAGCGATTCATCGGCGGTCCAGAAATCGAAGGCTTCGAACGCGAAGTTGCCGCCTACCTGAAGACGCCGCACGCCCTCGGCATGTCGTCGGGCACCGACGCCGTGCTCGCGGCGCTCATGGCCATCAACATCGGCCAGGGCGATGAAGTCATCACGCCGACCTACTCGTTCTTCGCGACCGCCGGCTGCGTGGCGCGCCTCGGCGGCACGCCGGTGCTGGTCGATGTCGACGAGGACACGTTCAACATCAACCCGGCGGCGGCGGTGGCGGCGATCACGCCGCGCACCAAGGCGATCATTCCCGTTCACCTGTTCGGCCAGTCGGCGGAGTTGTCGCCGCTTGTGGATGCGGCCGCCAAACACGGCCTGGTGATCATCGAAGACGCCGCGCAGGCAATCGGCTGCACGTATCGTGATCGTCCCGTCGGCAACTGGGGCGCCATCGGTTGCTTTTCGTTCTTCCCGAGCAAGAACCTCGGCGGCTTCGGTGACGGCGGCCTGGTGACCTCAACCAGCGACGAGCTGGCGCATCGCCTGAAGCTGATCCGCAACCACGGCATGGAGCCG
>CAZBYY010000105.1:0-10867 GCA_964495855.1 uncultured Acidobacterium sp. | reverse complement strand
TGGCAGCCGCCGCAGGTCTTCTTCGCGTGCTTCTGAAACGTCGGCTCGAATACGGCCGGACGGAAGTACACGCCCGGCAGCCTGCGCGCGTTCATCTGCTGCGCCAGCGCTTCGGCATCAACCCACGGCGCGCCAATCAACTCAAACGGCCTCGTCGTCCCGCGTCCCTCTGACGCGTTCGTGCCCTCGAACAGGACGGTACCCGGATACGCGATCGCGCTGTCGAGAGTCGGGATGTTGGGCGACGGCATCACGAACGGCAGTCCCGTCTGGTCGAAATACATCGATCGCGACCAGCCCTCCATTGGCACGACATCGAGCGGCGCATGGATGGCGAAGTGCTCGTTGAAGAACTTTGCCAGCTCGCCGATCGTCATGCCGTGGCGCATCGGGATGGGGAATTGCCCGACGAACGACTCGTTGCCGGCAACGAGCATGGGCCCTTCGACGTCGATGCCGCCGATCGGATTCGGGCGATCGCACACGATCACGTCCACGCCATGCTTCGCGCACGCGCGCAGGCAGTTGGCCATCGTGTAGATGTAGGTGTAGATGCGCGCGCCGATGTCCTGCAGGTCGATCACCAGGACATCGATGTGCCGCAGCATCTCGGCGGTCGGTTCGCGCGTCTCGCTGTAGAGCGAAAACACCGGCACGCGCCGCTTCGGATCGTCGGCGTGCGGCGTTTCGATCATGTTGTCCTGCACGTCGGAGCGGAAGCCGTGTTGCGGCCCGAAGATCGCGGCGAGCGTCACGCCGGGCGCGTGCATCAGGGCATCGGTGATGTGCGTGAATCGCGCATCGATCGACGCGGGGTTACTGACGATGCCGACCCGCCGTCCCTTGAGCTTGCCTGACGAGATGAGCGCGGTACTGCCTAAGGTGATCATGTTGTGCGGCTACGCCTTGCCCGACATCTTTGCCAGCCACCAGCGGAGCCCCACGAACAGAAAGCGCCAGTCCTTGAAGAACTCGGGGGGCTCGCCTTCGACATAGTGGCCGATGAACTGGAGAACCCAGCCGACAACAAACACGACAGCGGCGGGAATCCACAGTCCAGGCCACGCGAAGCCGGCGAGCGCCATCAGGATCGACACGACGATCAACGGAATGCCGAACGTGTGGCACAGGCGATTCACCGGATGCTGGTGACTCGTCGAGTACTGCGCAATCCACTCCGACATGGGCCGGTTGCCGAGCATGTTGACGTTATACACCATAGGCACGTGACGCACCGTAGGCACCCCTAGGCACCTTAGGCACACCTAGGCACCACTGAGATCGCAATCGCCGGGTTTTTTGGGAGGCGATTGATGCTTTACTGTCTTGATTCATGAGCGCGCTCTTCTACACCCAGATCGACGACAGCCCGGTGGGCCCGTTGCTGCTGGCCGGCGATGCCGACGCGTTGCACGTGCTCTCGTTTGGACGGGGGTCCCGCCCGCGAGAGATCGACGCCGAATGGACGCCGGACTCGAAGGGCGTGCTCAATGGTGTTCGCCGCGAGCTCGATGCGTATTTCGCCGGCCGGCTGAAGCGCTTTTCGACACCGGTGGCCTGCAACGGCACGGCGTTTCAGAACGCGTGCTGGCAGGAGCTGACGCGCATCCCGTACGGAGAAACGATCAGCTACCAGGAACTAGCAAAGCGGATCGGCAATCCGAAGGCGGTTCGTGCGGTCGGCCTGGCCAACGGTGCGAATCCCATCGCGATCATCGTGCCGTGCCATCGAGTGATCGGGTCGAATGGATCGTTGACCGGATTCGGGGGTGGATTGCCGACGAAGCGAGCCCTCCTCGAGCTGGAGAAGGGGCAACGTACGCTCCTTTAGGCACGTCTTACCCGAACGAAGTTCGCCGAACCTCGATCGAGATCGGCGGCCGCATTCACCACGACCATCGTCGCGTTATCGGGTGCCTCGGTGCGCTTCACGGCGGATTCGACGACGCGCGCGATCATCTGCTCCATTTCGCCGCCCAGCTCGCAGACGATCGGCACGACGCCGTGCCACAGGCTCAGGCATCGCGCCACATCCGCGTTGTCGGTGACGCCGACGATCAGCGCGTGCGGGCGGATCGCCGAGAGCAGGCGCGCCGTCTGCCCTTCACGCGTCACCGCGACAATCGCGTGCGCGTTCGAGCGGCGCGAGAGCGACACGGCCGCTTCGCACAACGCCTTGACGTGATCCGGCGCATTCGCGGTGGCCGGCACCTCCTGCGATCCGCTCGCGAGCGTCTCCGCGTCGCGGATGATCGCGTCGAGCACCTCGACTGACTTGACGGGATACTGCCCGGTGGCGGTCTCGCCGGACAGCATGATCGCATCCGCTCCCCCATCAACCGCGCCGGCCGCATCGCTCACTTCAGCTCGGGTCGGCCTGGCTTCCGTGCGCATCGACTCGAGCACCTGCGTCGCCACGATGACTGGCACGCCACAGGCGCGCGCCTTGCGGAGGATTTCCTTCTGCACGCGCGGCACGCGCTCGAGCGGAATTTCCAGGCCGAGATCCCCGCGCGCAACCATCACGGCGTCAGCCACGCGAAGGATTTCATCCAGCCGATCGATCGCCTCCGGCCGTTCGAGCTTCGCGATGACCGGCACCTTCGGCCGCCCTTCGGCGGCCATGATCCGCTTCACACGCACGATGTCATCGGCCGACTGCACGAAGCTCAGCGCGACCATGTCCACGCCGAGCGCGAGGCCGAACTTCAAGTCGCGCTCGTCTTTCCCGGTCAGGTCGGATCGCAGCGGCACGTGCGGCGCGTTGATGCCCTTGTGTTCGCCGAGCTCACCACCCTCGATCACCGTCGTCTCGATCTCGGTCGGCGAGGTGCTCCGGACTTCGAGATCGACCTTCCCGTCGTCGAGCAACAGGTGATCGCCGGCATGCACGCTCAACGCAAGTTCACCGTAGTCGGTGTAGACGCGGCCCGGGCGTCCGAGGTCGTCGCCAATCGCGATGACCAGCGGATCGCCGGGACGCAACGCGATCGAACGGCCGCCTTCGAGCCGGCCGGTGCGAATCTTCGGTCCGCTCAGGTCCTGGAGGACGGCGACGTTGCGATTGGCCGCCTTTGCCGCCTCGCGCACCTTGTGGAATCGGCCGGCATGATCGGACTGCGTGCCATGCGAGAAGTTCAGGCGGAACACGTCCACGCCCGCGTCGATCAGCGGCGCGGGATCGGTAGACGCCGGCCCAAGGGTGGCAACGATCTTGGTGTGACGCACGGTTTCAGAATATGAGATTTGGTGATCTGGTGATCTTGTGATTTGGTGATCGTGTGCGTGTCCTCGAGGTGGGAACCGGATCCGGCCAACAGACACTCCTGCTCGCGAAACACTGCGACGGCATGCTGTTGACGATGGAAGGCGATGCGGCGGTTGCGGCCGCGACGCGTCAGACGTTCATCGACGCGGGATACGCGGACCGCATCAGCGTGATCGTGGGCGATCCGATCCGTTTTCTCCACAAGATCCGGGGCCCATTCGACTGCATCGTGGTGAACGCGGATGCGGTGCCGCACGATCGGCTCGCGCCACTGCTGGCGCCCGGCGGCATCATCGTCTCCACTCACGCTACGATAAGGGTTAACGACATGACCATCGCCGAATGGCTCGCCCAGGCGAAGGCCGACGCGGAGAAGCGCGGCCTTCCAGAGTTGATCCCCATGCTCGAGGGCCTCGCGCAATCGACCGAACGCCTGCGCGCCGCCGACTGGAACGACGACCCGCAGAAGGACGCGCCGCGTGACGACCATCAGTGAGATCACGGCGCGCGTCGCGCGCGGCCAATTGACGTCCGAAAAGCTCACGGAAGAGTGCCTCGCCAGGATCCAGGCGCTCAACCCCACGCTCAACGCCTTCATCACGGTCACTGCCGACGCCGCGCTCGAACAGGCGCGGCACGCAGACAAGGAGATCGCGGCGGGCCGACATCTCGGGCCGCTGCACGGCATCCCGATCTCGCTCAAGGACCTGATCGATCAGAAGGGCGTCACGACCACGGCCGGATCGCTCGTGAGAAAAGACTGCGTCGCGACCGAAGATGCAGTGGTGACTGAGCGACTGCGCGATGCCGGATGCGTCTTCGTCGGCAAGACAAACCTCCATGAGTTTGCATTCGGCACGACCAGCGAAGACTCCGGCTTCGGGCCGGTGATCAATCCGCACGGCACCAACCGATCGCCGGGCGGATCGAGCGGCGGATCGGCGGCGGCGGTCGCGTCGGGCATGTGCCTCGGCTCGATCGGCACCGACACCGGCGGATCAATCCGCATCCCCGCGGCCGCTTGCGGCATCGTCGGATTGAAGCCGGAGTGGGGGCAGATCTCGGCATCAGGCGTCGTGCCCCTGAGCCGGCAGTTCGATCACGTGGGACCGCTCGCGCCTTCCGTTGCCGATGCGTGGCTGCTTTACAGCGCGATGCTGCCGGCGGACAACCAGATCGGCGACACGCTGTCTGCCGCGTCGCTCAAAGGCCTGACACTCGGCACGGTGGGCGGCTACTTCTTCGATCGGATCGACGAAGACGTCGAGCGCGGCGTGCTCACCGCCATCGATCGGCTCCGCGCCGGCGGTGCCCTCACAGCCGAACGGAGCATTGCTCACATCAACGACGTCGTGACCGTCTACCTGCACCTCAGTTTCGCTGATGCGGCGGCGTACCACGCCACCACGCTCGAGTCGCGCCCCGGCGACTACACCAGGCCCGTCCGGTTGCGACTTGAAATGGCGCGATACGTGCTCGCCGAAGATTACGTGCGGGCGGCGAAGGGCAAGGCGGTGATTGCGAACGATGTCGATCGCGCGCTCGACGGTGTCGATGCGCTCGTCGTGCCCGCGCTCGCGATTCCCGCGCCGCCGATCGGCGCGGCCACGATGCCGGTCAAGGGCGGCAGCGACGCCGTGCGCACGCTGATGCTCCGCTGCACGCAGCCGTTCAACGTTTCGGGCCATCCGGCGATTTCGATTCCATGCGGCCGCACCCGCGACGGCATGCCGATCGGCCTTCAGCTCGTGGGCCACAAGGGCCGGACGCCGGCGCTCGTGCAGGCCGCGCTCGCCGTGGAGGCTGCGCTCGCCGCGTGATCGAAAACTACTTCCACCGGTGGGAGCAGGAGCTCGCCGCCGTCAGCAAGAACGATCGCAAGGTCCGCCCGTTCGAGTGGGGCGAGGACTGGATCGACGATCCCACCGATCTCGACGCCTCCGCTACCGGGCGCGCGCTGGTCTCGCAATGGGTGGACCGCGTCATGCGCGACACCGACGCGTTCTACACGCCGGAGGCGACGCGCTATATCTTCACGGCCGCACCGGAAATGATCCGCCGCAGCGGTGAAGAAGGCGTGCTCACGTTTCCGAGCGGCATGACGACGCCGCATCCGGAGAACAACACGGTGGTGTGCCGCTACTTCCCCGCCAATCCGATCAGAAAGCCGAAGCCCGGATCGCCGCGCCGCGCCGTCGTAGTGCTCGCCCAGTGGAACTCGGATCCCGAGGGGCACATCGGCTTGTGCAAGCTGCTCGCCCGGCTCGGCATCGCGTCGTTGCGCATCAGCCTTCCGTACCACGATGCGCGCATGCCGCCCGAACTCACGCGCGCCGATTACATCGTCAGCTCGAACATCGTGCGGACGCTGCAGGTGTGCCGGCAGGCGGTGCAGGATGTGCGCCTCGCCGTGTGGTGGCTGCGCGATCAAGGCTACGAACGCCTCGGACTGCTCGGCACGAGCCTCGGATCGTGCCTGTCGTACCTGACGGCGTGCCACGAACCGCTCGTCACCACGCAGGCGCTCAATCACGTCTCACCGTTTTTTGGTGACGTCGTGTGGCGCGGACTGTCGACCGAACACGTGCGTGAAGGCCTCGAGGGCAACGTCGACATCGACCAGCTGCGCGAGCTGTGGCGGCCGATCAGCCCGTGGTCGTTCCTCGACCGTCTGGAGGGCAAGCGCACGCTGATGGTGTACGCGAAGTACGACCTGACGTTTCCCGTCGACCTGTCGCTGCAGTTGATCAAAGAGATCAAGCGGCGCGGCCTGCCGCTCGACGTGCGCGTGCTGCCCTGCGGCCATTACTCGACCGGCGCAACGCCGTTCAAGTACCTGGATGGATGGTATCTGGGAAAGTTCCTGGCGACCGAGCTATAGGTAGTGGAACAACCGCGCGAGCACGTCGAAGAGCGAGCCGGCCAGTGACTGCACGAGCGGCGTGACCTCGCCGCTGTCGATCGACTCCGCCACCGTCACCGGATCCGTCAGCAACAGCCACACCGTTGCCCCGGCGATCACCGCGGCGAAGATCCCGATGATGCCGACGAGGCTGAAGAGCCGGCTGCTGAGGCCGGAGGGTCGAGGCTGGCGTGGCTTGTCCATGTGCTGGACCAACGAGAATTATACGCCCCAGAAGAAAACGGCTCCGCGTCACTGGCGGGCCCAAAATCACTTAGACGCGCGTGACGCGCCGGATGTTTCCGCTAGTTGACGAGGACGATCTTGCCGAATTGCTCGCGTGATTCGAGGCGCCGATGCGCGTCCGCCGCGTCGGTGAGCGGGAACGTCGTGTCGACGACCGGGCGCAATTCACCGGCGAAGAAGAACTGCGCGGCGCGAAGCAGCTCGGCCTTGCGGCCCATGTAGGATCCGAGCAGCGACAGCTGTCGGACGAACAGGACGCGCAGGTCGATGCGCGCGTCATGGCCCGTCGTCGCCCCGCACGTCACGAGCCGGCCGCTGCGCGCGAGGCTCTTGAGGCTGCGATCCCACGTCGCGACGCCGACGTGCTCGATCACCACGTCCACGCCCCGGCCGTTGGTGAACTCGCGAACTTTGCCGGGAAGATCCTGCGTCGTGTGATTGATCACTTCGTAGGCACCGAGCTGCCGTGCCTTCGCGAGCTTCTCGTCGGTGCCGGCAGTGGCGAAGACGCGCGCGCCGTGACGCCAGGCAATCTGGATCGCCGCCTGACCGACGCCGCTGCCCGCGCCAAGTACGAGGACGTCCTCGCCCGCGCGCAGTTTCGCGCGCGTGATCAGCATGTGCCACGCCGTCAGGAACGTCAGCGGAAACGCCGCGGCCTCGACAAAACCGATCGCATCAGGAATGGCGATCAGGTTCTGCACCGGGATCTTGACGATCTCGGCGTAGCCGCCGTCGCTGCGGGATCCAAGCACGTCGTACTTCGCGCATTCGTTGTCGCTTCCGTCGAGACACGCGGCGCACCGGCCGCAGGAAATGCCCGGCTGCAGCATCACGCGGCGGCCCGGCGCGAACTCGCCGTTCGGGGTCGAGATCACCTCGCCGGCGACGTCGGCTCCGGAGATGTGCGGGAACGGCACCTGCACGCGATCCATGCCGCGGCGCTGCCAGAGATCGAGATGATTGAGCGCGCACGCGCGCACCCGCACCAGCGCGTCGCCCGGTCCGGGGAGTGGATCGGGCGCATCTTCGGACTGGAGGACATCAGGTCCTCCATGCGCATGGAAGCGGACGGCTTTCACATAGTCACGTGCGGTTTAGAGTGCCGGCGCCAACACCTGCCGCTTGCCGAGTCCGAGTCCCGGTAGCGATGCCTCGATCTTATCCAAATCACCCACGACAATCGTGACCAATTTCTCGGGATCGAGATACTTCTGCGCAGCCATCGTCACGTCGTCCACCGTGACCTGCGACAAACGCGGCACGAATTCCTCGAAGTAGCTATCGGGCAGGCGGTGCAGCGCAAGTTGTGCGACAGAACGTGCAACCTGTGACGCGGTCTCGAACCCGCGCGGATAGCCCTTGCTCAGCGTGGCAAAGGCCGTGGAAATTTCCTCGCGCGTCACCGGCCGGGTGTCGCGGATGCCACGAATCTCGGACAACGTTTCCTGAATCGCGGGCGCGGTGACGTCGGTGCCGACGCTGGTCTGGACCAGGAACGGTCCCACACCGCGGCGCAGGTTGAATCCGGTACGAACGCCGTAGGTAAAACCCCGGCGCTCGCGCAGGTTGAGATTGAGCCGGCTGACGAAATCGCCGCCGAGAATCGTATTGAGCACGAGCAGCGTGTGATAGTCCGGCGTCGACCGGTTGGCGCACGCGTGGCCGATCCGCAACTCCGATTGCGCGGCGCCGGGACGAGCCACCACGCCGAGCGTCAGTGACGGACGTGCCGGCGGTGGCGCCAGTGCCGCATCTCGGTCGACGCGCATGGCCGATGCGATCGGCTGCCAGGAGTCGAAGATCGCCGCGGCACGATCGAGAAGCGCCTCTTCCGCACGATCTCCGACCACGACAAGCGTGGACCCCGTCGGAACGAACATGGCGCCGTGCAGGGCACGAACCGAGTCCACGCTCATCGATGCGACCGACGCTTCGGAGCCGAATGACATGTAGCCGTACGGGTGCGAGCCGTAGACCGCCTCCGCGAACGCGCGCTCCGCGAGGGCCCCGGCGTGATCGCGCATCTGCCGCAGGCGTTCGAGGCGAAGATCTCGAATACGCGCGAAGTCGTCGGCTGCGAGATTCGGCTCGGTGACGATCTCTTTCACGAGCGCCAATCCCGTCTCGAAAAACCGGTCGAGCGTCGTCAGGCCGACGACAACGGCATCAAGGCCGGCATCGAGGTCGAAGTCCCCGCCGATGCGGGCGATGCGGTCCGCGACCTCGAGTGCCGACTGGCCGCGGCTGCCCTCGTCGAGCAGGCCCGCGGTGATCGACACGAGCCCGTGTGCCTCTGCCGGATCGACGGCCGTTCCCCCAGGCACGAGCAACACCATCGACACAACCGGCACGGATCGGTGGCGCACGGCACGCACTTCAAGGCCGTTGCCGAGCGTGCGCGTGACGATGCGAGGGAAGGCGAAGGGACGATCGGCCTCGGGTACCGGCAGGCGGCTGCGATCGACGCGTGTCATGAGACTCGCACCTCGACGGCATCGCGTAACGCAAGGTCGCGCTTGCCTTTCGGCACCACGCTCAACGCGACGGATGGCGCATGCAGCAGA
Organism: uncultured Acidobacterium sp.; assembly: GCA_964495855.1. Taxonomy (GTDB): domain Bacteria; phylum Acidobacteriota; class Vicinamibacteria; order Vicinamibacterales; family UBA2999; genus 12-FULL-67-14b. Next base: position 1,884 of record CAZBYY010000105.1, on the reverse strand, counting down.
TGCGTAGCGACGGCGGCGGCCACGTCCGCGCGCGTCACGTCCATGTAGCGCTGGCGGTCGCGCGCGAAGTACCCGGGATCGTCCACGAACGTGTTGTAGGCGTTCAGCTGATCCCCCTTGCCGCCAAAGCCGCCGATGGTCTGGATGCGGTAGATGAACTGCGCTTCCGTTTGTGCGACGCCTCGCTCGAGTTCCGCATCGGTCGGGCCCGTCGCCGAGAGCTCGCCGATGGCCGCGCGAATCGCGTCGTGCAACTCGGGCAGCGACACACCGGCAGCGGCCGTGCACGACACCTGGAACATCCCCGCCATCTCCCTCGAGTGCTGATAGGCGCTCACATCCGTCGCCACGCGTCGCTCGTAGACCAGCGACTTGTAAAGGCGCGACGTCTTGCCGTGCGCCAGGATGTCGGCGGCGATATCGAGCTCGGCATCACCGGGCGCGAACATCGCCGGCGAATGCCAGCTCACATACAACCGCGGCAGCTCGACGCGATCCTCCATGAGCAGGTTGGCGCTGCCCGGCAGGCGCGCATCGACGTTGACTGGCGAGACCGGCGGACCGGCGGGCAGCTCGCCGAAATACCGCTCAGCGAGGTCGAACGCCCGGTCGCTCTCCACGTTGCCCGCGATTGCCAGCGAGGCGTTGGCCGGGTGGTAATACGTGCGGAAGAAGTCGCGCACCATGTCGATGCTCGCCGCGCGCAGGTCGTCCGTGAATCCGATCGTCGGCCAGTGATACGGATGATCGGCCGGGTACATCGCCGCCGAGAGTGCCATGCCGGCGAGGCCGTAAGGGCGATTCTCGTAGTTCTGCCGCCGTTCGTTGATGACCACGTCGCGCTGATTGTTGAACTTCTGCTCGGTCAGCGCCGGCAGCAGGTATCCCATGCGATCGGATTCCATCCACAGCGCAAGATCGAGCGCGCCGGTCGGCACCACTTCCCAGTAGTTGGTGCGATCGGCGTTCGTCGATCCGTTCAGCAGTGCGCCTGCGCGCTGCAGCGGCGGAAAGTAGCCGTGATCGTGATGCTCGGATCCCTCGAACATCAAGTGCTCGAACAGGTGGGCAAAGCCGGTGCGGCCTGGCACTTCGTTCTTCGACCCGACGTGGTACCACACATTGACGGCCACCATCGGCAGGTTGTGATCTTCATGCACGATCACGTCGAGCCCATTCGACAGCGTGCGTTTCGTAAACGGAATATTCATCGTGTATCCAACACCGGCACTTTAGGCACCCCTAGGCACCTTCGTCATCGCGAGGGCACCGAGCAATGGGCCCGGCACGAGCAGCAACGACGCCCACTGCCAGCTCGTCGCTTCAGCGACGCGAGGCAATCCTTCAATCGTAACCATCGTCAGCAGGAATCCGACGCATGTTTGCAGCGTCAGCGCCGTGCCGATGTGATCGTGCGGCGCGTATTCGCTGACGAGCGCGGAGAACTGCGCCGAATCCGCCACGACCGAGAAGCCCCACAGCATCACGAGACCGTAGAGCAGGACGGGCGCGCGGCCGAACACCACGACCGTGAGCGCCGCGCACGTCGCGCTCGCCAGCATCGCCCACATCGCGACGCGCGCACGGCCGACGCGATCGGCGATGTAGCCTGCCAGGCCGCAGCCCAGCGCGCCGCTGCCAATCGCCACGAACGCCGCGATCGATCCCGCTGTCGACGCATTACGCACGCCCGACGCCGCGAAGCTCGCAGACGCAAACACCGCCACCCACGTCCACATCGCGTAGAGCTCCCACATGTGGCCGAGGTAGCCGAAGGTCGCGAGCCGGGCGCCGCGGCTCGACAGAACGCGTCGAATGGCGTGCGGATCGAACGGCGCCGTCGGTGCGACGAACGGGCCATCGCGCACGATCAGCACCACGAGC
>CAZBYY010000104.1:0-10933 GCA_964495855.1 uncultured Acidobacterium sp. | reverse complement strand
AGTCCGTGGAACAGCGCCTTTGACGTGGCGTCGAGCATTAGTGTGTGGAGCTTGGCGGCGACAACAGGTGCGCGAGCGATCGCGCGTAATAGCGCAGCACGTTGCGCTCGCGAACACGATACCGGCCCTGCTCGACGACGATGATGTTGCGCGTGACCAGCGGCTCGGTCGCGCTCTCGAGCACGTCCTCCGCCGTGGTGACGCTCATGTTGGCGTTGACCGACCGCAGCGTGTCGAGCACGTCGGTGATGCGCCCTTTGAGTTCGCTGCGCGTCACCGAGGGTTTCATCGCCGCGGCGAGCACGCCCGTCGGCAGCACCTTGTACAGCTTGCCGATTTCTGAGCGGACGTGGCGCGTGAGGTCGACGATCGTCTTCTTGTTCTCGGTGTCGATGCCGTCGATCGGAATCGGCTCGCCGAACGTGACGAACGCCCGGCTGCGGTAGCCGACGGCATAGCGGACCAGTTCGGCGATTTCGCGGCTGAACGCCTTCTGGCTGCGTTTCACCCGCTGGCGCGCGATGACGTGATCTTCGAGCACCAGGTCGTACGCGACCGCCACCGGCACGAGCTTCAAGCCGGGCACCCGCGCGTCGAGCGCGGCGCTCAGCAGTCCGGTCTTCACCGGCTTCAACTCGCCGCTGTAGCTGCGGCCGCCTTCGGGATAGAAGAACAGGTCGTGCTCGTGCAGCAGCTCGCTGACGTAGGCCTTGAGCGTGATCAGGTACGCCGGATCCTTGGTGTTGCGGCGGATCGGCAGCGCGCCGGTGACGTGCTTGTGGATCAAGCCGAGCGGTCCGCCGAACAGGTTGATGCCCGCGGCGATGATCGGCGGCCGAATCCCCGCATCGTCGAGCACGAGGGGCTCGACCAGGTAGTCGATGTGGCTGCGATGGTTGGACGCGTAGACGACGCGGCCCTGCTTGGCGGCGTCGACGGCGAGCTGTTGGCGCTCGCCGACGCGCTCGATCTTGCGCAGGATCGGATAGAGCGGGTATTCGAGCGCGCGATACAGCTCGTAGCGCTGCGTCGTCTGCAACTCGTCGAGGTACTGCAGCACGCGCGTGCGCGCCGCATCGCCGGTCAGGCCATGGCTGCCCTCGAGAAACCGGGCGACGTCTTCACGCGCGAGTACGGCTTCCGCTATCGTGTCGGGGCGCATTGATGCTTACGCTGATTTTAACTGACGGCAAATGGCATCGGCAAAAGATGTTGTGGTCGCCGTGCCGCCCAGATCCGGCGTCACGTGGCCCGATGCGAGCACCGCCTTCAATGCAGTGACGATCGCATCCGCCTTTTGGTCTTCCCGCAGGTGCTGCAGCATCAGCACTGCAGAGAGCAGAAGCGCGGTGGGATTGGCCATGTCGCGCCCGGCAATGTCCGGCGCCGTGCCGTGCACCGCTTCGAACACGCCCACACCATCTTCGCCGAGGTTCGCGGCCGGCACCACGCCGAGACCTCCGACCAGGCCGGCGCACAGGTCCGAGACGATGTCGCCGTAGAGATTTGGCAGCAGCAACACGTCGAGCCGCTCCGGGTGCATCACGAGATGCATGCAGGCGGCATCGACGATGCGATCGTCGAACTGGATGTCCGGGTACTCCGCGGCGACCTTGCGCGCGCATTCGAGGAACAGGCCGTCGCCGAGTTTCATGATGTTCGCCTTGTGAACCGCGGTGACCTTCTTGCGTCCGCGGCGGCGCGCTTGTTCGAACGCAAACCTCGCGATGCGCGTCGAGGCGGCATCCGTGATGATCTTCAGGCTCTCCACCACGCCAGGGACGACGACGTGCTCGAGGCCGGCGTAGAGATCTTCGGTGTTCTCGCGGACGATGATCAGGTCGACGCCTTCGAATCGCGACGGCACCGACGGCAGGTTCCACACCGGGCGCAGGTTGGCGTAGAGATCGAGCGCCTTGCGCAAGCCGACGTTGACGCTCGTGAAGCCCTTGCCAATGGGAGTGGTGATCGGCCCCTTGAGCGCGATCTTGTTGCGCTTGATTGAATCGAGCAGCGGCTGCGGCAGGGTCGTGCCGTGTTCCTTGACCGCTTCGGCGCCGGCCGAAAACGACTCCCACTCCGGAGCAAACCCCGCGGCCGCCAGGATCTTGACCGTGGCGTTGGTGACTTCCGGCCCGATGCCGTCACCGGGTATGAGCGTGATCTTCATCTTCGTGATCCCTAATCCCTAGTCCCTAATCCCTAATTCCTGTTACTCCCGCGCTTCCCAGAAGCACAGCGCAAGACCCCCGATCGCGGTGATCGAATACAGGATGTTCGAAAGGCTGTGGAGGCGATCGAACTCAACACGGAGCGGGTCGGTCGCCGCCAGTGCCGACACCGGACCGCTGACCTGGGCCTGGATTGCGTTGACCCGTGGGATCAGCCAGACACCCGTCGCGATCATCATCGCCAGCATCACCGCCATGATGCCGACGCGCACGCCGTACCTCACCGGCCGCGCGCCGAGCAGGCGATGCAGCGTCAGCGAGACGAACATCACCGCGCCCATTGCGTAGGACAACCACGTGACGCGGGTCAGGACATCGCCGAATACCTGTCCAGCCAGCACGCGCCCTTCGGTGGCGTTCCAGGCCTGCAGGACGCCGAACACCGACGGCGCGACGAGCGCGCCCGCAACGATCAGCCCGCCCACCCACAGCACCAGCGCCACGACATAGAGGTAGCGCAACAAGAACATCACGCCATTGTACTGATAAACTTTGCGGATTCTCTATGACGGATATTCGCGCCGCGCACCCTGATTCACTTCGACTGTTGTTCGACGAACAGCAGGCCCGCAACGCCGCGCTCCTCTCGCACTCGCCGACGCTGGGCACGACGATGCGGTCGGAGGTGCTGCCGTTTGTGATCGACCCGCGCGCAGGCGCGTGGAGCGACGCGCAGGATCACGCGCTGGCCGCGCTCGAAAAGTCGGCGGCGCGCATCGCCATCGAGTCGCTGGTCTCGCTGGCCAAGGTCAACGACATCGACCATCTCGGTGGCGGCCTCGAGTTGATCGGTCCGCTGCTGATGACCCTCGGCATCGTCGACCACAAGGGCCGGCAGTTTGCGATCGAGCACGGGCACACCAGCATCGGCTATTACTCGGCGCTGGCGGCGATGGGCTACCTGCCGCGCGAACGCGTCATCGACAAGTTCCGCCGCAGCCTCGACATCGCCGGCCACGTGTCGTGGATCCCGGGCGGCACGCCGCTCGGATCCGGGCGCCTTGGCGTCGCGATTCCCGTCTCGACCGGATGGGCGCTCGGGTTGAAGGCCGCGCACGGCGACGACTCCGTCGTCATCTGCCACATGGGCGATGCGGGCTGGATCTCGGGGCAGGCGCTGAACGGCATGATCGTCGCGAGCTTGCATCACGCACCGATGGTCTACGTGATGCACCGCAACGGCATCCAGTTGTCGGGCACGACCGAGAAGATCATGGCCAAGGATCCGCGGCCGATCATCGCCAGCCTCGGCGTCGAGATCCTCGAGATCCCGTCGCTGCACGACCGGCCGAAGCTCTTTGCCGCCTACCAGCACGCCATCGATCGCGCCACGCACGGCAAGCCCGTGCTGATCTATCCCGTCGGCTGGGACGAGAGCGTCGGCCACTTTGCGTCCCGCTACGGCATCAGTGAAGAAGCGCAGCACTTTGCCGCGAAGAACAACGTGCCGCTCGACAAGAAGGTGCGCGTGCCCGGCTCGTTGATGAGCTATCGCGATCCGCACGCGATGCTCGAATGCCTCTTCTACGTGAACGGGCTTCCGGGCGGCGAAGCGCATCACGACGGCGGCATGAAGGGGCGCGATGGCGCGGCGGTGCTCGCCAATCCCATGCTGCAGTTGACGGCGGAAGAGCAGTCCGCGCTTGCGGCGCTGCAGCAGCAGCCGCGCCGCATCGTTGAAGAGTCGGCGCGTCCGAAACCCGGGTCGCCGAACCTCGTGCTCGACGACAGCGAGGCGGCCGCGATCGCGCTGCCGGGCACCGACAAGCCGATCACGGCGCGCGCCGGATCGGAAGCGGCCTACGCGGCGATTGCGAAGAAATTTCCGTCGCGATGCTTCTTCGTCTCCGCGGATCTGAACCCCTCGACCAAGCTGGGCAAGGGCGCGGCGCTGCTCGCGCCGCATCATGCCATCGAGGTGAGCATCCAGGAGCAGGCGGGCACGTTGATCGCCGACGGCCTGTCGTACGTCAGCGGCCAGCCGCAGCTGAACGTGTTTGCGACGTTTGCCGCTTTTGTCGAAGGCATCGCGCGTGAAGGCCTCGAGTTCTGGCGCTACCAGCGCAACCTCGACGGCGCCAACGAAGGCCTCAACGTGCTGATCCATCTCGCGCACGTCGGCGCCAACACCGGCCGCGACCATTTCTCCGGCTGGAGCCTCGACTGGATCAACCTCGCGCTTGGCTACATGCCGTACCTGCATCGCTTCTACACGCCGGCGGACGCACGCGCGGCGTTCATCGCGGTCCGCGATGCGGCTGCGCATTACGGCGGTCACATCGTGGCCATTCCGCGCGACACGTTGCCGGTGCTGAACAAGCAAGGCGGCACGGATCCGCTATGGCAGGGCGCGGACGCCTGGACGCCCTCGACGGTGCTGCGAACCTACCCCGGTGCCACGTCGGTGATCCTCGCCGTCGGCGCTCCCGCGTATCTCGCGGCGGCCGCGGCCGACAAGGCGGCGGCGCAGGGGCAACCGGCGGATGCGATCGTGATCAACGGCTTCCCGCAGGCGGATGACTTCTTCACCAGCATCGCGTCGCGCTACGCGCGCGTCGTGACGATCGAAGATGGCCTGATCGGGACGCCGCAGTCCGGCCTTCGCGGTTTTGCCGGACTCGCCGCATCACGGCTGCAGCAGGCCAACGTGGCCCTGCAGCATTTCGGCATCACCGATCCGACCGTCGCCCCGTCTGAAACCTTCACCGAAGTGTGGGAACACTTCGGCATGACGGAAGCGCACCTGCTTCGCGCGCTGCTCCAACGCTGATGTCCACCGTAACCCGGCGACGAACCGCGCGACGCTCACTCGTGATGCTGGCGGGTGTTGCCGCAACGGTGGCCGGGCTCACGAGTACGCACGCGCAGCAAGGTCCCGTCGGCGTGCAGGATCCGTCCTGGGCGCCCGACGGCAAGCACATCGCGGTGTCGTATCTCGATCGCATCTGGATCATGACGCCAGACGGCAAGCAGCCAAAGGCGATCACGACCGGCGAAGGTGCAATCGAACGAGAGCCCGCGTGGTCCGCTGACGGCAGCAGGATCGCGTTTGCCGCCGATCGTGGCAAGGGCTTCGACATCTTCGTCATCAACCTCAAGAACGGCGCGCCGGCCGGATCGCCGATCGCGGTGACGACGACCGAGGGCGATGAGCGGTGGCCGTCATGGACCAACGACGGCCGGATCGTGTTTGCCCACCGCAATGCGCCCGCTGCCGGTCACAACGGCGACGCGAGCCTGCAATACGATCTCTTTCTCACGAGGCCCGCGTCGGCGCCCGATGCGTGGGAGCCCGCAATCGCACTGACCGAGACCACCGACAGCGAAACCTATCCGCGCGTCTCTCCTGATGGGACCAAGATCGCCTTCGTCTCCGAACGCGACAACGAAGACGACCTTGACCTGTGGTGGATGCCGGTGCCGGCCGCGGCGATTTCAAAACCGATTCCGCTCGGCGCGCGCCCGCCCAAGCCGGTGACCGCCTCGGTGCAAAGCGTCAACAACGAGGCGAAACCGCTGCGCGCCACGCGCATCACGCGCGCGCGCGGCAACGAGGCGTTTCCTGCGTGGGCGCCGGATAATTCTCGAATTGCGTTCTACGCGGTTCGTGAGGGGATCGGAACCGTGTGGGCCGCGACGATCGAACCGCCGCGCGCCGATGCGAATGAAGATCCACAGCCGCGCGCCAAGCCCGCCGCGCCACCGCAATTGGTGTCACGCAAAGGCGGCGCGCCGGCCTGGTCGCCGGACGGCAAGACGCTCATCGTCGCCGGTCTCCCGGATCCGGAGCCGGTCTACAACGGCAACCCGCTGCGGAACGAAGCCGAACCGCCACCGCTGTTTGCGTTGAACGCAGCGTTCAGGCTGTGGAAAGTACCTGCGCCGCTGCCGGTGCATGAAGACGGCGGTGCCGTGCCGGCAGAGATCGCGCCGTCACCTGCGTTGTTCGGCGCGATGTTCGATCGCGTGTGGGGCACGTTGAAGGCGCTGTACTACTCGTCGGGTCCTTCCAGTGACCAGTGGGCGAGCGCTCGCGACACGTTCCGTCCGCGCGCCGTTTCGGCCAGAACCGAGAGCGACCTCGAAACGGTCATCGACGAAATGGTCGCGCAACAGCCGCTGATCAAGCCGGTGGTGACGTCGAACGGGGCCGTGGTCGTGTCGGGGCATCCGCTCGCGGCGGAAGCCGGCCGTCTCGCGTTCGAGAAAGGCGGCAACGTCGTTGACGCGATGATCGCCGTGTCCTTCGCCCTGGGCGTGGTCGAGCCGGAAGCCTCGGGCGTGGGTGGCGACGGATCCGCGGTGCTGTTCCTCAAAGGCATGAAGCGGCCGACGACGATTGACTACAAGGACATGTCGCCGAGCCATGCGACGCCGGACAATACGAAGATGATGCAGGACGGCCGCATCGTAGCCGACGGTCCTGCGGCGGCCAACATCCCCGGCGTCGTTGCCGGCCTCGATTACCTGTATCGCAATTACGCGAGCGGCAAGGTGAAGTGGGAGGATCTCGTCGCGCCCGCGATCACGCTGGCCGAAGATGGCTTCATCCTCGACGAAGGGTTGCCATCGAGCATCGCCGAGGGCCGCCGCTTCCTCGAGAAGTGGCCCGAAGCCAAGAAGATTTACTTGCCCGACGGCAAGGTGCCGAAGCCCGGCGATCGGTTCTTCAACAAGGATTACGCCAACACGCTGCGCGCGATTCAGAAGGGCGGCGCCGACGCGTTTTACAAGGGCGAAATCGCGAAGAAGATCGCGGCCGACATGGAAGACAACGGCGGCATCATCACCTACGCCGATCTCGCGCAGTACCGCGCCATCGAGCGTGCGCCGGTCGTCGGTCACTATCGGGGGCACACGCTGTATGCCGGCGGTCCGCCGCTGTCTGCGGGCATCCAGTTGTTCGAGTCGCTCCAGGTGCTCGAGAACTATCAACCGAAGGCGGGCGCGCGCACGTCGACGGATGCCGATTACCTGCACCACGTGATCGAGGCATGGAAGGTGCGCGATCCGCTGCGCCGTGTCGCCGATCCTGAACGCTGGCCTGTCGACTTCGAGGAACACCTCACCGACGCGCATGCGAAAACGCTGTTTGCCAAGATCGATCCGAAGAAGGCGATGCGCTACGAGCGCACGCCGCCCGATGATGCGCCGGTGAGTCCGACGGCGCCGACCCCGCGCGTCAGCACCGGCACGACCTCGTTTGCCGTGGCCGATGCCGACGGCAACATGATCGCCGTCACGCAGACGCTCAGCACGTGGGGCGGCACGTTCTACGTGTCGAAGGGCCTCGGCTTCCTCTACAACAACCACCTGCGCTCGAATCGCACCACCGCGGGCGCCTACGGAAGCCTGCTGCCGCTGATGCGATCGTCCACGACGGCGGTGCCCACGCTCGTGTTCGAGAAGAAGGCGAACGGGGAAGAGACGCCGAAGCTCGCGGTGGGCTGCGCGGGCAACGCGTGGATCCCGCTGTCGGTCTACAACGTGATCCTCGGCGTGGTGGACGGCAAGCTCGGTGCGCAGGCGGCGATCGAATCACCGCGCTTCCTGCCTGGCCGCGATCCGGCCGATCCGCTCGACAATGCCGAACGGACCGAGATCGAAGATCGCTTCCCCCGCGCGATGTTGCAGGACCTGATCGGCCGCGGCCATCGCTTCACCAAGATCGGCCGCAAGGGTGAAGTGCGATACGGCTATGCCGCCGCGATCACCGTCAACACGGCAGCGCACACGGTCGAAGGCGGCGCCGAGCCGCGACGCGCCCACGCCGCCGTCCCCTTCAATCGCAGCGGCTCTAACACGGCACAACCACAATGATTGATCCCGGTAAGAAAGCTCCAGCGTTCTCATTGCCCGACCAGGACGGCAACAAGGTGTCGTTGTCTGATTTCGCCGGCCAGCCTGTCGTCATCTACTTCTACCCGAAGGACGACACACCGGGCTGCACCAAGGAATCGTGCGCGTTCCAGGACAACCTGCCGAAGTTCAAGAAGAGCAAGGCGCAGGTGCTGGGCGTCAGCGTGTTGAACTCGGCGAGCAAACGCCGCTTCGCCGACAAATACGGGCTGAAGTTTCCACTCCTCGCTGACGAAGATCACGCGGTCATGGACAAGTACGGCGTGTGGCAGGAGAAGTCGATGTACGGCCGCAAGTACATGGGCGTGGCGCGCACGACGTACCTGATCGGGCCGGACGGGAAGGTCGTCAAGCGCTGGGACGGCGTGAAGGTACCCGGTCACGCCGAGGACGTGCTTGCCGCAGTCCAGCAGATCTGAGCTGCGCCTCCATGTCGCCGGCATGGACTGCGCCGACGAAGCCGCGCTGATCCGTCACGCGCTCGCCAGGCCCGGCATTCTCTCGCTCAATTTCGATCTTGTCGGACGCCGCGTCGACGTGGCGTTCGATCCCGCGACCATCACCGCCCAGGTGATCACCGAGGCCGTGGCCGCGACCGGCCTCGCCGCGCACACGCATGCGGCGGGCGATGTCGTGGAAGACGATCACCACGGCCACGAGCACCAGCACGACCAGGCGCGCGCCTGGACCATCGCCAGCGGCGTGCTGTTCGCGATCGGTTGGGTGATCGACGGCGTCTACGCCGACAGCTGGACGGAAGCGATCTTCGGCGGGCACGGCGGTCATTTCGGACACTCGCATCATCCTTACGCGGCGGTGGCCTACGGCATCGCCGCGGCTGCCGGCCTGCGGCCGGTGGTCCCTCGCGCGTTCGCGTCGCTCCGTTTCCGCCGCCTCGACATGCACGTGCTGATCTGCCTCTCGGCCATCGGCGCCGCCGCGATCGGGCAGTGGGCAGAAGCGGCCGCGGTCGCATTCCTCTTTGCCATCGCGCACTTGATGGAAGCGTGGAGCATCGAGCGTGCGCGCCTGGCCGTGGCGACGCTCGTCGGGCACGAGCCGGGATGGGGCGACGATGGCGGTCACGAGACGGCGCCTGTCGAGCGATGGATCGAACGATTCGCGTCGAGGTATACGCCGGTCGTGACCTTCGCTGCGGTGGCGGTGGTGCTGCTGCCGCCGCTCGTTGACGGACAGTGGGGCACGTGGTTCTATCGCGGGCTGATCTTCCTCGTGCTCGCATGTCCGTGCGCGCTGGTGATCTCGACGCCGGTGACCGTCGTCGCCGCGCTCACGTCAGCGGCCCGGCGTGGCGTGCTGTTCAAGGGCGGCGCGCCGCTCGAGCGAGTCGCCACGGCGACGTCACCGACGCTGCAGGCCGTGCGCGACACCGGCGTCGTGGTGCAGTGCCGCACGCAAATGCCGGCGCCGGACGCGGGCTCATCGGAGACGCAGACCAGGCGTATCGACGTGATGCTCACCTGCGATCACGATGAGGACATCGCGTTTCTCGTGGGCCACTCCCGCCGCGCGATGAACGTGATTCGCCAGAACGTGTCGATCGCCCTGGCAACGAAGTTCGCGTTCCTCGTCTCCGCGCTCTTCGGCGCTGCACCGCTGTGGCTGGCGGTCGTCGCCGATACAGGCGCAACGGTGGCGGTGACGTTGAACGGTCTACGCCTGCTGCGTTCTCGCTGAAAGGCGGGCCGTTTGAGTGCCGGGTAACCCGAAGGTGGCACTCGCGCGGGTGCCAGGTTCGAGTATCCTCCGCGCATGCGAATGCTGCTTGCGTGCTCGGCGCTCCTCTTCGGGGCCTTCCAGTCACCCCCCACGCTGAAGATCGTCGTCGTCGAAGGCGAAGGCGCGGTCAACATCATCCAGCAGAAGACCGCGGTGAGCCCGGTGGTCGAAGTGCGCGATCGCAACAACCTGCCGGTCGCCGGCGCGACCGTGACGTTCACGATCGGCGGTGGCCAGGGCGCGGCGTTTGCGGGTGGTGCGCAGACGTTGACTGTCACGACCAACTCTGCCGGGCGCGCGGCGGCGGCGGGCCTGCAGGCGATGCGCAGCGGCGCGATGCAGATCTAGGTGCAGGCGGCGTATCAGGGGCAGGTCGCAACCGCGGCGATTTCTCAGACGAACTTCGCGACGGCGGCGGCGGCGCAAGCCGGGGGTGCCGGTGCAGGCGGCAGTGGCGCTTCAGGGGCCGCCGGCACGGCGGCGGGCGCTGGTGGCGGCATCTCCGGCACCACGATCGGCATTATCGGTGCAGCTGTTGCCGGGGGAGCCGTTGCCGTGAAACAGGTCGCGGGCGGGTCCTCGGATTCTTCCGGGGAATCGTTCGACGGCTACGAGGGCACGCTCAGTGGCCAGATCTCGGTGAACAGTGCCGGCGTGCAGCCGTGCACGTTTACGCGAGCGATCACGGGCACGATCCGCATCGAAATGTTTTCTGGTAATTCGATGGGGCGCGCGACGGTCGCGATCACGCAGAACCCGATCTCCGTCTCTGGCTCCCCGACGTGCATCGGTGAATCGACGCCCGTGAACTTCACTCTGCTTCGATAAAATACGCCCGTGTCAGGCGGCCCCTCGGCGCTGTCGTTCACGGGCACGGCGCCGGTTGGGGCGGAAACCTACACCGTCAGCTTCACGGGTGCGTTGTCGGGCAACACCATCAACGGGACGCTGTCGCTGACGGCCGCGTCGCCGCCCGGCAACAGCCCCACCCGGACGGGATCCACGGAAATGTCAGTCAGCCTGGCGGGTCCGCGACGCTGAAATGAAAAAGGCTCGAGACGAACTTTCGTCTCGAGCCCCTGATGGCCTGATGGCTGATAGCC
>CAZBYY010000103.1:1766-11022 GCA_964495855.1 uncultured Acidobacterium sp. | reverse complement strand
TCAGTGATCGCGTGCTTCCGCTCACGGTGCAGCGCAGCGACAACGGCAAGCCCGGCGCGATCGTCGCGCATCTGCTCCAGCCGAACCAGATCAGCGGCAGCGGCACACTGATCATGCGCGGGCGGAACCGCGAAGACCTCGTCGGCGGCCGGCTGTATTTGCAGTTGTATACGAAGACCAATCCGCTCGGCGTGGAGCGGCAGCCGATTCGATTCTGAACTAGCGCGTCGTGCGGTACACGCCGGCCTTCGCGAGCGAGGCCGGACGTGCCGCACCGACCTCGCCGAGCACCAGCTTCATCTCGTTCGACACGACCTCGTAGATCCCGAGACGCCGCGATGTCGGTGACACGAGGTCGATCGTCGCGAATGGCTGTGCCGAGGCCGAGACCGTCGCGGTCCCCGTCTCGATCGCGGTTCCGGATTCAGTGAGAACGGCGTAGTCGTAGATCGTGCTGCGCGCGGAGCGCCGCGTCAACGCGATGCCCGCGATGCCGTCGCCGCCCTCACGCATCCACGTGCGTGATGCGGGGAACGCCAGGTCGCGCGGGTTCGTGGCAAACGGTTCGACCAGTTCTTCCGGATAGCTCGCGCGGCTCCATAGGCCTTCGAACAACGACTTGCCGGCGGCGCTCAGGAACGGCTCCGGACTCACCGCGTTCGGACTCGGCACGTCGCGGTAGTACTCGAAATCATCAAGTTGAAAATGGCTGATGCCCGCGGCCGTCCCGATCGATTGGCCCGCGCCCACCGCCGCGTTCACCACGACATCGGACGCCATCGTCACGAGTTCCGTGTAGACGGTGCGGTAATGATGCCTGCCGACGATGTGCTCGATCTCGACGGTGGTGCGGCCGGTCGATGCGTCGACGCTCACGGCCTGCACTGTCCCGGCGGCAGCGGCGCGCACTGCTGCGCCAGTCCGGTATTCGATGTCCCAGCCGGAGTGACCGCTCTCGGCATGTCCCGCGGCGTGGTATCCGAACGGCGCGATTCCCACAAGGGTGCTCGCCGCATCGCCGGGCTGGATCGGCATCACCAGCGACAACACGCCCGGCACGGTGGTGGGCAGCGACGGCGTCGTGAGCAGCGGTGTCGGGCCCGCGATCGCGGTCGCGGCCACCGGCATTTTTCTGTCCGTGCAACCAGCCGCCAGGGCCACCGACGCCAGCGCGACGATCGTGAAACGCATGTGCGTCCATCGTAGCCTGAATCAACGCGGAATCGTCATGCGAGCGGTATGATGACGCCGTGACGATTCGAACCACGATCGCAGCCGCGATGATCGCTTCCACCATGCTGGCTCGCGGCTCCGCCGCGCCTGCCGTGCTCACGCCGCCAGTCGCGATCGACTCGCCCGCAGGACCGAACAGCGCCGATCCGCAACTGACGGTGGCGGCAAAGGGCGCGCTCCTCAGTTGGATCGAGCGCGACGGCGACACCGCCACGCTCAAGTTTGCGGAACGTCAAGGCGCCGCATGGTCAGCTCCGCGCATCGTCGCCTCCGGCCGCGACTGGTTCGTCAACTGGGCGGACGTTCCCTCGGTCATTCGGCTGGCCGACAACTCGTTGTACGCGCACTGGCTGCAGAAGAGCGGCGCCGACACCTACGCATACGATGTCCGCCTCTCGCGATCCACGGACGATGGACGAACGTGGTCGCCGTCGATCACGCCGCATCACGACGGCACGAAGACCGAACACGGCTTCGCATCGCTTTACCAGATGCCCGGCGCCGGGTTGGGGCTCGTGTGGCTCGACGGCCGCGCCATGACACCCGGCCATGAGGGGCATGGCGACATGAGCGTTCGCAGCGCCGTGTTCGACAAAGCCGGAACGCAGACATCGGAGAGCAGCGTGGACCTGCGCGTGTGCGAATGCTGTCCGACAACCGCGGCGGTCACCGCTGACGGACCGATCGTCGCGTATCGCGATCGCGGTGACACGGAAGTGCGCGACATCTACGTGTCCAGATTCGTCGGCGGCGCGTGGACCGCCGGAGCGCCGGTGCATCGAGACAACTGGCAGATCGCCGCATGTCCGGTCAACGGGCCGGCCTTGAGCACCGACGGACGCGTCGTCGCCCTCGCCTGGTTCTCGGCTGCAGGCGGCGATGGCCACAGCTACCTGGCGTTCTCACAGAACAGTGGGCAGTCGTTCGGCGAACCGATTCGCCTCGATGACGCGACGGCGCTCGGGCGTGTTGATGTCGCGCTGCTGGCCGATGGCTCCGCGGTAGCGACGTGGATCGAGTTTGCCAACGGCAAGGCGGACTTCCGGATGCGGCACGTGGCATCCGACGGGACGCGGTCACCGGCGGTGACGGTCTCCGGCCTCAGCGCCAATCGCGCGAGCGGCTATCCTCGCATGGCGAGGTTCGGCAACGAACTGACGTTCGCGTGGACCGATTCGTCGACCCCCACGCGGGTCAGGACCGCGCGGATGCCGCTACCGTCCGGCTCTTCCACACGGTAAGCGCTACTGCCACGTGACGCGCGCACCTACGCGAACGGTGCG
Organism: uncultured Acidobacterium sp.; assembly: GCA_964495855.1. Classification (GTDB taxonomy): domain Bacteria; phylum Acidobacteriota; class Vicinamibacteria; order Vicinamibacterales; family UBA2999; genus 12-FULL-67-14b. The sequence goes on along the minus strand of CAZBYY010000103.1, from coordinate 8,506 downwards.
CGGATAACCGATCGATCGCAGCGGCGTGCGCGCGGTGTCGTACTCGTTGTCGAGGATGTTCTCGACCGACACGAACGCATTGACGCTCCGCACCAGCGCGCGCGTCACCGTCGCATCCCACACGCCGTAGGCGCCCAACACAAACGCCGCCGTGTTCAGGTCATCGTCGAACTGGCGTCCGCTGAACCGCACCTGCGTCGAGGCGGTGAACAGTCGCGGATCCGCCCACGTCAGCGAGACACTGCCCTGCACCTTGGGGACCTGCGGAACGAAGTTGCCTTCGAGCGCCGGCGTGGCGACCGAACCGCGGTAGTGGCTCGACGTGAACACCATCTGGCCGCTGGCGCTCAACGTGTTCGTGAGGCGCGAATCCACTTCGACCTCGAGACCCGTCGCCCGAATCGTGTCTGAATTCTGCCGCTGCCGGACGATCGACGTCGGCGTCTGCGACAGCGTGACATTGGCAATCGCGCCATTGAGGTTATTCAGAAACGCCGTTGCGCGCAGGGACGTGCGGCCGACATGCGTCAACCCGCCGCCTTCGACGCCCTTCAACCGCTCCGGCTCGAGAAGCTCGTTGGCATTGGTGACCTGGTTGCCGACCGCGAAGCGCCGGAACAGTTCGTTCAACGTCGGCGTGCGATTGGCGTAGTAGGTCGATGCCTGCAGCTGATACCGGCCGACACGTGCCGACACCGCCGCGCGCGGACTGAGGTAGTTCACTTTTTTCGTGTTCAACGCCGGATCGTGCGGGTCCGACTTCCAATGATCGGCGCGCGCGCCGAGCTCGACGGTGATCGCGTCAGTCACGGCCACGTTTGCGCGGCCGTACCCCGCATAACCAGTTTCGATGCCGCCGGACGCAAACGGGCCCGTCTTGGTGTTCACGCCGCTGACCAGCACGAATCGCAATTCATCCTGCGCGGAGTTGGTGCGATGAAAATCGCCGCCCAGGATCATCGTCACCTTTCCGACCGGCCTGGTGAACTGGCCGTTGAAGGCGCGGTGTGACGTGTTGATGAACTGCTCGAACGTCAGCCTTTCAGTCGCTCGTGCAGGAGCGGTCGCTGTGGCGCCGGCCACCGCCGAGAACGTCTGGTGATAATCCTGCGAGCTGCCGACGGCGTGCAGATTCAGGACGCCGCCGCCGAAGATGCCGCCGCCTTCTGCCGAAAACTGCTTCCAGCTCGTGTCGTTGACCTGCACGACCGTGCCGTTGTTGCGCGTCTCGTCGTAGCCGGCACCGCGCACGCTCAGGTGCCAGTTGTCGCCGCGACGGCCGGCAGTCGCGAACCCGGTCTTGTAGTCGCTGTCCGCGCGCGTGTCGACGGCGCCGCGCACTTCCGATCCGATCACGTACACACCGTCGGTGCGCACGCCTTCGTAGGCGCCGCTCGCATTCCAGCCCTTCTTCTCGCCGGCCAGGAACATCGAGCCGCGCATCGTGTCGTTCGATCCGCCGTCGAAGGTCGCCCGTGCGCGCGAACGCGTCGGCTGCACCGTCAGCAACTGCACCACTCCACCAAGCGCTCCAGCGCCGTACAAATCACCGGTCGCGCCGCGCACGACTTCGACCCGATCGACGGCGGCCGACGGAATGCGATTCCAGTAGACCCAGCTGCCGAAGGGATCGTTCAGCGGCACGCCATCCGCCAGCACCAACGTGCGGCTCGATCCCGATCCCGAGACACCACGCAACGTCACGCCCTGCGTCGTCGGATTGGCGACGCGTGATGATGAACGGCGGAACAAGGTGAAGCCGGGCGTCGCGCGCAGCGCATCATCGATCGAGGCCGGCGCCATGTTGCTCAACTCCGCCGAGGTCAGCACCGTCGAACTGGCCGCCGTCGGCAGCTTTTCGGCGCCGCGCGTCGCGGTGACCACCACCGAGTCCGCAAACGTCACGGGACGCAGCACCACCTGGACGGGGCCAGTGCCGCCGACGTCGACGTTCGCCGTTTCAAACCCATCCAACGACACGGTGAGCTTCGACGCCACCACGCCCGCATCGAAGTTGCCGCTCGCATCGGTCGTCACCGTGGACGTCCCACCGTCACGGGCGGTCACCGCTACCGTGGCACCGGGAATCACCGCGCCGGAAATATCGATGACGCTGCCAACCGTCTTCGACGCGGCGCGCGATTGCGCGGACGGCGACGGTGTCGATTGATCGGCAGCCAGCGCGGAACCGCCAAGCGGTGCTGCCACGAGACCGCCGACAAGAAGAAAGCGAGCCAGACGGAACATAACGATAAACTGTACAACAGGATGTCCGAGACCGATCGCGTCCTCCTCGAAGGCCCGCACTCCCGTTTAACAGAGCTGAAGCTCCTGATTCGCGCCGGCCGTGACTTCATTCGCGGCTTCCGCGTGCTGCATTTCGTCGGTCCGTGCGTGACCGTGTTCGGTTCCGCACGTTTCGACGAGAAGCACCGTTATTACCAGATGTCACGCGAGGTCGGCGCGGCGCTGGTGCGGTTGGGATTCACCGTCATGACCGGCGGCGGGCCCGGCGTGATGGAAGCGGCCAACCGCGGGGCGCGTGAAGCGGGCGGCCGGTCGGTCGGCTGCAACATCGAGCTGCCGTTCGAGCAGCAACCGAATCCGTATCTCGACCGATGGGTGACGGTGCGCTACTTCTGGGTGCGCAAGGTCCTGCTCGTCAAATACTCGTACGCGTTCATCGTGATGCCGGGCGGCTTCGGCACGCTCGACGAGCTCTCCGAGGCGCTCACGCTGATCCAGACGCGCAAGATCCTGCAGTTCCCGATCGTCCTCATGGGCAAGGACTACTGGGCGCCGTTCATGTCGATGGTCAAGACGATGGTCGATGAAGGGACGATCTCGGCATCGGACCTCGACCTGATGCTGCTGACCGATTCGGTCACCGACGCGATGGCGCACATCGAATTGCACGCGGTTCAACAGTTTGGCCTCAAACGACGACCCGTGCCGCGGCCGAGGCGGTGGCTCGGCGAGGCGCCGCTCGCCGACTGAGGTACACTCGACCAGATATCTATGCGCCTGGCGAAGCTGGCCGTGGCCAGCATCAGTCCCACCGTTGGCGCCGTGCGTTCCAACGTCGACCGCCTCATCGCGATGGCCACGGAGATGGCGGACGCGAACGTCACGATCGCGGCATTTCCCGAGCAGGTCGTCGGCGGCTACCCGCCTGAAGACCTCGTGCAGTGGCCGGGATTCCTGATCGGCCAGCGCCGCGAGCTCGAACGCTTCGCCGATGCGACCCAGCACGCAGCGACCGTGTACGTGATCGGCCTCGCGGTGTCGGCGAACGATCAGATCTTCAACACCGCGGCGGTCGTGCATCGCGGACGCATTGTCGGACTGGTTCCCAAAGAGAAGCTGCCGACCTACAACGTCTTCTACGAAGGCCGCACCTTCTCGCGCGGCGGCCCGGGATTGTCGCTCGATGCCGACGGAATTCCGTTCGGCGACTATCGCTTCCAGTTTGATTTTGGTGATGTCGCCGTCGAGGTCTGCGAAGACGCGTGGTCACCTGATGGACCGATGCGCCGCCGCTGCTATTCCGGGTCGGAGATCGTCGTGAACGTGTCGAGCTCACCGTATCGCATGGGCGTCGATTCCACGCGTCGCGAAATGCTGGCCACGCGCGCTGCCGACAACCAGGCGCTCCTGATCTACGCCAACGCCGTGGGCGGCCAGGACGGCTTGATCTTCGACGGCGGCGGATTCGTGTTCCAGAACGGGCGGCTGGTGTTCGAAGCACCGCGCTTCCGCGAAGGCTGGTGGTCCACGGTCGTCGACACCGATCGCACGCGACGGTTGCGACAGGAGAACACCACCTGGCGCACCGACTGCGAAGCGTTTCGGTTGCTGCGACAAACCGTTCCGGCGATTCGGGTGGATGCCGCCACGGCCGACAGCACCTCGCTCGCCTACCCCGCTCCTGATGGCGGCAACTTCTTCCTGCCGGCGTCGCGCGCGGTGACGTTCGATCCCCGCGAGCGCGCGCTCGACGACCTGTTCGAAGCGCTCGCGCTCGGCGTGAAGAGCTATTACGAAAAGACCGGCGCGTTCACCTCGCTCGGCATCGCGCTGTCGGGCGGACGGGATTCCATGCTGACGCTGCTCGTCGCGTGGCGAGCCGCGCAGCTGATCGGCACGGGGCACCCGGCACCGGGCACCCGAATTTTCGCGTTTTACATGCCAAGCAAGCACTCAGGCGACGACACGAGGAACGCCGCGGCGTTGCTCGCGCAGGAACTGGGTGTCGAACTGAAGACGATCGACATCCAGGAGGCCGTCGATCGCGAGGTCGACGCCACCGTGCAGATGCTTGGCGGGCAACGGCCGACCGAGCTCACGCGGCAGAACATCCAGGCGCGCATTCGCGGACAGCGGATGTGGAACTGGGCCAACTCCTCCGGCGCGCTGTTCCTGCAGACCGGCGACATGAGCGAGAAGGCGGTCGGTTACACAACCATGGGCGGCGACCTCGAAGGCGCCTTGTCCGTCATCGCCAATGTTCCGAAGACCGTCGTGATGGCGCTGCTCGAGCGCTTGCAGCGGCGATTCGGTTTCAACGGCATCGCCGCAACGCTCGCCACCGAGCCCGGGCCCGAACTTGCCGACAAGCAGGTGGCCGAAAACGAGTTGATGCCGTTCCCGATCCTCGACGCCTGCCTGCACATGTACGCCGGCGAGAAAATGTCGCCGGATGAGATCGGGCTCGCGCTGAAAGCCCTGTTCCCGAACTATCCGGCCGAGACGCTCACACAGTGGGCGAACCGCTTCACGACGCTGTTCTCGCACTCGATCTACAAGTGGGTCCAGTCGCCGCTGTCGCTCCACGTCGGCTCGCTCGACCTCGACCGCGAACGCGCGTTGCAGATGCCCGTCGTCCAGGACAACGAGTGGCAGAAGTAGGGTGCTATTGGGCAGCCATGGCGAACGCACCGGGACGATGGAATGCGCGCGCGCCGCTTTCCGGGCGCCTCGAGCTCAAGGTCGTGCTCGAGTGGTTCGCCGAGCTCGCCAGGCGTGGTTAAGATCGAGTCGCTCGACGATCCCCGCGTCGAGGGGTATCGCGATGTGGCGTCCCCCGATCGCCTGACCGAACGCGGCGTGTTTATCGCCGAGGGCCGCCTCGTCGTACGGCGACTCGTCGAACTCCGCGAGTGGCACATCGAATCGATCCTGCTCACGCACGCGGCCATGGAGCAGATGGCCGATGCACTGTTGGACGTCCACGCGCCCATCTACCTCGCCGACCAGGCGGTGATGAACGGCATTGCCGGCTTCAACATTCATCGCGGGTGCCTCGCGCTGGTGAAGCGGCCGCAGACGGTCACGCTCGATCGCATCGCCGCCGGTCCCTTGTCGAGAGTGCTCGTCCTCGAGGGCGTGAACAATCCGGACAACGTCGGCGGACTGTTCCGGAGCGCCGCGGCGTTTGGCGTCGACCTGGTGGTGCTCGGCCCGCACTGCGGCGATCCGCTGTACCGCAAGGCGGTACGCACCTCGATGGGGGCCGTGCTGTCGATGCCGTTCATCAAGGCGCCGCAATGGCCCGGGGCGATCGACGACCTGCGGGTCGATGGGTTCACGGTCGTGGCGCTCACGCCGCACATGTCCGCGGCACCGCTCGCCGACGTGCGCCGGTCAGCGAAGCTCGCCCTGCTGGTCGGATCGGAGGGTGACGGGCTGACGCAGGATGCGATTCAGCGCGCGACGCTGACCGCGCGCATCCCGATGACACCCGAGGTGGATTCACTCAACGTCACGGCCGCGGCCTCGATCGCGATGTACGAGTGTTTCCTACGCTGACGGGAACAGCAGCGCCCGCGCCCATTCGTTCTTCGCGGACAAGTGGTAGACGAGCGCGCGCGACAACGCCGGCGCGTAGGCGGCCGCGGGCACGAACCCGGTGAACATCAGGCCTCGCTCGAGATCGACGCACCACGCGCCGAGCTGATGCGCGTCCGGCTCCACGCATTCGTTGGCGTTGAGTTTCTGCGCGAGCGCTTCGTCCGGCTCGACCGGCAACATCAGGCGAAGCTGCAGCCCTGAGCCAAGCGACGGGTGCCGCTCGGAGGCATCGAGCTCCATGTGCGCCGGCAGGTCCGTGGCAAACTCCAGTTCCGCCGACAAGCGCAGCATGTCATTCTGCGCCATCGTCCACGGCCTCGGCTCGACATGCACGAGCGAGGCGATCTCGTCGGCATTGAAGGGCGAATCACCTTCGCCGCGCTGCTGGTAGATCTCCACCACGCCGACCATCTCGTCGGGCCGCTCCCGCAGGCCGCTCACGGGATGTGGCGTGTCGTTGATCCTGGCGCCGAACGCGGCTGCCATTTCGGACGCCTCGGCGTAGGCATCGGTCATCTGCAGCGCCATTGCGTGGAGGGCAATCGACCGCGCCAGCAAGTGGTTTTCCGCCGTCAGCGACACCGACGAGTGCAACGAGATCGTCTGTCGTGATTGATCCGCCACGTACGCGCTCAGCGAGGCGAACCGGTTGACGCTCGCCAGCCGCGCCCAGGTGGACGCGGTCATCGGCACGTCGGCGAGTAAATCCGTCTCGATGTGAAGCGTGCGGAGCTCAACGCCCTGAAACTCGCGCGGCTCGGCCACCCAGACCCGTTGGGCCAGCGCGTGGGCCCACCACGTGAATGAAGTGCGTTCCTGCACGGCCCACTCCGCCTCGATCTGCATCCGGGCGGTGAGGAACCTGAGCACTTCCTCGACGAAATCCATCT
>CAZBYY010000103.1:0-1666 GCA_964495855.1 uncultured Acidobacterium sp. | reverse complement strand
AGTCCTCCCAGTCCCTCGCCCTCGTGACCGCCTTCTTCCATCCCGCGTACAGCTTCTCGCGCGTCGCGGCGTCCATCGACGGACGGAACTCGCGATCGAGCGCCCAGTTCTTCATCACGTCGTCGAGGCCGTTCCAGTAGCCGACGGCAAGACCGGCCAGATACGCCGCTCCAAGCGCGGTGGTCTCGGCGACGACGGGCCGTCGGACGCTGACGTTCAACAGGTCCGCCTGGAATTGCAGCAGCATGGCGTTGGCCGCGGCGCCGCCATCCACCTTCAACGTCGTCAGCGGCAGCTTTGAGTCCGACTGCATCGCTTCAAGCACATCGCGCGTCTGGTAGGCCATCGCATCGACGGTGGCGCGCGCGACGTGTTCGATCTTCGTATTGCGCGTGAGGCCGACGATCACGCCTCGCGCGCGCGGATCCCAGTACGGCGCGCCGAGACCGACAAAGGCCGGCACGAGGTAGACGCCGTCGGTATCAGGCACCTGCGCCATCAGCTTTTCCACGTCGGCGGATGCGGTGATGGCCCTCAAGCCATCACGGAGCCACTGCACCGCCGCACCGGCAACGAACACCGACCCTTCGAGCGCGTAGGTCGTCTTGCCGCCGATCTGCCAGGCGACCGTCGTCAGCAGGCCCGTGTCCGATGGCACCGGCTTTGTCCCGGTGTTGAGCAGCATGAAGCATCCCGTGCCGTACGTGTTCTTCGCCGAGCCTGGGTCAAAGCACGCCTGACCGAAGAGCGCGGCTTGCTGGTCGCCGGCATCGCCCGCGACCGGAATCGCGGCGCCGAACAGTGACGGATCGGTCGTGCCGTAGATCTCGCTCGACGATCGCACCTCCGGGAGCATGGCGCGCGGCACGTCGAGCAGCGCCAGCAGCTCGTCATCCCACTGCATCGTGTGGATGTTGAACATCAACGTGCGGCTCGCATTGCTCACATCGGTTACGTGACACCTGCCTCCGGTCAGCCGCCAGATGAGGAACGTGTCGATCGTGCCGAACAGGATCTCGCCGCGCGCGGCGCGGGCCCGCAGTCCGTCGAAGGAATCAAGCAGGTGCTTGACCTTCGTTCCGGAGAAATACGCGTCAACCACGAGCCCGGTCTTTCGACGGAACGTCTGCTCGTGGCCCGCGGCCTTGAGCTGATCGCAGATCGGCGCGGTGACGCGGCTCTGCCACACGATCGCGTTGGCGATGGGCTTGCCCGTCGCCTTTTCCCAGAGCACGGTCGTCTCGCGCTGATTGGTGACGCCGATCGCCGCGATGTCCGCGGCTGTTGCGCCCGCTTTCGCGAGTGCGTCCTTCGCTGTCTGCAGCTGCGTGGACCAGATGGCTTCGGGATCGTGCTCAACGTGGCCAGGGCCGGGAAACAGTTGCGGGAATTCCTGCTGCGCCACGGAGATCGCTTTACCGGAGCGATCGAAGACGATCGCGCGGCTCGACGTGGTGCCCTGGTCGAGGGCGAGGATGAACTTCGACATCAGTTGGCCTTCGGCGCGACGTGATGCTTGTTGATGAACGCGTCGTACAACCACGCGCCGAGAATGGCGCCGACGATCGGCGCAATCACCGGCACCCACCACCAGCCGTTGCCGGCCGTGAAGACGCCGCCGCCCCACCCGGCCACAAAGGTGCACAGCCGCGGACCGAAGTCGCGC